>NZ_JBDPMH010000004.1:0-444651 GCF_039871735.1 Plantactinospora sp. B24E8
ACTCATGACCCCATCCTGGGCCGTCACCACGCCAACAACAGTATTCAACGCTTCTCGATCCTGAACTCGCCCTGTCCGACGGACTTGCTATGAGCCGCTGGCCTCAACTCACCCTGACAGACAGGGCCCGGCCGATGAAGAAATCCACTCGGTCCGGCACATTCGGGTGTGGCGAGGTCGCCGAGTGTCTGTTTCCCGTCGCGACCTGCTGCGTGTTGGCAGTTCGATCTGACCTGGTCGCTGTTCGAGTACCACCTGGAACGGCTGGAGCCGACAGACTTCCGGTGGGAGCCCGCCCCGCACTGCTGGGCCGTGCGTCCCGGCGCCGACGGCGGCTGGACCGGACTGGGCGGACGTCGAACCTGGCCCGATCCCCGTCCCGACGATCGGGTGGATCACCTGGCACATCGGCTGGTGGTGGACGGTTGCCATCGACCATGCCCGGGGGCGAACGCCACAGGTGCGTACCGAGATTCACTGGCCCGGTGACGGACAAGATGGTGGCGGGTCGGTCCCGCCATCCCGGTCCCTGGTGTCCCGGATCAGCACCACGCCAGCTCCGCTGTTGTTGATCTGAGCGCTACGGACCCTAACCCGCCCGGGTAAGGGCCATAGTGCTCAGATCATCATCGGGTCCGGGGACTCGGCGGCGCCCCGTACATGACAGCTCACCGCTTACCATGCGTCCCCGAGCCCCGATGCGCCGAGTCGGCCCCCCGGACGACAACAGACGGCCGGGGCGGGTGGCCGGCAACGTCAGCGCTGCGCCTTGGCCAGGTTGACGAACGCCCGCCATGCGGCCGGGCCGAAGCTCAACGTCCCGCCGTCCCGATCCTTGGTGTCCCGCACCAGCACCACACCGGCCAGGTTGTCCGCCACCTCCACGCAGGATCCACTGTCGCTACGCGACGACTTGCGCCAGTTCGGGGTGGTGTTCAGGTCCATCTCTCCGCCGCCCTCGTGATCATTTCCAGGCTCTGGTGACTGGGCAGAGCGTAGTCCCGGATCGCCTCCCAGGCGCCTTCCAGATCCGTAGCCGCGTCCGGGCTCTCCACCACCCGGCCCTTCAGGTACCCCTCCAGGAAGCCGACCGACCGGCCGTCCACGCTCGCGATCGCCAGCGGGCCATCGAGCCCCACATAGGCACCGGCGTCGAACGGCACCACCTGCACCCGCACGTTGGGCTGCTCGCAGGCTGCCACCAGAGCCTTGAGTTGGTCACGCATCACCTCGGCGTCGCCGACCCGGCGGTGCAACACCCCCTCGTCCAGCACCGCCACCAACTGGCACGGGTCGGGCCGGCGGCGCAGGATCTCCTGCCGGCCCAGCCGGGTCGCCAGCATGCCCTCCACGATGTCCGGTTGGAAGCGGTATCCCGTCAGGACGGCCCGGGCGTACGCCTCGGTCTGCAGGATCCCCGGGACCAGCAGCGGGTGATAGACCCGGAGCAGGGTCGCCCGACCCTCGTACTCGACAAACGGTCGGTACCAGACCGGGACGTGTTCTCCCGTCACGAACAGCCGGTAGAACTCCATCAGCGCGGTCCCGAACGCGCGGTCCACCGCCGTCAGATAGCCCAGCAGTGCGGGCCGCTCACCGCGCTCCACCGCGCCGACGTGCTTGGCGGAGAAGTGGATCCGCTCGCCCCACGCCTCCTGGGTCAGCCCGAGAGTCTCCCGCGCCCAGCGAAGCTCCTTTATCAGATATTGACTCGCAGACATAGGTCTTCACATCCCCCAAATCACTCCGGCCCTCATGGTCATTTACCTCGGCGTGCCTACGGCTTCCCTGCCCCCATCGAGATTGTTCCGTTGATGGCGAGACGGATCCAGAGTGGATATCGACGGAGTTGCCAAGGCCCAACCCGCCGGGAGAATCGTCCCCCTCGCGTTTCCCCGTGGGTCGTACTCCGTCGGCGGGGGCCGCCCACCGGCAAGGTCCGTACCAGCGTCACCACCCCCCCGGTGACGCCGGTGGCGGGCGCGGCGGTCCCCGCCTCCACACATTCAGGAGCTTCCGAGAGGCGGTCGCATTGTGAAAGAACACCGGAGGGACTGGCGCCGACTCTGGCGGTACTGCTGGTGCGGATTCCGCTGGGCATGTCCGGACGCGGTACCCGTCGTACCAATGCCGTTCAATCCCGATCCGACACCGAAACGATCGCGCAATCAGCGAGTGGTGTGGAACGTCCCGACCGTGATCTCCGGGCGCAACCAGCGGCCGGCGTGGGACGGGCCGACCGGCTTCGGCCACCGGGTCGGGCGGGCCGGCCGGCTCACCCCGGCCCAACAGGCCCGAGCCGGCGCCCACAGCCGCACCGCCGCCGGCAACACACGCTGAGATGGGTGTGGTCGTGATGCGGAACCTGAGGCGACTCGACGACCCCGACCGGGAACACGTGCCGCAGCGCCCCCGGTGGACGTGCCGCGCCTGCCACGACGAGTGGCCGTGCCGGACGGCCAGGACCCTGCTACCGGCACAGTTCCGCCTCGACCCGCTGGCGCTCTTCGTCTACCTCGGGATCTGTCTCTACGAGGCGACCGAGGATCTTTACAAGCTTCACCCGAACCCGGGGCCGGACCCGGCCGCCCTGCATGCCCGGTTCCTCGGCTGGGTACCCGAACGCCGCCTGATCGTCGGCGCCCTCGCCCGCCGCATCGCCGCCGGCTACCCGACCCGTCCCCCGCCCGGGACGGGGATGACGGACCCGACCGGGAGCGCAGGCGGTTCGTCGGGTGACGGAACGGCGCCACGCCCCGGGGCCGGCAAATAATCCGGACGCCGAGTCACGACGGAACCAGTCATCATCTCCGAATGGATGCCAGCGAGACCAGGATCATCCTGGTTGACGACCTCCGTTGCTTCGTGGACGGCCGCCGTGCGGAGGTGGCCCGTACCAGTGCGGCCGGGGTCCAACTCCTCGACCAGTACCGGGATCGGCGGCTGGACGAGTTGTGGCTGGACCACGACCTGGGTGGGGACGACACGATCTGGCCGGTCGTGGAGGTGTTGGAACGGGCAGCCTTCGAGGATCGCCGGTTCGACATCGGCGTCATCCACGTCCACTCCGCCAACCCGGCCGGTGCCACAAAGGTCGTCCAGGTTCTGCAGCACTGGGGCTATCGGGTGCACGTCGCGTCCGCCTCGACGGACGTCGGTTACCTTTGACGTTCCCGACGCGCACCTCGGCCAGCGTGTTCGCGACGCGCTTGACCCCGCTGTCGGACGACCGCCCTCAGCCCGGCGTCCCAGCTGAACGACGACCACGCCTCCGCCCAACTGACCAACGACGATTACCTGCATATCAAGCATGACAGTGCATCCTCGCCGAGAGGAAGCCCTGCGAGTTGGTGTGGTTGGCGGCGTCGGCGGCGGGTCTCGTTCCCGTACGGCCGGGGCCTTCGTTGTTCTGAGCATGTCGGGGACGAAGCGTCGCACGCCGATCGTGGTGGTGCGAGAACCGAGGACAGCGTCGATGTTGGCGGAGGATCGGCAGCAGGGGGCCACCGCCCTGGCCCTCATGATCCACGAGTGACGGTCGGGTGATCGGGCCGCAGCCGCCGGTGCTGTTCGCGGATCCGGATCAGTCTGGCGGCGCTGCGACGGGTGACCAACGCCTGGTCGGCGAGTTGGACTTTGGCGATGAGTGCTTCGATGGCGGCTTTGCGTCCGGGACTCGGCCGGCTACCTGGTTATCGATAGCAGCGCGTTGGTGGGCGGGGGATGCGGCGGCCGACCAGAACGATGTCGTCAACGTCGGTGGGTGTCGGTCTGCTTCGGGTGACCGGTACCGGCTCGGGTGATCCACAGGGTCCGAGTGTCGTCGTTGATGGCGTACCAGATCCGACCGCCTCCGGTAACCTCGTACTGCCACTACTCAAGTGTCGCCCCGCCGACCTTGACGAACCCGAGCGCGCCTTTCAACGGGTGCTGGCGCTGATCGATCTGGCGGGGGTCACTGGTCAACGCGACCCATGCCCGGTCAAGGTTGCCGGGTATGACGGTCAGCAGGCGCTGCCACCCCTGGTATGCCTGACGATCGGCGGCGCGGACCGTCCATGGTTTCGGTCGTGGGATCTCGGCGCCCCGTCCGGTCACGCGGCGTCCTCGACGGGGCGGTCGATGACGGGGCCGTCGCCGTCGAAGGGCCCTTGAAGTTCGCGGGCCAGGCGCGGGTCGGACCAGGCTTCGGCGGTGGACCGCCAGGAAGCGAGGTTTCGCGCGAACGGCGTCAGCAGGCCGGTGTCGGCCCCGGCGACAAGATCCGCGAGGAGTTCACGGACGCAGGTGAGCCGCTCCTCGGCCGGCAGCCAGGACAGCCAGGGCAGTTCTTCAGCGAGAGCCTCCTCAGCGAGGTCGCGGTGGCGTCGAGCGAGGATCGCCAGCGACCGCGCCGCGATCCGAAGCCCGGTCGCGACGGCTTCGAACCGCTCCATCCGGGTGAGGACCAGGTTCTCCTCATCACGGCGTTCAAGGATGACGTCCGCGTCAGTCAGCGACGGAAGGACCTGTGAGGGTCCGCGGAGAAATGAGCTGTATGGGAAGGTCTGCACTGCCACGCGACAAGTTTATCTGAAGTAGTTCAGACTAGCTACTCGATCGTCGGCAACCAGCGGTTCCCGACGCCGGGGGGCCAGCATGATCAGACGCACTCCACTCGGCAGATGCGTGTAGTGCGGATGGCAACGCCGAAGGCTGCAGCCGACACATACTCAACGCAAGCAAGATCGTTAGGTGGGCCAGTCATGGCCGTCCTCGTTGAGCCCGGCTCGTCCGTCATGGCCACACAGCGGTCCTCAGATCGCCGTCCGCACGGCGAAGGGGATCAGCGGACCCCGACGCCCCAGAGCCCACAGGGTGAGCGCGACGCAGCACAGCGCGGCTCCCGCGCTCGTAACCGCCGTCGAGCCGCCCGCCGCCCAGAGTACGGCCGCGGCGGCGGATCCGGCGGCGTACCCGACCTGGGTGGCGGTGACCAGCCAGCCGGCCGTCGCGGTGGTTGGTGCGCAAGTCGCCAGCGATGAGGCCGAGCAGCGGCTGCGCCCAGTACAGGTTGCTGATCGCGACTCCCGCCGCCACCGCGAACAGGAACGTCAACGGACGACTCAGCCCGACGGCGGTGCCGCCCGGGATGCCGTCATCCGGTCACGCTAGAACGCGGCAGCAAGGCGACGGTCCCGCAGACGCCGACGGCAGCTCCCCCGGCGTACGGAGCCTCAGGGCAGGAGTACGGCGGCCAGCGGCTGGACGGTCTCCTCGATCTCGTCCGCCACCCGGCTGAAGCACTGCTCGCCCCGACCCCACGGGTCGTCGAGATCGTCGGCCGGCAGCGGTGAGGCGTGGCTGCGGGCGGCGTTGACCGCCTCGACCAGGGCGACGCCGCGGGCGTACACCTCGTCCGGGGTGTCCCCGGCCGGCGGCAGCGTACCGGCGTCGACCCCGGCCAGCAGTCGGCCGAACTCGCCCAGCACGAACGTCCGGCCGGCCGCGTCCGGGCGCAACGCCACCACGTACTCCTGCTGGTCGGCGGTGGCGGTGAGGACCAGGTCGGCCGCGTCGATGTGCTCGGAGCGGAGCTTGCGGGCGCCGAAGTCCTCGACGTCGCCGCCCCGGGCCCGGACCTGCCGGGCAGCCGGCGGGTTCATCTCCTCACCGGCGTGCCAGCCGCCGGTACCGGCGCTGTGGCTGTGCACCAGGTGGTCCGCCAGGGTGGCGTCGACCGGTGTACCGCCGCCGGCACCGACCCGCCGGGCCAGCCGCTCCCGTACGGCGAGGGCGAGCAGCCGCTCCGCCATCGGCGAGCGGCAGATGTTGCCCATGCAGACGTGCAGGACGGTGAACGGCGGCATCAGTCCGCGCCCTCGATGTCCGGCACCACGTCCCGGAGCTTCTCCAGCGGGATCGCGCCCTGCCGGAGGATCCGCGGCACCTCGCCGGTCACGTCGACGATGGTGCTCGGCACCGGGTCCGGGCACGGCCCGGCCTCCAGGTAGGCCCGCACCGAGTAGCCGAGCTGCTCCCGCGCCTCCTCGGCGGTGACCGCCGGCGGCTGCCCGGTCTTGTTCGCCGACGAGACCGCCATCGGGCCGGTCTCGCGGAGCACCTCCAGGGCGACCGGGTGCAGCGGCATCCGGACCGCGACCGTGCCGTTCGTCTCGCCGATGTCCCACTGCAGGCTCGGCGAGTGCTCGACCACGATGGTCAGCGCCCCCGGCCAGAACGCGTCGGCCAGTTCCCGGGCGGCGGGCGGCAGCATGAAGACCAGCCCGTCGAGGGTGCGCCGGGAGCCGACCAGCACCGGCGGCGGATGCTGCCGGTCCCGGCCCTTGGCGTTCAGCAACGCCTTGACCGCGTACGGAGTGAAGGCGTCCGCACCGATTCCATAGACCGTGTCGGTCGGCAACACGACCAGCTCGCCGTTCTTGACCGCCTCGATCGCCGCGGCGATGCCTCGGTCCCGGTCCGCCACCGACCGGCAGTCGTAGAGCATCACGGTGAGCCAGTCTGCCACGCCGCGCCGCCCACCGTGTCACGGGTGCGGTCCGGTCCCGGACCAGCTCCGTCCCGCCGTGCGGTGACGTACCGGGGTCGACCCACCAGATCGACATGATCAACAACGTCGATGAACCGGCCATCGGCGGACAACAGGGCCGGAACCGCCGCGCCGTGGGTGTCGTCGTGCTCGATGCCGAGCGTGCCCCCTGGGCGCAGCAGCCGGGCGGCGGCGGCCACCACCTGCCGGATCACCGCCAGCCCGTCCGGGCCGCCGAAGACCGCCTCGGCCGGGTCGTGTCCGGCGACCTCCGGCCCCACCACGGTCCCGTCCGGGACGTACGGCGGATTGCAGAGCAGGACGTCCACCCGGCCGGTCAGCTCGGGCAGCAGTTCCGGATCGGCGACATCCCCCTCGACCACCCCGATCGGCGGGTCACCGGCCCGGGCCCGGTCGTCGGCGTTGCGGTTCAGCCAGGTCAGCGCGGCCGGGGACCGTTCCACCGCGATCACCCGAGCCCCGGGCACCTCCTGGGCGACCGCGAGCGCGACCGCCCCCGACCCGCTGCACAGATCAACCACCACCGGCCCAGCCGCCCCGGATGCTGGCGTCCCGGGGCGGGGCGGCCCGACCCGCGACGGGATCAAGCCTGACCGCCCAGAGCGGGACGGGCCGCCCCGCCCCCCAGGCCCGTCCGAGGGAAGCAGAGCCGCAGCCTGCTCCACCCCCCACCCGGCGAGCAGTTCGGTCTCCGGACGCGGCACGAAGACCCCCGGCCCGACCGCCAGCTCCAGGTAGCGGAACGCCGCCGTACCGAGCAGGTACTGCAGCGGCTCCCGGCGTACCCGTCGGGCCACCAGCTCCCGCAGCCGCCGCGACTGGTCCGGGGAGAGCGGGTCGGCCAGCACCAGCGCGGCCCGCGACACGCCGAGGACGTACCCGACCAACAGCTCGGCCTCGACGCGGGCCGGCTCGACCCCGGCACCGGCCAGCGCGGACGCCGCGTCGGAGATCGCGACGGACGGCGGCGTCCAATCCGTCGCTTCCTGAGGATGCCGGGGAATGTGGGTCACGACATAATCATGAAACGTCGGCCGGGGATCATCTCGTTCCGGGTGTGTTTCCGCGTCTGGAACACCGCGTACCGCTCCCGGACGACCGTGGCGCCACCCCGTCCCGACGCCGCTACTCGGACCGGTCGGGCACCCCTGGACATCGGGGTCCAGCCGGGCCGACGGGTCTGCTGGACCGATGGAGGTTCCGCGTGGGTTGGCTCGACCGGGTCGGCGACCAGGCCGAGGCGTTGCGGCAGGGCCGTGCCCTGGTGGAGAGCAGTCGCTCCGCCGAGGCGTGCGTGGCCTTCGATCGTGTCCTCGGCAGCACCACCGATCCGTACGCCCGGGCCGACGCGCTGGTCCAGCGGCTCTCCGCGGTCCTGAACCTGGGCCGGACCGCCGAGTACACCAGCGCCGTCGAACGGGCCTTCGACGCGGTACGGGACGTCACCGAGCCGTACCTGCACGGACACCTGCACGCCCTCGCCGCGCTCGCCGCGCACGACCAGGGCGCGCTGGACCGCTGCGTCAGCCACCTGGTGCAGGGCGCCCGGGCGCTCAGCGCGGTCGACGAGCCGGACCGGGACACCGCCTGGGGCTGGCACGACCTGGCGATGGCGTACTCCTACCTGAGTTTCCACGGCTACGCCCTCGGGGCGATCGAACGGGCCCGCACCCTGGGTCTGGCCGCCGGCATCCCGGAGGAGACCTTCGCCGCCCCCGGCATCCGGCTGCGCAACGCCGTCGCGCTCGACCACCACGGCGACAGCGACGGCTGCCTGCGGGTGCTCCGGGACATCGGCGCCGACCTGGAGCGGTTCGTCGGCTCCGGCACCGCCGGTCGGCTGCGGCCGAGCAGCCGGGCCGCGTACGGCTACGCGCTGGTCCGGCGGGCCGCCCTCGGCGCACCGGTCGAGCCGCCGAGCCGACCGGAACTCGACCCGGCGTGGCTGCTCGCCAACGGCGGGGACAGCGCGCGTACCCGGGACATGCGGCAGCTCGGCGAGGCCTGCCTGGCGATCGCGGCCGGCCGGTCGGCCCAGGCGCTGGCCCGGCTCGACGTGGTCAACGTCTCCGCCGAGACGCTCGGCTCGGCCGAACACGCCCGGCTCCGCAGTCTGGCCCACGCCCGGGCCGGCGACCACGCGGCCGCCCACCGGGCCGACCGGTACGCCTTCCGGCTGGCGACCCGGCGCAACGACCGGCTCCGGGACGTCTACGTCGACGGCATCGCAGCGCGGATCGAGCACGAGGAGATGCGCCGGGCCGCCGCCCGGTACGAGGGCGAGGCGCTGACCGACCCGCTGACCGGGCTGCCGAACCGGCGCCGCCTCGAACGGTACGTGGCCGGCATGGTGGGCCGGGGCGAGCGGGCCGTCATCGGCGTCTGCGACCTGGACGGCTTCAAGGCGGTCAACACCGCGCACGGGCACCACTCCGGCGACCTGGTGCTGCAACGGGTCGCCGGCGTGATCAACCGGGTGATGCGCCGGGGCGACTTCGTGGCCCGCTACGGCGGCGACGAGTTCGTGGTGGTGCTGCCCGGCGCCGGGATGACCGAGGCCGCCGAGGTCGGCCGGCGGATCAGTACGGCGATCCGGTCCGAGGACTGGGAGTCGATCGTCCCCGGGACACCGGTCGGGGTGAGTGTCGGTTTCGCCGAGGTGCAGACCGCCGGGGTCGGCACGCGTGACCCGTTCAGCGCCGCGTTCGACGTCGCCGACCGGCGGATGCTCAGCGCCAAGGCGGAGGCCCGCGCCGCCGCCTGCTGAACGCGCCGCGCCGCCACCTACCAGACGGGCCGCCACCTACCAGACGGGCCGCCACCTACCAGACGGGCCGCCACCTACCAGACGGGCCGCCGCCTGCTGAAGCGCGTCGGATCAGCGACGGGAGAGTTCGGTCTCGCCGGCCAGTCGGGCCGCCCGGTCCGCCTCGGCCAGCGCGTCGAGTACGCCGTCCAGCTCGCCGGCGAGCACCAGGTCCAGGTTGTACGCGGTGAAGCCGATCCGGTGGTCGGTGATCCGGTTCTGCGGGAAGTTGTACGTCCGGATCCGCTCCGAGCGGTCGACGGTCCGGACCTGGGAGCGGCGGGCGTCCGAGGCCGCCGCGTCGGCCTGCTCCTGGGCGTTGGCGAGCAGCCGGGCCCGGAGGATCCGCATCGCCTGTTCCCGGTTTTGCAGCTGGCTCTTCTCGTTCTGGCAGGAGACCACGATCCCGGTCGGCAGGTGGGTGATCCGCACCGCCGAGTCGGTGGTGTTCACCGACTGGCCGCCCGGGCCGGACGAGCGGAACACGTCGATCCGCAGCTCGTTCGGGTCGATGGTGACGTCGACCTCCTCGGCCTCCGGCAGCACCAGGACGCCGGCCGCGCTGGTGTGGATCCGCCCCTGGGACTCGGTCACCGGAACCCGCTGCACCCGGTGCACCCCGCCCTCCCACTTGAGCCGGGACCAGACGCCGTTGCCGCCCTCCGGTACGCCCTTCGTCTTGACCGCCAGCGAGACGTCCTTCACCCCGCCGAGGTCGGAGTCCTGGGCGTCGATCACCTCGGTGACCCAGCCCTGCCGCTCGGCGTACCGCAGGTACATCCGGAGCAGGTCGCCGGCGAAGAGCGCCGACTCCTCGCCGCCCTCCCCCGCCTTGATCTCCACGATGACGTCCTTGGCGTCGTGCGGGTCACGCGGGATCAGCAGCTCGGCGAGCCGGGCCTCCAGCCCGGGCAGGGTCTCGGCGATCGACTCCGCCTCGGCCGCGAACGCGGGATCCTCGGCGGCGAGTTCCCGGGCGGCGGTCAGGTCGGCGCGGGCCTGCTCCAGATCACCGGCGGCCTTGTGGACCGGGGCGAGTTCGGCGAAACGCCGGCCGACCCGCCGGGCGGTCGCCTGGTCGGCGTGCAGCCCCGGGTCGGCTAGCCGCCGCTCCAGCTCGGTGTACTCGTCGAGGAGACCGGCCAGCCGGTCACCACCAGCACTCATGCCCGCATCTCCTCTACTCGACTGCTCCGCCCGGTCCGTGGCGCACGACACGGCGCCCGCCCCCGGTCGGTACCGGAGACGGGCGCCGTCGACGCAGCTACTTGGCCTTCTTGGCCTGAACCTTGGCGTACTTCTGCTGGAACTTCGCGACCCGGCCGGCGGTGTCCAGCACACGCTGCTTGCCCGTGTAGAACGGGTGGCAGGCGCTGCAGGTCTCCACGTGGATCGCGCCGCCCTTGGCGGTGCTGCGGGTCGTGAACGTGTTACCGCACGAGCAGGTGACCTCGGTGGTGACGTACTCGGGGTGGATGTTCGGCTTCATGTCGCCGTGGTCCTTTCGTCAAGTGGTCGCCGGGTCGCCCCTCGACACCCGTACCCGCAGCTCAGAAGCGTGTCTGGCGGGGACGGACTCGGGCGTGAACCGGAACCGGTGGCCGACTGACCAGTCTGCCATGCCGTTCGGGCGGGCCCGAAATCGGGAGGCGCAGCTGATCCGTGACGGTTAACGTCACTCCCCCCTCCCGCATTCCCCCTCAGCCGGAAGGCACACCCCCGTGACCCGCCCCGCCGCCGTGACCGGTGTCCAGCTTCGTGACGTTCTCGACCCGACCGCGCTCGACGCGGCGATCGCCGAGAAGTTCGTCCGGGTCCAGCGGCACCCCGAACTGCCGCTGCTGATCTACAACTACACCGAGTCGTGCGTCTACGCCGGCAACTGGACACCGGAGACACTCGTCTGCCGGGGGCTGATCGTGGACGAGCCGACCGGGACGGTCGTGGCGCGGCCGTACCGGAAGTTCTTCAACCACGACCAGCCGGGCGCGCCGGAGCTGCGGCTCGACGCGGCGGCGGCGATCACCGACAAGGCGGACGGCAGCCTCGGGGTGGTCTACCCGGCCGGTGACGGCTACGCCGTCGCCACCCGGGGCTCGTTCGGCTCCGCCCAGGCCCGGCACGCCACCGCCGTGCTCCAGGGCCGGTACCCGGACTTCACCCCGCCGCCCGGGCAGACCGTACTCGTCGAGATCGTCTATCCGGCGAACCGGATCGTGCTCGACTACGGCGCCCTCGACGACCTGGTGCTGCTCGGCACGGTGGAGATCGCGACCGGCCGCAGCCACGGACCGGAGGCGGTCGGCGACTGGCCCGGACCGGTGGTCGAACGGCTGCCGTACCGGACCCTGGCCGAGGCACTCGCCGCGCCGCCCCGGCCCGGCCGGGAGGGGCTGGTGGTGCACTGGCCGGACACCGACACCCGGGTGAAGATCAAATATCCGGAGTACCTGCAGCTGCACCGGCTGGTCTTCGGACTCAACGCCCGCGCCGTCTGGGACCGGCTGGTCACCGACGGCGACCTCGCCGCCCTGGTCGAGCCGCTGCCCGACGAGTTCCACGCCTGGGTCCGCGACGTCGTGGCCGCGCTGACCGCGTCCGTCGAGGCCCGCGCCGCGCAGATCGAGCAGGCGTACGGTGAGATCGTGGCCGGGCTGCCCGACGGCTGGACCCGACGCGACTTCGCCGCGCACGCCGCCCGACACCCCGACGCCGGCCACCTGTTCCTGCGCCTCGACGGCCGGGACTACCGTGCCCGGCTCTGGCAGCAGGTACGCCCGTCGGCGGACTGGACGCCGCACGGCCACGAGCCCGACCAGGAGTGACCCTCGGCCAGCCGACGGCGGCCGAGCGCGAACCCCGACCAGGAGTGAGTGAAGGAATGACCCGACTGATCGCCACCCGTGGGCTGCCCGCCTCCGGCAAGACCACCTACGCCCGGAAGCTGCAGCCGGCGGTGGTCCGGGTGAACCGGGACGACCTGCGCCGGATGCTGCACGGCGAACGGCTCTTCACCCAGTGGGCCGAGGGGCAGGTGACCGTCGCGCAGCGGGCCCAGGTCGAGGCGCTGCTGAGGGCCGGGGTCGACGTCTGCGTCGACGACACCAACCTGCGGTCCCGCACCCTGCGGGACTGGGCGCAGCTCGCCGCCCGGTTCGGGGCCGAGTTCGAGGTGCACGACTTCACCGACGTGCCGGTCGAGGAGTGCGTACGCCGGGACGCCGAACGGCCCGAACAGGACCGGGTCGGCGAGGAGGCGATCCGTCGGCTGCACGAGCGCTACCTGGCCGGCCGTACCCTGCCGTTGCCGGTCCCGACCGCCGAGCAGGGCGCCGCCGCCACCGTCTACACCCCGCCGAGCGGCGACGCCCCGGAGATCGTCCTGGTCGACATCGACGGCACCGTCGCGCTGCTCGGCGACCGCAGCCCGTACGACATGAGCCGGGTCGGCGTGGACCTGCCGAACACCGCCGTGATCGCGGCGGTACGGGCGATGCACGCCGCCGGCTACGGCGTCGTCTTCTGCTCCGGTCGGGACGCCTCGGCCCGGAGCACCACCGAGCGTTGGCTCGCCGAGCACGTCGGCGTGCCGTACCTCGCCCTGCACATGCGGGCGGTCGGCGACTCCCGCAGGGACTCGGTCGTCAAACGGGAGATCTTCGACCGGGAGATCCGGGACCGCTACCGGGTGGTCGGGGTCTTCGACGACCGGATGCAGGTGGTCAGGATGTGGCGCGCCCTCGGCCTGACCGTCTTCCAGGTCGCCGAGGGCGACTTCTGAGTCGCGTCACCCGGGGGCAGCGACGTACCCGCCGAGCCGGAGATCGATATTGTCGCCACCAACATTGACAGAGGCACCAGTGATAGTGTCAGCGGCGTGACGGTCAGCATTTCGATCACGTTGGACGACGATCTCGGCGTCGAACTCAACACGGCCGTCGGCGGCGGCAACCGGTCCGCCGTTGTCGCGGAGGCGATCCGCGAATATCTGGACCGCCGAGCTGTCGCGGCAGCCGCCGCGTGGCACGCTTCGTTGACCGGCGACGATGCTGCTGCGTTCGCCGAGTTCAACGCCGAGTGGTAGGGCAGTTCGGCGGACCGGCTCGCGGCGATGTCTACGACTACGCCCTCGGCAGTCGGCGCATCCGGGTGCTGGTGGTCAGCGCGACCGCGTACAGCCGCGTCTACCCCGTGATCGTCCTGATCCACGACCGCACTGACGGCGACGTTCCGGGAATCCTGCTGCCGTTGCCTGGTGATCTGGCCGGAGGCGGCACCATCGACCTTTCACGCGTTCGTTTCGCCGACCCGGCAGCGTTCGGGCACCGTCACGGGCGGATCGCGGCCACACTCGCCGCAAAGGTCGACCACGGCCTGCGCCGCCTGTTCGGCCTGTAGCGGCACCCCACAGGTCGGAGGCGTGCCGGACCGGCGTGCACCGGGGTCCGAACCGACACCTCAGCCGGTGAGCCGGACGGTGCCCTCGGCCCGCACGCCGTTGACGGTGACCGCGAGCCGGACGGTGCCGGTCGACCGCAGCCCGGTCAGCCGGCCGGTCGCCGGGTCGAACCAGGCGGCGTGCCAGGGTCGCAGCCCGGACCGGGATCCGACGTGCAGGTTCGCCGAGCCGGTCCAGTCGGCGCTGACCGGGGCCGCCACCGGCACCTGCCGGCCACCGGCCGGCTGGGTGAGGGTGGCGGTCACCGGCGTGGTCGTCCCGACCGGCAGGCTCGGCGGTACGGCGATCGCCAGCGTGTCGACGTGTGCCCGGGTCTGCGCGGTCACCCACTGCGGTCCGGCCGCGACCGGGTCCCGCCGGGCCTGTGCCGCCTCAACCGGGCTCACCGGGTCGACCCCGAACATCGTCCAGCCGGTGAAGCCGCCGAGGTGCGGCGCGGTCGACGGGTTCTTGCCGGTGTTGCCGTTGATCAGGTACGGCACCCCGTCGACCCGGTCGGCGGCGAAGGTGCCGACGTGCGACCCGACAAAAAGGGTGCCCTTGCCGGTCCGCTCCTGGAACTCGGCGAGCCAGCGTTCCAGCAGCGCCGCCTCCTTCCGGTCGCCGAGCTGGCTCGCCTGGGCCGGGGTCGGGTCGCGCAGCGGATGGTGTTCCAGTACCACCACCGAGCCGATCCGGGGGTCGGCGGCGGCCCCGTCCAGTGCCGCCCGCAACGCCGGGAGCTGACCGAATCCGCTGCCGCGCAGGCTGCCGGCGGAGGTGTCCAGGGTGACGAACCGGGTCGCGGTGCCGCCGCGTACCGGACGGTGGTCGAAGACCCGGGTGGTGTCGCCGAAGACCGCCCGGAAGTTGGCGATCGGCGCGCCCATGATCTCGTGGTTGCCCGGCACGTAGTGGTAGGGCACCTCGCCGCCGAGTTCCTCGTCGAGGATCCGCTTCGCCAGCGCGAAGTCGGCCGGGTACGCGGTGTCCACGAAGTCCCCGTTGACCACCAGGAAGTCCGGCCGGGCCGCCCGGATCTCCCGCAGCGTACGGCGGGCCTGGGCGACCAGGTCGCTGTCCGGGTCGGCGGCGACGAACTGGGCGTCGGAGAGGACCGCGAACCGCCAGGGTGCCCGGTCGACGGTGCCGTCGGTGACCACCACCCGGTCGGTGCGGGGCGGCTCGACCGGCGGGTCGATCTCCACCGGCACCCGGGCCACGATGTCGTCGATCACCGTCTCGCCGGTGTACGCCGTCGCCGCGTCGGTCTCCGCGACGTAGAACCGACGGATCCGGACCGGGTACACCACGCCGGCCGGCACCGTCAGTTCGACGTACCGCCAGCCGGTCCAGTCGAGGTACGGGCCGCGGAGCACGTGCTGCTGGTCGAGTGCGTCGTGCAGGTGCAGGCTCGGCCACTCGCCGTGGCCGGAGCTGTGGATCCACATCCCGAACGCCTGCGGCTGGCCGGGCACCTCGATCCAGGCCGGCGGGTCGGCGTACGCGGCCCGGGTGCCGGTCGACTGGCCGAAGTCGTACGCCAGTTTCAGGCCGGTCCCGGTGTGGCCCGGCGCCGGGGTGGCCGAGCCGGTGGCCCGGGCGGCGCTGAACCGCCAGCTCGCCGCGTCGTCGAACATCGCCACCGGTACGTCGGTGAGCCCGACGGTGACCGGCAGCACCGTGCTGGCATCGCCGACCCGGGCGGTGACCAGCCCGGCGCCGCTGTCCACCTTGGCCCGCACCGACAGCTGTCCGCCCGGGGTCGGAGTGATCTCGAACAGGTCGGGGTCGTACTCCAGCCGGAGGTCGGCGGGTTCGACCGGTGCGCTCCGCCCCTCGGCGTCGTAGCCGACGACGCCGACGGTGCCGGTGGCGTCGGCGCCGGCCAGGCCGAGTTTCTCGGCGGTGGCGTCGATCCGGTCCAGCGGCCCGAGCACGGTCAGGTCGAGGTCACCGGTGGCCCTGCCCCGGGCGGCGGTGACGGTGACCTGGCCGGGCCGGCCGGCCCGGAAGAGGCCGTCGCGGTCGACGGTGCCGTGGCTCGCCGGGCTGGTCCGCCAGGTCGGTTTTCCGGCCGCCGGCCCGTACGTCTCGTCGTAGCCGGCCGCGGTGAGCCGCCGGGTCAGTCCGGGGAAGACCCGGTCCGGACGGCCGCCGGGGACCGGCCCGGTCCCGGGTGCGGCCGCCGGGTCCAGCACGGTTTTCACCCAGTACGCCCGCAGCCGCCCGCTGCCGGCCGGGGCGTACAGCGCCAACCCGTTCGGTACGGCCCGCTCGGTCCCGTCCGACGGGCTGTTCTCGACGCGTACCGTCGACTGGCCGGGTTCCCGGGCGAGCAGGGTGGACGAGCCGCCACCGTCGAGGTTGAGCGCGTGGTGGGCGCCGAGGTCGGCCATCATCCGGCCGAGTTCGGTGAGGGTCACGCCCCGGCTGTCGGCCTGTCGTCCGTCCACTGTGACCAGATACATCGTCCGGCCGTCGGCGGAGAAGCCGACCGCGGTACGGGGCTCCGGGTTGACGTCACCGATTTCCTGCGGCACACCGTCGCGGACCAGGACCCGGTTGCCGCCGATCGCGGCGTACGGGGTGCTGCCGTCGGAGGTCTTCGGCGCGTACCGCAGGTCGACCGGGTCGCCGGGGCGGAGGGTGGCGAGGGCGTCGGCGCCGGCGTCCCGGCCGAGCAGGACGGTGCTGCCGGCGGGAACCGGTCCGCTGCCGGCGGCACCGGTCACCGCCTCGACCCGCCCGCCGGTGAGGGTGACCTCGGTGACCCGGGTCGCGCCCGCCACCGCCCGGTCGCGCGGGTACGACCCCCAGAGTGCGGTGAAGACGCCGATACCGTCGGCCGCGACCAGGTTGTTGAACTGGGTGAGGGTGACCGGTCCGGTCGGCAGGGTCGCGGTGCCGTCGAAGTGGACCTGGACGACCCGGCCGACGCCGTCGGCGGTGACCGCAACCGCCTCGTGGTGGCCGGAGACCGGTGACTGGACGAGCTTTTCGCCCTGGATGCCGATGCCCTGGGCGGCGCCGGAGTTGTTGATGTCGAAGAAGTCGCCGTTGACCGCGGCGACCGCGCCGGCCCGGTCGACCGGGCCGCGCAGTGGTTCGGTCCGGGTGACCGCGCCGGAGTTGACGTAGTCGACGGTGACCCCGCCGGCCAGGTCGGCGGTGAGCGCGTCGGCCCGGATCCACCCGTTCGGCTCGATCCGGTCGTACGACGTCAGCTGGAGCCCGGGCGCAACCGGCCGGGTCCGGGTGTCGGTGGTGATCCCCGCGTCGACGGCCGGGCCGGTGAGCTGCGACACCGCCGGGGCGGCGGTGCCGGGTTGGGCCGGCGCGGCGACGGCCGTGGCCGTCCACATCGGAGCGGCGGCGGCCGGCCGCGGGGCGACGAGGCCGAGTGACGATGGCAGCAGGAGCAGGCCGGCGAGGGCGGCGGATCGACGGCGGTTCACCATGTCCGGTAGTCAACCCGACGACGCACAGAATTTTCAATATCCGCCAGCAGAATTGAAGGAAAACTTCATCGGTGTCCGCCGGTGTCCGGGCTCCGCCCCAGCACGTGCGCCCGCCCCCAGTCGCCGAGCGGCCCCAGCGCCCCGTTCAGCGAGACACCGAGCGGGGTCAGCGAGTACTCGACCCGGGGCGGCACCTCGTCGTACACCTCGCGGTGCACGATGCCGTCCGCCTCCAGCTCCCGCAGGTGGGAGGCGAGCACCTTCTCGGTGACCCCGGGCACCAGCCGGCGCAGCTCACCGAACCGGCACGCCTGCTCGCCGAGCGCCCAGAGGATCAGCACCTTCCACTTCCCGCCGACCACCGCCATCGCCGCGTCGATCCCGCAGACGTACTCCCCCGGCCCACCCGGCCTCCGTACCGTCGCCACGGCCACCCTCTTCTGGCTGCTCACGCACCCCAGGGTAACCACGCACTTCAGAGTGCGTACTTGAGCGGTTCAAGGATTCCGGGGAGTCTTCAGGGCGTGGAACAGCACACTTCTGACCCTTCTGCCCAGCACCCGTTCACCCTGCTCGGCCTCGGCGCCATGGGAACCGCACTCGCCCGCGCCTGGCTCGCCGCCGGGCACCCGTTGACCGTCTGGAACCGCACCCCCGCCCGGGCCGAGGCCCTCGCCGCCGAGGGGGCGACAGTCGCCGGTACCGCCGCCGAGGCGGTGGCCGCGAACCGCCTCGTGGTCGTCTGCCTGCTCGACGACAACTCGGTCCGGCAGGCCCTGTCCGACGTCGACCTGACCGGCCGGGACGTGGTGAACCTCACCACCAGCACTCCCGGCCAGGCCCGCGCTCTCGCGGACTGGATCGGCGACCGGGGCGGCCGGTTCCTCGACGGCGGAATCATGGCGGTGCCGCCGATGATCAGCGTACCGGAGTCCGGCGGCTACGTCCTGTACAGCGGATCGACCGACGTCTTCGAGGCGTACCGGCACACCCTGGCGGTACCGACCGGCACCCGGTACGTCGGCACGGATCCCGGCTTCGCCGCCCTGTACGACGTGGCCCTGCTGAGCGCGATGACCGGTATGTTCTCCGGAGCCGCGCACGCCTTCGCACTGATCCGGCGGGAGGAGATCCCGCCGAAGGACCTCGCCCCGCTGCTCGCCGACTGGCTCGCCGCGATGGCCGGCGCCGTGCACCTGACCGCGGCCCAACTGGCCAGCGGTGACTACACCATGGGGGTGACGTCCAACCTCGCCATGATGGTCACGGCCAACGCCACCCTGCTGCGTACCGCGCAGGAGCAGGGGGTCAGCACCGAACTGCTGACCCCGTACGCCGGGCTGATGGCGCGCCGACTCGCCGACGGACACGGCGACGAGAGCGACGCCGGCGTGGTCGACCTGCTGCTCCGCTGACACCAACCAGCCCGGACAGACACGTGGGGCCCGGCCGGATGATCCGGCCGGGCCCCACGACGTGGCGAACCGTCGAAACGCCTCCGGGCTACTCGCCCGGGGTGGACTTCGCGATCTGCATCAGGAACTCGATGTTGGTCCGGCTCTTCTTGAGCCGGTCCAGCAGCAGGTCCAGCGCCGCCTGCGAGTCGAGCGAGTGGAGCACCTTGCGCAGCTTGTGCGTGATCGCCAGTTCCTCGGCCGCGAGCAGGATCTCCTCCTTACGCGTACCCGAGGTGTGGATGTCGATCGCCGGGAAGACCCGCTTGTCGGCGATCTTCCGGTCCAGCTTCAGCTCCGCGTTACCGGTGCCCTTGAACTCCTCGAAGATGACCGTGTCCATCACCGAACCGGTCTCCACCAGGGCGGTGGCGATGATGGTCAGCGAGCCGCCGTTCTCGATGTTCCGGGCCGCGCCGAGGAACCGCTTCGGCGGGTAGAGCGCGGTCGAGTCGATACCACCGGACATGATCCGGCCACTGGCCGGCGCGGCCAGGTTGTACGACCGACCGAGCCGGGTCACCGAGTCGAGCAGCACGACCACGTCGTGGCCCAGCTCGACCAGGCGCTTGGCCCGCTCGATGGCCAGCTCCGCGACCGTGGTGTGGTCCTGCGGCGGACGGTCGAACGTGGCCGCGACAACCTCGCCCTTGACCGAGCGCTGCATGTCGGTGACCTCTTCGGGCCGCTCGTCGACGAGCACGACCATCAGGTGGCACTCCGGGTTGTTGTGGGTGATCGCGTTGGCGATCGCCTGCAACACCATGGTCTTACCGGCCTTCGGCGGCGACATGATCAGCGCCCGCTGACCCTTGCCGATCGGCGTGACCAGGTCGATGACCCGGGTGGTGAGGATGTGCGGCTCGGTCTCCAACCGCAGCCGCTCCTGCGGGTAGAGCGGGGTCAGCTTGTAGAACTCGGGACGCCGCTTCGCCTCGTCCGGGTCCATCCCGTTGATGGTGTCCAGTCGGACCAGCGGGTTGTACTTGTCCCGCCGCTGCTCGCCGTCCCGGGCCGCCCGCACCGCGCCGGTGACCGCGTCACCACGCCGCAGGCCGTACTTCTTGACCTGGGACATCGAAACGTAGACGTCGTTCGGACCGGAGAGGTAACCGGTGGTCCGGACGAAGGCGTAGTTGTCCAGCACGTCGATGATGCCGGCCACCGGGACGAGCACGTCGTCCTCGTTGACCTGCGGCTCCCGGCCGCCACCACCGCTGCCGCCGCCCTCGTTGCCCTCGGCGCGGTCCCCGCGGCCACGCCGCCGGTCCCGGAAACGGCTGCGCCGGCTGCGCCGGCCACCGGCGTCGTCGTCGTCGTTGTCGTCCCGATCCGCCGAACGCTGACCACGGTCACGGTCGTTGCGGTCGTTGCGCGACTCGGCGCGCTCGCCCCGGTCGCCCCGGTCGTTGCGGTCCCGGCCGTTGCGGGACTCGCCGCGCTCGCCCCGGTCGGTGCGCTCGGCACCCTCGGCACGGTCCGCCCGCTCACCGCGCTCGCCGCCGTCGGTACGGTCCGCCCGCTCACCGCGCTCGGTGCGCTCCGCCCGCTCACCGCGCTCGGTGCGCTCCGTCGGCGTCGCCTCGGTCTCCACGGCGGTGGCGGCCGTCGCGGCCGCACGCGACCGGCGGGACGTCCGGGTACGTCCCTCGGTGGCGGCCGGCGCCTGCTCGGCGGCCGTCGCCGGCACCTGCTCGGCGGACCGCCGCTCACCACTGTCGCGCACCTCGGCGCGTACCTCGTCCCGGGTCGGCGCGGCCGCGGCCGCCACCTCGGCCCGGGGGCGGGGCGCTCCACCGGTGCTGGCAGTGGCTCCGCCGGACTGCCGCTCCGAGATCGCGCTGATCAGCTCGCCCTTGCGCATCCGGGCCGTACCGGAGATGCCGAGCGACGCGGCCAGGCTCTGCAACTCGGGCAGCAGCATTGCCGACAGCCCGGTCCCGGTCCGCCGACGGCGGGTGGAACCTGCGGTGGCTTCGCCAGCGACGTTGGAAACATCCGACGTCACGTCGGTGGTGTCGCTCAATGGAGTCCTTCCCTCGATAAGGCCGGGGCTGCCCTTGGCCCGGAATAACGGGGCCGGGCGGCCTCGGTGCACCCGCCTCGCCTGACGCGTCGCGGGAGTCTGTAACACAGCAGCCGGTAGATTTCCGACCCACCAACATCGGTGGGCAGGTCTCGCCGCCTGCGGCGACCTGTGGAAACTGCGGTGCGGCGTGAACCTAGGCAGGGGTGAGACGGGCTGACCGCCGAAAGCTTCGGGGGTGCACCGACCCGCAGGAGTCGCATTGCTTCGCGGCTGTGCTAGGTCTAGAGCGTAATCAACTCTTCCGACCTGCGGCAACAGGGTCCCGCTCGGCGTGTCCCAGTCTACCCCTATCGACCCGGGCCCCGGCTACGTCTACCGCCAACCTTTGCGCGGCCCATCCCATTCCCGGCAGGTGCTCGTCGGGAATGCTGGTCAGGGCGAGGATCGTCGGTCCCGCCCCACTGACCACAGCCGCCACACCGGCCGCACGCAACCCGGCCAACACGGCGGCCGTCGCCGGCATTCCCGGCGCCCGGTAGTCCTGGTGCAGCCGGTCCTCGGTGGCGGTGAAGAGCAGTTCCGGCGCCGCGGTCAACGCGTGCACCAGCAGCGCCGCCCGGCCGGCGTTGCGGGCCGCGTCGGCGTGCGGCACCACCGCCGGCAGGGCGGCCCGGGCCTCCGAGGTCAGCCCGCGTTCGTCCGGCACCAGCACGGTCGGCCGCACCTCGGGCGCGACCTCGAGCCGGCACGCCCCGGCCCCGCCACCGGCACCGGCGTCCCGGTCCCCGGCATCGGCGCCGGCCAGGCCCTGCGGTTCTTCCGTCCAGGCGATGGTGAAGCCGCCCAGCAGGCACGGCGCGACGTTGTCCGGGTGCCCCTCCAGGTCGGCGGCCAGCCGGAGCACGGCCGCGTCGTCGAGCAGTTGGTCACCGTCGACGACAAGCGCCCGGGCCAGCGTCACCCCGGCGACGATCGCCGCCGAGGAGGAGCCGAGGCCACGGGCCTGCGGGATCCGGTTGACACACTCCACCGCCAGACCGGTCGGCTGGCCGCCGAGCACGTCGAAGGTCACCCGCATGGCGCGTACCACGAGATGTCCGTCGTCGGTCGGCAGCTCACCGGCGCCCTGGCCGGTGACGTCGACGTGACAACCGGCCGGGGCGACCCGGGCGCTGACGTCGTCGTACAGCGCCAGGGCCAGGCCGAGAGTGTCGAAACCCGGGCCAAGGTTGGCGCTGGTCGCGGGCACCCGGACCCGGACCGGCTCGGAGAGGAAGGACGGGCGCACCGGTTCATGCTAGGCGGCGGCCGGTCCGGCGCCGTCGCGGTGTCCGCGCCCTGGGACGTCGGCTACCCGGATTCCGCCGACCCGGCCGCCGGACCGGCACCGCCGTCCGGTGCCTTCGCGTCGGTCGGGTCGGCCGGCGCCGCCGTCGCCGGTTCGTCGTCGCCACGGGCCGGCCGCAGTGTGCGGCCGGCCGTCCGGAGCGCCAGGCGCAGCGCGTACTCGATCTGGGCGTTGACACTACGGAGGTCGTCCGCGGCCCATCTCGCGATCGCGTCGTGGACCTGTGGGTCGAGCCGCAGCAGGAGCTTCTTACGCTCGGCCATGAGAGAGGAAGGTCCTAGCTGTAGAGGGATCCGGCGTTCACCACCGGCTGGGCGGCCCGGTCACCGCAGAGTACGACCAGCAGGTTGGACACCATCTGCGCCTTCCGCTCCTCATCCAACTCCACCACGTGCTCCTCGCGCAGCCGCTCCAGGGCGTTGGAGACCATGCCCACCGCCCCCTCCACGATCTTGAACCGGGCCGACACGATGGCGTTCGCCTGCTGACGGGCCAGCATCGCCTGGGCGATCTCCGGCGCGTACGCCAGGTGGGTGGTCCGCGACTCGAGCACCTCGACGCCGGCCAACTCGACCCGTTCCCGCAGCTCGTGGGTCAACTCGTCGCTGACCACCGTGCTGTCCCGCAGACTCGCCCGGGCCGAGTCGTGCGCGTCGTACGGGTAGCTGGTGGCGAGGTGCCGGACGGCGGCCTCGGACTGCACGGCGACGTACTCGACGTGGTTGTCCACCGCGAACGCGGCCTTGGCGGTGTCGACCACCTGCCACACGACAACGGCCGCGATCTCCACCGGGTTGCCGTCGGCGTCGGAGACCTTGAGCCGGTCGGTCTCGAAGTTACGGACCCGCAGGGTGACCTTCTTACGGTCGGTCAGCGGCCAGGTCCAGTGCAGGCCGGGCTGCCGGACGCTGCCGACGTAACGGCCGAAGAACTGCACCACCTGGGCCTCGTTCGGGTTGACCACGATGAATCCGGTGGCGGCGAGCAGCACCACCAGGCCGTAGCCGATGACCACGGCGAGCATCCAGGGCGCCGGCCCCGAGTTGGCCAGGACCGGGACGGTCACCGCCAGGGCGACGGCGGTCAGGATCAGCAGCGCCCCGATGGCGGCGAAGCCCGAGAGCCGGAAGGCGGATCGCTCCATGACATCTCCTCGCTATTAAAGTGATATCACTACGATAGCGAGCGTCCGCAACCCGGTTCAAGAGGGATTCGCCTCGTCTCAGGACCGGTCGAGGCGGCGGGTCGCCACCCACCAGCCGGCCGCGTAGACCACGGTGACGAGGCCGCAGCCGGCGATCACCACCCGCTCGTCGACGTGGTCCACCACCGCGGCCACCGCCAGTTGACTCACCGAGATGGCGAGGGTGGCGAGCATCATGTCGGTGGCGAAGACCCGGCCCCGCAACCGGTCCGGCACCTCGCCCTGCAGGGCGAAGTTCGACATCACCCAGTTGGCGCCGCCACCGAAGTGGGCGACGAAGACCAGCAGCAGCACGAGCGGGAACCACCGGACCAGCGACACCCCGAGGTACGCGATGCCGTACGCGGACATCGAGACGGCGAGGCCGGTGAGCAGCCAGGAGCGGTGGCCCAGGACGCGGCGCATCAGCAGCGGACCGACCAGGGCGCCGGCGCCGCGTACCGCGAAGAGCAGCCCGGTACCGATCGCCCCGACCCCGTACAGGGCGGCCATCAGCGGGAAGACGGTCAGTACGCCGTTGCCGAGCCCCACCGCGCTCTTGACCGTGACCAGCGCCAGCACCCGGGGACGGGCGCCGATGTAGGCGAGCGCCTCCCGGATCGCCGCCCAGGGCCGCGGGACCGGTGCGGTGTGGTCGCGCGGGGCCTGCAGGGGCCGGCGGATCAGCCAGGCCAGGCCGGCGGCCACCGCCAGGCCGACCGCCGCCACCCAGAAGCAGGCGTACGGGCCGACGGCGGCGGTCAGCACCCCGCCGAGCGAGGCGCCGACCACGGTCATGGTGCCCCAGGCCGAACCGGCGACCGCGTTCGCCGGCGCGAGGTCGACCGGGTCGACCACGTTCGGCAGGGCCGCCTGCGCGGCCGGCGAGTAGAACGCCTTGGCGACCGCGACCGCCCCGATCGCCAGCAGTGCCAGCCAGGCGGTGGCGGCGCTGCGGACACCGAACAGGAGCAGGACCGCCGCCAGCGCGGTCAGGTTCGCCACGATCATGATCTTCTTGCGGTCGACCCGGTCGGCCACCGTTCCGGCGTACGGCAGCAGCAGGGCGAGGACCCCGGTGTCGACGGCGAGCACCAGGGCGCCCCAGACCCCGCTGCCGGTCAGCTTCGGCAGCAGCACCAGCAGCGGCACCATGACGAACCAGTCCGCCCCGAAGACCACCAGTTCGGCGGCGAAGAGGCGACGGAAGTCCCGATTACCGGTAAGGACCGAAAGGGGTGACGACACGTACGCGAACCTTACCGGCCGGCGTACGGGGTCGACCGGCAGCGCCCGCCCTGCGCCAGCAGCAGGCCCTGCGCCAGCAGCAGGCCCCCCGGGTGCCCGCAGACGGCCCCGGGCCGGACCGGATTCGGTCCGGCCCGGGGCCGGTGTGCGGCGCGGAGCCGCGGGATCGGCGACCGATCCCCGACGGTCAGTTCTCGCCGGGCGGGGGCAGCGGCGAGCGGCGGCTCTTCGGCAGCCGCAGCACCTCGAACTGGTCGGTGCCGTCGATCAGCGCACCGGACGGCGCGGGCCGGCCAGCGACCGCTGCCGACGCCGGGGCGGCCACGGTCGTGCCGGCGGCCGCCGGCCCCGCACCGGAACCGGCCGCACCCGCGCCGGCAGGCACCGGCCCGCCGGCCGACCCGGTACCGCCGGTCGGCGTCTCCGGGTCGACGGCGACGTCCTGGCCGGCCCTGCCGGCCCGCCGCCGCCGGAACCGCTCCTTGGTGTTCTCCACCATCGTGTAGAGGGTCGGCACCAGCACCAGGGTGAGCAGCGTCGAGCTGACCAGCCCGCCGATCACCACGATGGCCAGCGGCCGGGAGATGAAGCCGCCCTCGCCGGTCAGGCCGAGCGCCATCGGCAGCAGCGCGAAGATGGTCGCGATCGCGGTCATCAGGATCGGCCGCAGCCGCCGTCGGCCGCCCTCGACCACCGCCTCGACGATCCCCATCCCCTGCTCGCGGTACTGGTTGACCAGGTCGAGCAGCACGATCGCGTTGGTCACCACGATGCCGACCAGCATCAGGATCCCGATCAGCGCCGGTACGCCGAGCGGCGTACCGGTGGCCAGCAGCAGACCGACCGCACCGGTGGCCGCGAACGGGACCGAGACCAGCAGGATCAGCGGCTGGATCAGGCTGCGGAAGGTCGCCACCATGATCACGAAGACGATCGCGATCGCGGCGAGTACGGCCAGTGCCAGGTCGGCGAACGCCTCCTGCTGTTCCGCGCTGACGCCGCCGATGGTGAACGTCGCCCCCGGCACGTCGAGCCCGTCGAGCCGCTCCCGCAGGTCGGCGGTGATCGCGCCCAGGTTCGACCCGGCGGCGGTGCCGCTCACCGTGACGCTGCGCTCGCCGTCGATCCGGGTGACCGCCAGCGGCCCCTGCACCTCGGCCACGTCGGCGATGTCGTCGAGCCTGACCGCACCGCCCGGCCCGATCGGCAGCGCCCGCAGCGCCTCGATCCCGGCCGGCGGCAGCCCACCGCGCAGCACCACGTCCCGCGGCTCGCCGCCGAGGTTGACCTGGCCGAGCGGGGTGCCCCGGAACTGCTGGGCGACCAGCTGCCCGACGGCGGCCTCGGTGAGCCCGACCCGGGCGGCGGCGGCCCGGTCGACGGTGACGTCGATCCGGGGTGCGCTCTCCGCCAGGCTGCTCTGCACGTCGGTCACCCGGGGCACGTCCGCCATCAGCTGCCGGACCTGCTCGCTCGCCCGGGCCAGCACGTCGGCGTCCGGCGCCCGGACGATCACCTGGATCTGGTTGGTCGAGCCGCCGCCCGGTCCGCCGGCCCCGCCGAAGCGGAGGTCGCCGACGCCGGTCAGCTTGTCGAACTCCGTCCGCAGCGCCTTCTCGACCCGCTCGGCGTCGGTCCCCTCGTCCAGCGCGACCGAGAAGCTGGCGGTGTTGGCGGCGCCTCCGCCGCCGAACGGTCCACCGCCGCCACCGGCGGTGACCTGGTACGACCTGACACCGTCGGTCCGGGACAGCACCCCCTCGACCTGGCGGGCGGCCGCGTCGGTGGCGGCCAGGCTGGAGCCGACCGGCAGCTCCTGGTTGATGCTCAGGGTGTCCTGTCCGGAGCTGTCGATGAAGTTGGTCTCCAGCCGGGTGGCGAGACCGAAGGTGCCGAAGAGGACCACCAGACCGATACCGACGGTGAGCCAACGCCGGTGGGTGGCGAAGTCGATCACCGGCAGGTACGCCCGCTGCAGCGGGCTGCGCAGCTCCTTCTCCTCCGCCTCCCGACGGATCTCCTCGGCGTCCGCACCGCCGTTCGCGGGCCGGAGGAACCAGTACGCCAGCACCGGGATGATGGTCAGCGAGACCAGCAGCGAGGCGAGCAGCGCCACCGTCACGGTGATCGCGAACGGTGCGAAGAGCTGCCCGACGAAGCCGCCGACCAGCACGATCGGGGTGAAGACCGCGACCGTGGTGAGGGTGGAGGCGGTGACCGCGCCGGCCACCTCCCGGACACCGGTCAGGATCGCGGCACGTTTGTCCTCGCCGTACCCGAGATGTCGTTTGATGTTCTCCAGTACGACGATCGAGTCGTCGACGACCCGGCCGACCGCGATGGTGAGCGCGCCGAGGGTGAGCAGGTTCAGCGAGTAGTCGCCGATCCAGAGCGCCAGCAGCGCCACCAGCACCGACAGCGGGATGGAGACCGCGGTGACCAGGGTGGACCGGACGGAGAGCAGGAAGACCAGGATCACCAGCACCGCCATGACCAGGCCGAGCAGGCCCTCGGTGGTGAGGCTCTCGATCGACTTCTCGACGAACGGCGCCTGGTCGAAGACCACGGTGAGGGTCGCACCGGAGGCGGCGGTGAGGTCGTCGAGCCGGTCCTGGATCTCGTGCGAGATCCGCACCGCGTTGCCGTCCGGGGTCGCGGTGACCATGATGCCGAGGCTGTCCACACCGTCGGTACGGGTCAGCGAGGTGGGTGCGGCCGGCTGCTGCTGCACGGTGGCGACGTCGCCGAGCCGTACCGGCGCCTTGCCCGGCCCGGACGGCGGCAGGTAGATGTCCGCCAGCTCCTCGACCGAAGCGATCCGGCCGCCAACCTGCACCGTCCGGGTCTGGTTGTTCTCGGTGACCGCGCCGGCCGGGATGGTCACGCCGTTGGCCTGCAGCGCCGTACCGATCGCGGTCGGCGCGACCCCGGCTGCGGCGAACTTCGCCGGGTCGGGGGTGATCACCACCTGCTGGTCCCGCGCCCCGGTCACCTCGACCGTGCGGACCCCCTCGATCGCCTCCAGTTCCGGTACGACGGTCTCGGCGAGCCGGTCCGCGAGGGCCTGCGGGTCACCGGCACCGGCCGCGGCCAGCACCACCGCCGGAATGTCCGCGGTGCTGCCGGCGAGGACCTGCGGCTCCACGGTGGCCGGCAGCTGCGCCCCGATCCGGTTGATCGAGGTCTGCAGCTTGTTGACCGCGTCGTCGAGGTCGGTGCCGAACTCGAACTCGACCTGCAGCGTCGCGCTGCCCTCCCGGGACGTCGAGGTGACCTTGGACAGTCCGGCGATGCCCTGGATGCTGTTCTCGATCGGCTCGGCGACCTGCGCCTCCACCACCTCCGGCCCGGCACCCGGGAACGGCGCGACGATGAACGCGGCCGGGAACTCCAGCGAGGGCAGCAACTGCTGCTTCAGCGAAGGTACGGCGAACGCCCCGAACCCGGTGATCACTATCGCGACGAGGGCGACGAGCCCCCGGTTGGCGAGACTGAGTCTGGCGAGCAACGACATGCGGCGGCTCACTCCTGTGCATGAGTAGCGCGAGGTGACGCTCACGCGGGCTTCGAGGCTGCGCGGCACCAGCAGTGTGCCTGACGCACATCTCGTCCCCGCTGCGGGGGCGGACGCGTCCAGCACCCGCCAGGGTGACGCCGCCCCCATCGTCCGGGGCCCGCCCGGCCCCTCGCCAACCCGCCTCAGGGTCCTCTCAGCTCCCGGCCCCGCGCCGCCGGACGACGGTGGCCGCCGCCGGTCCTCCGGCGGCGGCCACGGTGGTCAGCCCACCAGGTCGGTGTGTCGGTGCCGGCCCTCGCCGGTCCGGCTCACCACATGTTCCAGGCGGTGTTCGACACCCCGAACCCGAAGCTCGCCGTGCCCCACATGTTGGACTTGAAGTTGCCGCCGACGGTGCCGCGCCGCAGCGCCGCCTCGGAACGGCCCAGTCCACGGGCTATCGAGGAGCTGACCCGGTAGCCCCGCTTCGTCCAGAGGTTCGGAGTGGGGATCTTGTTCACCAGTTTCGCGCCCCGGGCCGCCAGTTTCGACCCGGCCGCGAAGCCCGCGCCCAGACCGCCGGAGAGGCCGGAGAGTGCGTTGAGCGCCCCGGACCGGTAGTTGCCGCTCTTGAAATCCTTGTAGGCATCGTAGCCGGAACTGATCGCCGCGCCGATCCCACAGACCACCACGGCAACGGCCGAGCAGACCGCGAGGATCGTCGACCGGTTCTTCCAGGCCCACTTGCCGACCTTGGCCGCGCCGCGACCGACCGACTTGACGGCCCGCCCGGCGGCCTTGCGGCAGGCGCTGCTCCAAAAACTGGTCAACTTGCAGCTGCTGCTCTTCTTCCGCTTCTCCGCCGCCTCCCGCGCCTTCTTCTCCCGCTCCTTCCGGGCTTGTTTCGCGGCGTACTCCCGGGCGAGCCGGCGGGCCTCCGCGGCGATCGCCTGGTCGTGCTGGCGCAGGTCACCCGGGTAGACCTTCGGCTTCGGCTTGCTGTAGTGACAGCTGTCGCAGTAATAGCTCCGGGCCGGGCTCTTCCGGGGGGTCGCCTTCTTTTTGGTCTTCTTCTTGGCCTTCTGCCCCTTCTTCGGTGGCGGGTTGTTGTAGCCGCCGCAGCCGTCGCAGTAGTGCCCGCCCGGCAGGATCCGCCACTGGCCGTCCGGGTCACTCATCGTCACCGGCGTGTTGTCGCTGTAGGCGTACCCGTTCATCTGCTGGGGCTGTTCCGGGTCGATCAGCGGGTCGACCGAGAGGAACCGGCCGAGCTCCGGGTCGTACTCCCGGGCGCCGAGATGGGTCAGCCCGGTGGACGCGTCGACGGTGCCGCCGACGTATCCCCGGTCGGTGGGCCAGCCACCCGATCCGGCGCCACGCAGCTCCCCGAACGGCAGGTAGCGACGCTGGGTGACGGCCAGGTCGGCGGCGTCGACCGAGAGCTGCGCGGTGTTGTGCCGGTCGGCCACCTCGAAGGCGAGCCCGGAGGTGCTGGTCCGGACCGCGGTCACCTCGCCGAGGTCGTAGAAGCGGGCCGCCGAGACGGCACCGGTCGACCGGGTCAGCTTCACCTCGGTGTTCGGCAGGTAGAGGGTCACCGAGGTGGGATCGCGGCGGATCAGCCGGTCACCGTCGGCGTCGTACAGGAACTCGGTGACCTTGGCGCCCTCGGTGACCCGGCTCAGATCACCCTCGGCGTCCCAGGTCAGGACCTGGGAAGACCCGCCGACCGTCCGGCCGGTGGTGTTACCGGTGGCGTCGTAGCCGAACCGGTCGGTGCGGTCCCCGGTGGTGACCGTGGCGAGCGCGTGCGGCTGGGCCCCGCCGGCAGCCGGGTACGTCGACCGGCTGGTCACCCCGGCCCCGGTGGTGGTGCTGCGGTTGGTCTCGGTCAACCGGTTGCCGGTCTTGTCGTACTCCCACGACTGCCAGTACGGGGCCGGACCGCCGAGCACCGCCGGCGTCGGTGCGGCGGCACAGTCGTCGGTCGCCGTCCACGCCTCGCGCAGCCGACGCAGGTGGTCGTACCGGAAACACTGGGTGTCGGTGGTGCCGGCGGTCGGCCGGTCCGAGATCCGGGTGACGTTGCCGGCCGGGTCGTACGTGTAGTTGACGTCGGCCAGCCGGGTCGGCGACACACTCCGGTCGACCAGGGCCCGGCTGAGCTGCCGGGTCGTGTCGTCGTAGAAGAACGTCTGGACCAGCTGCTTCCCGGCCGCCGCCTGCAGGGTGTACTGCGACACCTCGTCGTACGGGGTGTAGCTGGCCGCGACGAGCTGGGTACCGAGCCCCGACTGGGCGGACTGCAGCCGGCCGTGCGCGTCGTAGCCGTAGCGCAGCGTCTCCGCGGCGAGCCCACCGACCGCCGGATAGCCGACCGCCAGGTCCAGCCCGGTGTCGGTGTAACCGCTGTCCAACCGGTAGCTGCCGGCCAACGCCCCCTCCGCCGCCGGGATCGTCACGGTGGTGCCGAGCGACCGGTACCGGGTGTCGTAGCCGTTGACCGAGACGACGTAGGCGTTGCCGTTCACGTACCGGGTCGAGCTGGCCAGCTGTCCCTTCACCGGCACCCCGCTGACCAGCCGGTCGTACGTCCACTCGGCCCGCTTCGGCCCGGACGTCGACCCCTCGTACAGGGCGGTCTTGCGGCCGAGCTGGTCGTAGCCGTACGCCAGGGTCACGCCCCGGGCGTCGGTGGTGGTGAGCAGCTGGTCGGCGTCGTCGTAGCTGTAGCGGATGGTCCCCCTGTCCGGGTCCCGCTCCTCGATCTTGCGGCCTCGCAGGTCGTAGCCATACCGCCAGACGTTGCCCATCGCATCCGTGACCGAGGCGAGCTGACCGTCCCGGGCGTACGTGTAGGTCGTCGCGTCGTAGCTTCCGGACGGTGTCGGCCCGGTGTACTGCCGCAGCTCGGTGGTCCGCCCCTCGGCGTCGAAGACCGTGGTCGTGGCGGTACCCCCGGCCGGCGGGGTGACGTGCGTCCGGTCCCCGCCGTAGGAGCTGGTGGTACGCCACTTCTCGGTGCCGTACGAGACCAGGATCTCGACGGTCTCCCGGTCGACGCCGTCGTGGACGTACCGGGTCTGGGCGGGGACGGTGTTGTCGGCGACCACCAGCAGCGTCGTCCCGGCGGCACCCTCGTTCCAGTAGGCGCCGTTCTCCTTCGACACCAGGCCCCGCGAGTCGTGGTAGGTGTCGGTGACGGTCCGGCCGCCGTCGGGTGCCGGCGCCTGCGTCTGACGCTCCCGCAACTGGCCGTCGTAGAACTCGTACGTCGACTCGTAGCCGCCGTCGTCGCGGAGGGTCTGGGTGGTGACGACGTTCGGCGCGTCGGTCCGGACCAGGTAGGAGTACTTCTGGTTCGGCGACGCCCCGTCCGCCTTCGACCGGTCGGCGAACCAGATCGCGGTGGCCCGACCGAGCGGGTCGTACGTCTGGTCGACCCGGCGGCCGTTCGGATCGACGATCGCCGTCTCCTGGCCCCACGCCGGCTCCAGGGTCGTGGTGACCGTGTGGCCGAGCGCGTCCGTGACGACGGTGCCGGTGGTCGGGCCGCCGCTGGCCGGGGTGAACGCCGTCGTCGTCTTCCGGTCCAGCGCGTCGTACGCCTCGACGGTCCGGCCGTAGCTGTCGTACCGGGCCCGGGTCGCCTGGACGTAGACCGGGCTGCCGTTGGGGTAGCCGGACAGCTCCTGGGTCAGCGTCACGTCACCCCGGGTCGGCGCGGCGCCGAAGGTCGTCGAGCCGTCGTAGAAGGTCCGCAGGTCGGAGATGACGTCGCCGGGGCGGGACGGGGTGGTACCGCAGGCCACCCCGACCCGCTCCTGCCGGGCCACGAACTCGATCATCCAGGCGCCGGTGTCGCGGGCGTACGTCGTCCGCAGACACTCGTCGTCCGTCGTGGTCGACAGGTCACCCAGGTCGTCGACCTGGCTCGGCAGACCGTACGAGTCGAAGCCGGTCCGGGTCTCGGTACGCCGCCAGCCGCCGGCGGCCAGCGCGAGCCGGCTCCGCTCCCGGGACACCCCGGTCAGGTACGCCCGGGTGGAACCCCGGGTCGCGGTCGCCGCCGACACCCAGCCGTCACGGATCTCGCCGTCCACGACGGCGCCGCCGACGCCGTCGTAGGTGATCTCCTCCCGGACGAACCCGGCGAGCGCCGGGTGGTCGGTCACCGCGACCCCCTCCGAGTCGGTGACCGAGACACTGCGGGTGCCGCTGCTCAGCCGGTCGCCGTCCATGCCGCGCAGGTACAGCTCCTCGTGCTGCGACCGCACCCCGCCGGGGGCGCCCCGGGTGGTCCGGACCCGGGCGAAACCGCGCCACTCGCTCCAGGTCCGGTACTTCGCCGGGGTCAGCTCGTTGTCGTCGTAGTGCCAGGCCGCGCCGCCCAGGTACTCGTAGTCGGTCTGCTCGATGCCGGCCAGCCCGGACTGGTCGTCCTCGAGCACCTGCACCGCGACGTACTTGTGGAACCAGTCGAGCTTCGGCGCCAGGGCGCCCTCCGGCACCCAGTACTGCGGGAAACAGCGTCGGGTGTTCGAGTCCGGGGTCGGGGTCGCCGAACGGGTGCAGTCCTTCGCCGAGTAGTTCACCCGGACGTGTCCGCCGGACTCGTCGTACACGTCGCTGAGCCGCCACTTGTACATCGGTGGGATGCCCTCCTCGGCATCCACCCGGTTCTCCAACTGGACCCCCTCGAAGCGCACCGCCGGCAGGGCGAGGCTGCCGCCCACCTTGCCGGTGTTGGTGACCGAGGCGAGCCAGAGCGCCGGCGAGGTCCCGTCGCCCGGGTCCCGGAACTGGTAGCCGAGCGTCCAGGTGTCCACGTCCCGGTAGGTGGTGCCGGAGGCCAACACCCGGGTCGTCACGCTGGCCAGCCGCCTGCGGCTCCAGAACGTCGGCGCGAAGAGGTCCGTGCAGGTCGCGCCGGCGGCGCACGCCTGGTCGTACGGCACGTCCGGCCAGTTCTTCGCGGTGTCCTTGGTGATCGCACCGGTGCCGCAGGTCGCCCCGGCGGCACAGCGCTCCTCGGTGCCGAAGACCACCCGCATCGGCGCGGACGCGGAGTACATCGTGTCGGACCGCTGCCCGTAGTCGATCCGCCTGAGGTGACCGGCGCGGACGTACGACGTACCGGCGCTCGCGGTCCGGTTCCGGCCGTAGTGGTTCGTCTCGGTCTCGTAGAAGTACGACATCGCGTTGCCGTTGGGGTCCACGACGTAGTCCAGGTTCCACCGCCACGCCTGGGTGCAGTACGACGCGGCGAAGCTGCTCGCGTGGCAGGGCTCGCCGGAGTCATTGCCGAAGACCGGCGCGGTCCACGTCGAGTTCGTCACCTCGTTGCCGCTGGCCCAGCCGGGCAGCCGGTGCAGCCCGTAGTGGTACCGGGTGCCGTCCCGGGTGGTGATCCGCCAGTGTTCGCCGTCGTTGTCGCCGTTGCTCGCCCCGGTCAGCCGCTCGACCCGGGAGCCGTCGTCGTTACGTAGCCGCCAGGTGCCGGAGGCGGCGTCCCGGACCAGTTCGACGGTCCGGCCGCCGGTGTTCAGGAACGCGTTGTCCGTCTCCCAGCAGAGGTCGTACGGCTTCGGGGTGGTGGTGACGTCGTCGGAGCAGGACTTGTAGCGCCGCTCGATGAAGCCCTCGCTGAGGTCCCAGCCCTCGCCGACCCAGGACGACTGGTTGTTGGTCGACGCGGTACGCCCGTCGACGCTGCCGGAGGAGTACTGCAGGTCCAGGTCGGGGGTCGGCCCGCCGAACGCGGGCGGCTCCTCCAGCGGGTACGACCAGGTGAAGTCGCCGGCCGAGCCGCCGGCCTGCCAGGACGACGACGCCGACAACTTCGTCGCCCGGTAGTCGCCGGCGCTGCCGGCCGGGGCGGCGGTCACCGCCAGCAGCGTCGCCCCGGTCCCCGCCGACACGTCGGCGGCCAGACGCGCGTCACGGACCGAGTTGGTGGTGGCCAGTGGCGTACCCGTCCGGCAGTCGGTCTCGTCCGGAGTGGTCAGCGCACAGTCGGGCAGCCGGACCAGCCGCAGCCGGGCGGCCCAGTCCCCGCCGTACGCCGACCGGAACGCCGAGTAGTCGACCTCCAGCGACAGGTCACCGGCCCGGTCCGGGGTGACGGTGAGGAGCAGCCCGGCGACGCCGACCCGCTCGGTGGCCGCCCGGTCCAGCACCCGCACCCGGGCCCGGCCCGGCACCCGCGCCGGGTCAGCCGCCCGACCGACGCCGTCCGTTCCCCGCGACCGCGGCGCGGCCACGCCGACGCGTACCGGCAGGTCACCGGCCTGGGCCCGGCTGCCGGCCGACAGCACCGTGTCGGCGGTCCCGGCCGGCCAGGCCACCGCCGCCGGTGCCGACGCCACCCCGGCGGCGGTCCGGGCCGACGTGCCGCGCGGCACGAAGTCGGTACCCGGCACCGAACGTTCCAGCTGGGTGTCGGGTACCCGGAAGGCCGGCGCGGCCGAGGCCGGCGGCGTGGGCACGACCAGCAGGCCCGCCGCCATCACCGCCGCGGTCAGCGCGGCCGCCACCGACGTCCTGCCGTTCCACCGTTGTCTCTGCACGACTCTCCCCTGTCCCGGACGCGTCAGTTGGGGTTGGCGACGGCGTTGTGGAGATCGAAGATCTCCTGGTCGGAGAGGACCCCGGCATAGGCCCGCACGTCGTCGACCCCACCGGTGAAGTACTGCGAGAAGCTCACGTTCGAGACCTGGCCGCGGCCGATCAGCAGCGCGCCGTTCGCGTGCCACGAACCGGCGTGGTGCGTCTCGTCCGCCAGCTGGCCGTTGACGTACAGCCGCAGCCGGTGCGCCTGCGCGTCGTAGACCGCCGCGAGATGGGTCCAGGTCCCGGCGACCGGGGCGTCGAACAGGTTTTCCGCCTGTCGCAGCTCCGCACCGGCCGCGTCCGTGGTCGAGCTGCGCACCGACCACAGGTAGGCCGCGTGGTCGTCGTTCCAGGAGTAGCCGAGGTTGAACCCGGCGACGGCGGCACCGAGCTGGCTCACCGCGATCCCGTTCTTGGTCAGCGTGTCCGGCCGCGCCCAGGCCGTCACCGTGTAACTGGCGTCGGTACGCACCGCCGGACCGGAGGCGGTCAGCACCCCGGTGGTGCCGTCGACCACCACCGCGTTGCCGCTGACCCCGGTGGTCCGGGTCACCCCGGTCGACGACCACGTCGCCGGATGCCCGCCGGCGGGGTCGGCCGCGGTGGTACCGCTGGTCTCGTCGAGCTTCCAGTGGCCGGCCAGCCGGGGAACCTGCTGCAGCTCGCCCGGCAGCAGCACCCGGTCGTGGACCCGAACCCCGTCGATGCCGCCCGTCCAGTACTCACCCCAGACGCCGGCGACCTGCGCCCGCCCGATCTGGAACGGGCCGGTGGCGCTCCAGGGGCTGGTGAACGCCGTCTCCGCCGCCAGCACACCGTTGACGTAGAGCCGGATCCGCTGCGCCGGCGCGTCGTAGACCCCGGCCAGGTGCGTCCAGGTGCCGGCTGCCGGGGCGCTGGTCGAGGTGGCCCGGACGAAGGTCGGCTTGTCGACGTCCGCCGTCGTCCGGTTGAAGATCCACCGGCTGTACGCGCTGGAGTAGTAGAGCGCGAACGCGCTGGCCCGGGTACCCGGCTGGGTGAACAGCACCTGGTTGTGGGACAGGTCGTCGATCCGCGCCCAGGTGCTCACCGAGAACGACCGCATGGTGTCCACCACCGGGCCTGAGGTCACCGCGTGTCCGCTCACCCCGTCCAGGTCCAGCGCGCCGCCGGTCACCCCGTCGGCCCAGGCCGCACCGCCGACCAGCGCGGCGTGCCAACCGTTGGCGGTGCTGTCCACCGCCGTCGTACCGTCCCCGGACTCGTCCATCGTCCAGTCGGCGACCGGGCCGGACGGCGGGCCGGCGTAGAAGACCACCGTCGCCACCGTGGACCGGTTCGCCGCCCGGTCCACCGACCGGACATGCAGCCAGTTCACGAACCGGTCCGGGGTGACCGACACGGTCGCCGTACCGTCGGCGGCCGGGGTGACCCGGCCGGACAACACGGTCGAGTCGCCGTTGAGCACGTACTCGTAGCTGGCGACGTCGGTTCCGCCGTTCGGGCCGAATCCGACCGGCACACTCCGGCCCATCACCGCGGTTCCCTCGGCACCGTCCGGGAACGCCGTCGACGTCACCGTCGGGATCGGCGGACGGCTGGTGTCCACCTGGAACTCGCACCAGGCGCTCCACGCGCTGTTGTCGGTGCCGTCCTCACCGCGTACCCGCCACCGGCCGGTCGCGCCGTTCGCGAACGCCCCGGACGGGATCTGCTTCGCGACGATCGTCGGTGTCTTGCCGGCGACCGAGGCGGAGAGGAACTCCCCGACCGGCGCGGTCCCGTCCAGGGTCCACCACTGGAAGCGGGCCTTCACCGAGTTGTCGGTGTCGCTCACCGTGGCCCGCAGGGTCGGGGTCGTGGTGCCGATCACCAGACGTCCGGTGCCGGTCTTGCAGACGCTGGCGCCGTCGGTGGTCAGACTGGTCGGCACCCCGGGCACCGTGTTGTAGGTGATGCTGATCGACGGGTTGTTGCGGAACCGCTTCCAGGACAGCGTGTCCTTGTTCGACTCGGCGGTGGCCGAGGCCTTCAGGCCCTGGTCCAGGGTGTCCCGTCCGGCGGCCGCGGCCTTGACCACGTGTGCGGTGACGTTGAACTCGATCCCGCCGGCCGGGCAGCTCGACGAGTAGCCCTTCGCCACGCTCTTGGCCGCGAGTTTGGTGATCCAACTCGGCTGGTTCTTCCAGGTCGTCGACGACGAGATGCCGCCGGTCTCCCAGACCTGCACCTCCCGCGCCGTGCACGAACGCGACCACACCTCGTGGGTCTGCAGCGTCGCGCCGAGGATGTGCTTGTTCTTGACCCCGCTCACGTTGAACTTGAAGAACGACCGGGTGGTCTTCCGGTCGGTGGCGTCGTACCCGACCCGGGCCTCGTCCTCGGCGTCGTTGGCCCCGTTCCAGAACGACAGCGTCGGATAGTTGCTCCACACCTGGGTCCAAGCCGTCCGCGACCCCGTCCAGGACGGGTCGATGTAGACCGGATATTTGGTGTTCCTGCCGGTCAGCAGGCCCCGGTCCGGGACCAGGGCCACCTCGCCGGTGCTCACCGCGGCCCGGACCGACCGCACCTGACCGCCCGGCACGGTACGTCGACCCGAGCCGCTGGAGTCCCACATGTACGGCGCCGGCGCCTCGAAGACCGCCCGCCCCGCCGCGTCCAGCGCCGCCAGGCTGCCGTCCGCCGTGGTCCGCACCGACAGTCCGGCCGTCGAGGTCAGCAGCCGGAGCCGGGCCAGCGCCGGATTCGCCGCCGCCTGCGCCGACCTGACCACCAGCAGCTCGGAGAAGCCCTCCACCAGCGCGCGTACGGTCAGGTCGACGCCGGGCAGCACCTCCGGGTACGTCGCCGTGTCACCGGAGAGCACCGGCCTCGGCAGCGGGGTGGGCCAGCTCAGCGCCAGTTCCGTGCCGTCGCGGCGCAGCCGGGCCATCGGCGCCGTACCGCCGCCGGAGAAGGTCATCTCCAGTGGGGTGGCGACCGGCGCGACCTGGCCGTCGGCGGAGAACCGGAGGGTGGTGTCGACCGGCACCCAGCCGTCGCCACGACGTACCCGGGTCGGCACCACCGTCTGGGTCAGGGTGAAGCTGCCGTCCGGGTTCGCCACGACCCGCTGCCGCTCGTCGCTCATCGCGGTGACCTCGACCGGCCGGCCGGAGCTCACCGCCGCCGCCCGGGCCGCCGCCTCGTCGAGCTCCGCCGCGAGCGGAACCGGCGCCGCCGTGGCCGGGGCGGCGACGGAGAGCGAACCGGCCAGCAGGGCCAGCACCGATCCGGTCGCGATCCGCCGCCCGAAGCCGCACCCGGACGGGCCGGACCCGCGCGACCCGTGCCACAGCCGAGTACGCATCACACACTCCTCCGATAGAAGGTCGTCGAACCTGGTGGTGGTGCACCGAGCCAAGATCGACCACAATTCATCCTTGGCCCGGTGGTAAATCCGAGCCTGGTCCGCGGTAAATCCCCTGGTGACGCCCGGGAATGGAGCTGCCGATGCCAGAGGTCTGGTTTCGGGTGCTGGGCCCGTTGGAGGTCCGGGTTCCCGACGCGGTCGTCCGGGTCCCGGAGGGGCGCCCGCGACAACTGCTCACCGCCCTGCTGCTGCACGCCAACCAGGTCGTCTCCGTCGACACCCTGCTGGAGCTGCTGTGGCGAGAGAACGAGGCGCCACCGACCGCCCGCAAGGCCGTCCAGGTCTACGTGTCGAAGCTCCGGCGACTCTTCGCCGACGTACCCCGGGTCGTCGTCCACGGATCGCGGCACGGGTACCGCCTGGAGGTTCCCGCCGACACCCTCGACCTGCGACGCTTCCGGGACCTCACCGCACGGGCCGCCGCCGAGCCGGCCGGATCCGACCCGGCGGCCACCGCCCGGCTGCTCGCCGAGGCGGTGGGCCTCTGGCGCGGCCCCGCCCTGGCGGAGCTGACCGGGACCGCCCGGGGGCAGCGACTCAGCGCCGCGCTCGACGAGGAGCGGGTCATCGCCACCGAGACCCGGCTGGACGCGCTGCTCCGGGCCGGCGACCACCGGCAGGTGGCCGGCGAGGCGGCCCGACTGCTCGCCGAGCATCCCCTGCGCGAACGGCCGCGTGGCCAGCTCATGGTCGCCCTGTACCGCTGCGGGCGGCAGGCGGAGGCCCTCTCGGTGTACCACACGGGTCGGGCGCTGCTCCGGGACGAACTCGGCCTCGACCCCGGCCGGGAGCTACGGGAGCTGCACGTGGCGATCCTGAACGGCACCGTCGCGCAGGTCGGGTCGCCCCAAGCGACGACGGACACCGCGACCACCCCGGTCGCGGCCCAGCCGGTGGTCCCCGCACAGTTGCCGATCGACCTGCCCAGCTTCGTCGGCCGGCGGGCGTACCTGGACCGGCTCGACGGGCTGGTCACACGCTGGTCCGGCGCCCCGGCCGCCCCGCTGGTGCTGAGCCTGACCGGGACGGCCGGCATCGGCAAGACCACCCTCGCCGTCCACTGGGCACACCGGGTCCGGCACCTCTTCCCGGACGGTCAGCTCTACGTCAACCTGCGCGGCTTCGACCCGGGCGCCGCCCCGGTGAGCCCCGGTGAGGCGCTCCAGGGTTTCCTGGCCGCCCTGCCCGCACCGGCCGGGCGGGTACCACTCGGCCTCACCGCACAGGCCGGCCTGTACCGCAGCCTGCTCGCCGACCGCCGGGTCCTGGTCGTCCTGGACAACGCCCGCGACGCCGAACAGATCCGGCCGCTGCTTCCGGGCACCTCCGGCAGCCTCGTCCTGGTGACCAGCCGGAACCGGCTCACCAGCCTGGTCACCACCGAGGGCGCCCAGCCGGTGCAGGTGGACCTGCTCACCGCCGCCGAGTCCAGGGAACTGCTGGCCGCCCGGCTGGCCCCGGACCGGCTCGCCACCGAGTCGGAGGCCCTGGCCCGGATCGTCACCCAGTGCGCCCGGCTTCCCCTCGCCCTCGCCATCGTCGCGGCCCGGGCCGCCACCAACCCCGGTTTCCGGCTGGCCGCGATCGCCACCGAACTGGACGAGGCACGCGGCAGCCTCGACGTCTTCGACGACGGCGACCGCGGCACCGACGTACGGGCCACGTTCTCCTGGTCGTACCGCACGCTCAGCCCGCAGAGCCAGCGGCTGTTCCGGCTGCTCGGCCTGCACCCGGCCGGTACCAGCACGACGGCGGGCGCGGCCAGCCTCGCCGGGGTCCCGGCCGACCGGGTACGTCCGCTGCTGATGGAACTGGCCCGGGCCCACCTCGTCACCGAACCGGCCCCGGGGCGGTACGGGATGCACGACCTGCTCCGCGCGTACGCCCGGGAACTGCTCGACGGCCACGAGCCGGAACCGGCCCGCCGGGCCGCCGCGCACCGGCTGCTCGACCACTACCTGCACAGCGCCTACCAGGCCAACCACATGCTGTACCCGTACCGGATGTCGATCACGCTGTCGGCGGTCCAGCCCGGCGCCGCGGCGGAACGGCTCGCCGACCGGGCACCGGCGCTCGCCTGGTTCACCGACCAGCAGGAGGTCCTGCTCGCCACCGTCGAGTACGCGGCGGCGCACGGATTCGACACCCATGCCTGGCAGCTGGCGTGGTGCCTGGCGACCTTCCTGCGTCGCGGCGGACACTGGCACGGCACGATCGCCGCGCACCGGACCGCGCTGGCGGCGACCCGACGCCTCGGCGACCGGGCCGGCGAGGCGCACATGCAGCGCGGCCTCGCCGTCGCGTACGCCGGGACGCTGCGCCACGAGGAGGCCCAGCACCACCTCACCCGTGCCCTCGAGTTGTTCGCCGAGGTGGCCGACCCGCTGCACCAGGCCGACGTGCACCACGGACTGGCCTGGTTGAGCGACCGGCAGGGCGACCACGACACCTCGCTGCACCACTCCCTGCGGGCGTTGGAGCTGTCCCGCCGGATCGACGACCACGCCGGGCAGGTCGCCGCGTTGAACAGCGTCGGCTGGACCCACGCCCGGCTCGGCAACCACGCCGAGGCGCTGCGCTACTGCCAGGAGAGCCTGCGGCTGTGCGACGGGTACGACGACGCCGCGTACCGGGCCAACGCCTACGACAGCCTCGGCTACACGTACCACCGGCTCGGCGACCGGGGGCGGGCCGTCGCGCACTACGCGCAGGCGGTCGACCTGCACCGCGAATCCGGCAGCCGCTACTACGAGACACGTACCCTGACCCGCCTCGGTGACCTGTACGCCGAGTCCGGTGACCGGTCCGCCGCCGACCGGGCCTGGCGTCAGGCGCTGGAGATCCTCACCGAACTCCACCATCCCGACGCGGCCGAGGTTCGCGCCAGACTCGCCGCCGCCTGACCTGTCGACCGCTCAGGCGAGGTCGAGGGCCCGCGCCGCGGTCAGTACGTCGTTGCGGATGGTGATCGGCGACGGCGCGGTCGAGATCGCCCACTCCGGGTCCTTGAGCCCGTGCCCGGTCACCGTGCAGACCACCGTGGAGCCGGCCGGCACCAGTCCGGCGGCGGCCTGCTGCAACAGCCCGGCGACACTCGCCGCGCTGGCCAGCTCGACAAAAACCCCGACCTCCCGGGCGAGCAGCCGGTACGCGGCGAGGATCTCCCGGTCGGTGACGGCGGCGATCAGCCCACCGGAGGCGTCCCGGGCGTCGACCGCCTTCGTCCAGCTCGCCGGGTTGCCGATCCGGATCGCGGTAGCGATGGTGGACGGTTCGCGTACCGCCTGGCCGGTGACGATCGGTGCGGCGCCGGCGGCCTGGAAGCCGTACATCCTCGGCCGGCGGGTGGTGTTGCCGGCCTCGGCCTCCTCCTGGTAACCCATCCAGTAGGCGGTGATGTTGCCGGCGTTGCCGACCGGCAGGCAGTGGATGTCCGGGGCGTCACCGAGGGCGGCCACGATCTCGAACGCCGCCGTCTTCTGCCCGTGCAGCCGGTCGATGTTGACCGAGTTGACCAGCGCCACCGGATAGTCGACGGCCAGTTTGGCGGCGAGCGCCAGACAGTCGTCGAAGTTGCCGTCGATCTGCAGCAGCCGGGCGCCGTGCACCAGGGCCTGGGCCAGCTTGCCGAGCGCGATCTTGCCCTGCGGCACCAGGACCGCGCAGGTGAGCCCGGCCCGGGCCGCGTACGCCGCCGCCGAGGCACTGGTGTTGCCGGTGGAGGCGCAGATGATCGCCTTGTTGCCGGCCTCGACCGCCTTGGAGACGGCAAGTGTCATGCCCCGGTCCTTGAACGAACCGGTCGGGTTCGCCCCCTCGACCTTCAGGTAGACGTCACAGCCGAGCCGGTCGGCGAGGACCGGCGCCGGGATCAGCGGCGTGTTCCCCTCGTACAGGGTGATCACCGGCGTGGCCTCGCTGACCGGCAGCCGGTCCCGGTACGCCTCGATCAGACCCCGCCACATAACGCTCTCCTCGCGACTCCCGCGTCGGCCGCACCCGCGGCGGCCTCTCTCCACGGTGACCCACCGTCGTCGATCGGCTCTCCGCGCACCAGCCGGTAACCACCTGGCGGGACGGCCGACCGGGGTCAGCCGCCCTCGCCCTCGACCCGCAGCACGCTGGCGATCGACCGGACGATCTCCAGTCGGCGCAGTTCGGCGACGGTCGCGGCGAGCGCCGCGTCCGGCGCGGCGTGGGTGACGATGACCAGGTCGGCGTCGCCGCCACGGGTCGCCGAGCCGGTCGGCCCACCGGCCGGTCCCGGTGGCACCGACGCCTGCCGTACGGTCGCGATCGACACGTCGTGCCGGGCGAAGACCCCGGCGACGGCGGCGAGCACACCGGGACGGTCGGCCACGTCGAGGCTGATGTGGTAGCGGGTGACCGCCTCCCCCATCGGCCGGATCGGCAGTGCCGCGTACGCCGACTCGCTGGCCGCGCGGACCCCGGCCAGGTGGTTGCGGGCGGCGGCGACCACGTCGCCGAGGACCGCGCTCGCGGTCGGCGCCCCGCCGGCGCCCCGGCCGTAGAACATCAGCTGTCCGGCGGCGGCGGCCTCGACGAAGACCGCGTTGAAGGCGTCGCCGACGCTGGCCAGCGGGTGGCCGACCGGGATCATCGCCGGGTGCACCCGGACGCTCACCGACTCGACGCCGGCCGAGTCCGGGCCCCGGGAGGCGATGCAGAGCAGTTTGATCGTGCAGCCCATCGCCTTGGCGCTGGCCATGTCGGCGGCGGTGACCTCGGTGATCCCCTCGCGGTGCACGTCGGCGGCGGTGACCCGGGTGTGGAAGGCGAGCGAGGCGAGGATCGCGGCCTTGGCGGCGGCGTCGAAGCCCTCCACGTCGGCGGTCGGGTCGGCCTCGGCGTAGCCGAGTTCGGTCGCCTCCTCCAGCGCCTCGGCGAAGCCGGCGCCGCTGGCGTCCATCGCGGAGAGGATGAAGTTGGTGGTGCCGTTGACGATCCCGGTGACCCGGGTGATCGTGTCGCCGTGCAGCGACTCCCGCAGCGGGCGCAGCAGCGGGATGGCGCCGGCCACCGCCGCCTCGTAGTAGAGGTCGACCCCACCCTCGGCGGCGGCGTCGTGCAGCGTGCCGCCGTCCTCGGCGAGCAGGGCCTTGTTGGCGGTGACCACGCTCTTGCCGGCCCGCATCGCCTCGACCAGCCAGCCCCGGGCCGGCTCGATCCCGCCGACCACCTCGATGACCAGGTCGACGTCGTCGCGCTTGATCAGGCCGAGCGCGTCGGTGGTGAACAGCGTCGGGTCGACCGGCAGCGGCCCTCGGTCCCGGCCCGCCCGGCGTACGGCGATGCCGGCCAGCTCCAGCGGGGCGCCGACCCGCGCGGTCAGGTCGTCGGCCTGCTCGTGCAGCAGGCGGACCACCTCGGCACCGACGGTCCCACAGCCGAGCAGGGCCAGGCGGACAGGCTTTGTCATCCCACATCCAATGCGAGCAGATCGTCTTCGGTCTCCCGCCGGACGATCAGCCGCGCCCGGCCGTCGCGGACCGCGACGACGGGTGGCCGGGGAACATGGTTGTAGTTGCTGGCCATGCTCCGGCAGTAGGCGCCCGTGCCGGGCACGGCGACAAGATCTCCGGGCTGCACGTCGGCGGGCAGGAATTCATCCTTCACCACCACATCCCCGGCCTCGCAATGCTTTCCCACCACCCGGGCGAGAATCGGCTCCGCCGCCGACGCCCGGGAGGCGACGGTCGCCGAGTACGACGCCCCGTACAGCGCGGTCCGGATGTTGTCGCTCATGCCGCCGTCGACGCTGACGTAGGTCCGGATCCCGTCCACGTCCTTGACCGTGCCGACCTCGTAGAGGGTGAAGATCGCCGGGCCGATGATCGCCCGGCCCGGCTCGATCGACAGCCGGGGTACGCCGAGCCGCTCGGCCTCGCACTCCCCCTCGACGATCTTGTGCAGCCGCTTCGCCAGCTCGTGCGGGGTCGACGGGTCGTCCTGGGTGGTGTACGCGATCCCGAAGCCGCCACCGAGGTCCAGTTCGGGCAGCTCGACGCCGCGCGCGTCCCGGATCTGCGCCTGCAGCGCGAGCACCCGCCGGGCGGCCACCTCGAAACCGCTGGTGTCGAAGATCTGCGAACCGATGTGCGAGTGCAGCCCGCGCAGCTCCAGCACGTCCTCGTCGAGGATCTTGAAAGCGGCGGTCGCCGCCGCGCCGCCGGCCAGCGAGAAGCCGAACTTCTGGTCCTCGTGCGCGGTGGCGATGAACTCGTGGGTGTGCGCCTCGACCCCGACGGTGACCCGGACCAGCACCCGGGGCCGCACACCCCGCTCCCGGGCCAGCGCGGTCAGCCGGTCGATCTCCTGGAACGAGTCGACGACGATCCGCCCGACCCCGGCGTCCACCGCCCGGGTCAGCTCCGCCACCGACTTGTTGTTGCCGTGGAAGCCGATCCGCTCCGGGGGCATCCCGGCGGCCAGCGCCACCGCCAGCTCACCGCCGGAGCAGACGTCCAGGTGCAGCCCCTCCTCGGCGATGATCCGGACGACCGCCCTGCAGATGAACGCCTTGCCGGCGTAGAAGATGTCCTCGTCCGGGAAGGCCGCCCGGAACTCCCGGCACCGGGCCCGCAGGTCGTCTTCGTCGAGGACGTACACCGGGGTGCCGTACTCGGCGGCCAGCTCACGGACGTCGAGGCCGGCGACGGTCAGCGCGCCCTCGGCGCCGCGCGCCACGGTCCGCGGCCACAGTCGCGGCACCAGCGCGTTGACGTCCTCCGGGGTACGCAGCCACGCCGGCCCCCGTACCCCGATCTCGCCGTGCAGTGCCCCGGCCTCGTGCGCGCGCATCAGCTCAGCCTTCCGTTCGCCGCCTGTGGGTCACATCTGTTCCGGTTCGCCGCTCGCATCTGGTCCGGCACGTCGCTCGCATCTGGTCCGGCACGTCGCTCACATCTGGTCCGGCGCGTCGCTCACATCTGGTCCGGCGCGGAGACACCGAGCAGCGCCAACCCGTTGGCCAGCACGATCCGGGTCGCGTCGACCAGCCACAACCGGGCCTGGGTCAGCTCCGGCGCCGGCGGGTTGGCGCCGAGCGGCAGCACCTTGCAGGCGTCGTTGAACCGGTGGTACGTACCGGCCAGCTCCTCAAGATAGCGGGCGATCCGGTGCGGCTCGCGCAGCTCGGCCGCGGTGGCCACCACCTCGGGGAACTCGCCGAGCGTCTTGAGCAGCTCGTTCTCCTTCTCGTGGCTGAGCAGCCCCGGGTCGAAGTCGGCACCCCGTACCACCCCCAGGTCGGCGCCCCGGCGCAGCAGGGACGCGATCCGGGCGTGCGCGTACTGGACGTAGTAGACCGGGTTGTCGTTCGAGTGCCGGGTGATCACCTCGATGTCGAGGGTCAGCGGCGAGTCGGTGGAGGAGCGGGCCAGCGAGTACCGGGCCGCGTCCACGCCGACCGCGTCGACCAGTTCGTCCAGGGTGATGATGTTGCCGGCCCGCTTGGAGAGCCGGACCGGCTGACCGTCGCGGACCAGGTTGACCAGCTGGCCGATCAGGATCTCGATGTTGAAGTCCGGGTCGTCACCGGCGCAGGCGGCGATCGCCCGCAGCCGGTTGACGTAGCCGTGGTGGTCGGCGCCGAGCAGGTAGACGCACTTGTCGAAGCCGCGCTCCCGCTTGTTGATGTAGTACGCCGAGTCGGCGGCGAAGTACGTCAGCTCGCCGTTGCTGCGGATCAGCACCCGGTCCTTGTCGTCGTCGAAGTCGGTGGTGCGCAGCCAGATCGCCCCGTCCGCGTCGTAGACGTGGCCCTGCTCGCGCAGCCGGCCCAGGGCGTGCTCGATCGCCCCGCTGCTGTGCAGGGTGCGCTCGGAGAACCAGACGTCGAAGTGCACGCCGAACCGCTCCAGGCTGGCCCGCATCTCGTCCAGCATCAGCTGGTAGCCCCGGTCCCGGAAGACCGGCAGCGCCTCCCCGGCCGGCTGGCCGGCCAGGTCGGGCTGCTCGCGGACGATCCGCTCGGCGATCTCGGCGACGTACTCGCCGCCGTAGCCGTCCTCCGGGGTCGGCTCGCCGTTGGCGGCCGCGTACAGCGACTGCCCGAAGCGGTCGATCTGGGCGCCGGCGTCGTTGATGTAGTGCTCGCTGGTGACCTCGGCGCCGGCCGCGGTGAGGATCCGGCGCAGCGAGTCGCCGACCGCCGCCCACCGGGTGTGCCCGAGGTGGATCGGGCCGGTCGGGTTCGCCGAGACGAACTCCAGGTTCACCTTCTGGCCGGTGAGCCGGTCGCTGCGCCCGTACGCCCCGCCGGCCTCGACCACCTCGCGGGCGAGTTGCCCGGCGGCGGCCGGGTCGAGCCGGAGGTTGAGGAAGCCGGGGCCGGCGATCTCGACCGACTTGATCCCCGGAGTCCGGGCCAGCTCCTCGGCGAGCGCGGCGGCGAGGTCCCGGGGCGGGACGCCGACCTTCTTGCTCAGCTGCAGGGCGATGGTCGAGGCGTAGTCGCCGTGCTCGGGGTTGCGGGGTCGCTCCAGCGTCACCGACTCCGGCAGCATGGTGTGATCCAGGCCACGCCGGGTGAAGACGGCGTGGGCGGCGGCGAGAACGGCCTCGGCGAGGTTGGCGGGAGTCACCGAAACATGTTACCGGGGGTAGACTCGGTCCCTCGGTGGCGACCCTGCAGGTGTGCCAGCCGCCATCCCCTGACCGACCGACCTGACGAGGGACCATGAGCATCAGCACCTCGGGTGGCGAACAGCGCCGCCCGTCCGTGGTCAGCACCGGAAAGAAGGCGCCGGCCGGCGGCAAGCCCTCCGAGGGCAAGGCGGCCGGGACCAAGACCGCGACCAGCACGGCGAAGGGCGCCTCCGCCGGGCGGGTGCCGGCCGGCCGTACCGGCAGCGGCAAGAAGCCGCCGCGTCGCCCGGTCGCCCCGGTCAAGGTCAGCGGCGGTCGCTCATGGCCGAACATCGCCATCTTCGTCGCGGTCGGCGTGATCGCCGCCAGCATCATCGGGTACGGCGCGTACGCGGTGATCCAGAACGGCAAGAGCTGGGAGGACAAGGCGGAGGCGATCAGCGGCATCGTCAACTACCGGAAGAGCGACCCGTCGGTGGTCGACCCGCTGCCGGGCAAGCAGTCGCACGAGCCGGGCCCGCAGACTTACAAGATCAACCCGCCGGTCGGCAGCACCCACAACAACGCCTGGCAGAACTGCATGGGCGACGTCTACGACGCGCCGATCGCGAACGAGCACGCGGTGCACAGCCTGGAGCACGGCGCGGTCTGGATCACCTACAACCCGAGCCTGCCGGCCGAGCAGGTGGAGCAGCTCGCCGGCAAGGTCCGGAACAACGAGTTCATGCTGATGAGCCCGGTCGAGGGCCTCGACAAGCCGATCTCGCTGCAGGCCTGGGGCTACCAGCTCAAGGTCGACAGCGCCGACGACGGCCGGATCGACGAGTTCATCACCGCCCTGCGGCAGAACGCCAGCATGGAGCCGGGTGCGCCCTGCTCCAGCGGAATCACCGCCACCGGCACCACGCCGCGAGACAACGTCCCCGGCGACCAGCCGATGCCGCCGGGCGGCGCCCCCGGTGACCAGCCGGTGCCGCCGCCGGGGAGCTGACCACCATGACCAGCAGGTCGGAGACGGTGACCGCGGGCCCGGCGGAGTTGACGACGTCGGCCGGGCCGGCGGAATCGACCGCGTCCGGCCCGGCAGGATCGACCGCGACCGGCCCGGACGTGACCGGGACCGGTGAGCCGTCGGTCGGCGAGCCGGGCACCGGCGGGCCGTCGGTCGGCGGCCCCGGTGGCGGCGACGTGGCGGACGGTCCGGGGCGGCGTGGACCGGGCACCGGCCTGCTGGCGCTCGGCGTCGTACTGGGGCTGGTGCTCGGACTGGCCGCCGGCCTGCTCGCACCGAACCTGTTCAAGCCCGGTGACGACTCCGCCGAGGCCGGCTTCGCCCGGGACATGTCGACGCACCACGCCCAGGCGGTCGAGATGTCGATCCTCGCCCACGAGAGGGCCACCGACCCGGACGTCCGGACCCTGGCCGCCGACATCGCCCTCACCCAGCAGGCGCAGATCGGCACCATGCAGACCTGGTTGAAGACCTGGGGTCTGAACCCGACCGGCAGCCAGCCGAGGATGGCCTGGATGCCGGAGGGTACGGCGATGGTCCGCAACGGGTTGATGCCCGGGATGGCCACCGACCAGCAGCGGACCGAGCTGCGTGCGGCCACCGGCCGTGACTTCGACGTCCTCTTCCTGAAGCTGATGCTCGACCACCACATCGGCGGCATCCACATGGCCGAGGCGGTCACCGAGGCCAGCGACGACGACCAGGTGACCGCACTGGCCCAGTCGATGATCAACGGCCAGCAGAAGGAGATCCAGTTGATCCAGTCGCTGCTCGGCAAGCTCGGGGCCCGGTAGCGGCCCAGATCACCAGCACCGTCACCACGGCGGCCGTCCTGCGGGGCGGCCGCCGTTTTGATGATCACCGCCCGTCTCGCGCCCTGCCGACGGTACGTCCGCTTAAGGGTGGCTTGTAGGACTTGCCCAGTTTGACGAGTTTTCTCCGTACATAACGTGACGGGTCCGATCTGCCTTCGTTGTCCTAGACATGACGGTTGCTCTCCGGGACGGACGTCGGTCGGCCACCAGTTGGTGCCGTCGACACACCATCGGCGGCGACGGCGCGGTGGCGGCCGCCCGTCGCGGACAGCGGTCGGGCGAGGCCACCGGGGGCCTCAGCCGCGACCAGGAACTGGAACTGATCGAAACGCTGCGCGGCAGCTACCCCGACCAGCACGGCCTCGACGACGAGCTCTGGAGCCGGCAGAGCGTCGCCGCCCTCGCCCAGCGGCAGTACGGTCTCTCCGCCGACGACGCCGAGATGAGCGGCTACCTGCGCGCCTGGGGCCTCGGCCCGCGCCAGCCGACCGACCGGGCCTGCGGCCTCTGCGTCGAGTCGGTGGCCAGCTGGGTCGAGCAGGAGTACCCGGCGATCCTCCGGTCGGCCCTGGAACACCGGGCCGAGGTCTGGTGGATCGGGCGTACCCGGCTGCACGGCGTGGTGCCGGCCGCCGACGTTCTCTCCGCGCTCTCGGCCCGGGGCCGGGTACGGTTCCTGATCGCCACCCCGAACGTCGACCCGCCGCTGCCCCGGGACTTCCTGCTCCGGCTCAGCGGCAGCGAGAACCGGGCCCTGCACGTGGTGGTCGACGGGTCCTGGACCCGTACCGAGTGGCCGCGCCGACTGCCGCCGCACATCGTCGCGCACCCGCTGCCGAGCTGCGGCCGGTGACGTGACCCGGGCTGGTGGCACGCGGTTCGACGAGGGCGGTTGTGGCGGCGCCGGACGCCACGACGGATACCGATTCGGCGTCCGCCGCCCTCGTTTGCTACTCTTCTCCAGTCGCTGAGCCCCCGTAGCTCAGGGGATAGAGCACCGCCCTCCGGAGGCGGGGGCGCAGGTTCGAATCCTGCCGGGGGCACCAACAGCTAGCAGCACAGATACGCCCCTGACCAGGCGCAACCCGGTCAGGGGCGTTCTTCGTCTGTCCGGCCGTGTCCGATGATCCACGGCCGTCGGCAGCCAGTCACGGCACATACGCGGCCAGGTTTCTCGCAGCCTGCCGAGCACCTGGAACGGCATGATCCAAGTCTGCGGCACTCCCCCGTTGAGCCACGTCGACACCGCCGCGTGCCTCAGGTCAGCCACAAGGCGTCCGGGCCAGAGTGGCCGCGAGGTTGGCGAAGCCAGCCTTGTGGGTCACGTCCAACTCCGGCGGCGCACCGCGTCGCCATAGGCGGCGACCGGCGTGTGAAGGCTTCCGGTACTCCGGGCGGTCGCTCAGCGCTTGGCGAGTGCTTCGCGGCGGATCCACTGGAGCAGGGTGGGGTTGTCGACGGTGGTGATGACGCCGACGGTGGTGCGGAGGTAGCGGTCGTCGTCCAGCAAGGCCAACATGCACGCGGCCAGATCCGTGCGGGCGGTGAACCTGCCGTCGGCATGGCCTTCCACGAGGGTGTAGTCGGTGGGCGACGGCAGGTGGTAGAGGCCGCTCGGGCGCACGATCGTCCAGTCCAGATCGCTGGCGCGGACCAGCGTTTCCATCCGCCGCATGTCGTCGTACAGCGTTTTCCCCAGCACCCGCGTCACGTACGGCAGTAGTACCCGGTTGAACAGGAACCCGCCATCGGAGTACGGGTGCGGAGCGACCCCGCTTGAGCTGACCACGACGAGGCGACGTACCCGATGCCGACCCATCGCGGCGACAATATTCGTCACACCACGTGAGTAGGTGCTGATCGGGCTCTTCCCAGCGGGCACTCCGAGCGTCGACAGCACCGCATCCCGCTGCGCCACGGCGGCGTCGACGGCCACCGGATCGAGCACATCGGCACCGACCACCTCGAGGCGATCATGGTGCAGCGGAAACGCGTCCGGCTGCCGGGTGACCGCGACGACCTGATGCCCGGCGGCGAGTGCCTGGCCGGTCAGCAGGCGGCCGGTGGGACCGTTGGCGCCGAAGATTGTGATACGCATGATGACTGTTCTCCTGTGGCGTCTGTTTCTTGATCAGAAGCTGGAGACGTTGTCCGGTAAGCGGTGCCGCTCCTCGTTCGCCGAAGTGGCCGTGGCGCTGGCGAACTCGATACCGCAAGTAGCGGGTGTCCAGCGGGGTGAGGGTTTCCAGGACCACCAGCAGCGCCGCGCCTCATACGGTCGCCTGTGCGGGCTGCCCGGTGGTGGTCACTCGGTCGGCGGCCGGGCGCCGCCGAAGCATGCCGCCGGCGAGACACAACAGTATGCCGAGCGTTAGCCACGTGGCGAGGACGATGACCGAATGGGTGGCACCGTGGCCGTCGAAGAACGCGGTGGACCGCAGCAGCCCGCCACTCGCACCGGGCGGTAGCAGTTGGCCGAGCGTGCCGGACCAGCCGGGCAGCATTTCGGGCGCGGTCGCGGTGCCCGACAGGGGGTTGCCGAGGAGCATCATGATGGCCGCACCCAGGCCGAGCCCGGCGGATCCGAGCAGGGCCTCCAGCCCGAGGATACTCAGGGAGGTGGCCGCGATGGTCAGGGCGACCGCGCCGGTGTTCGCCCAGTAGGAGCCGGTCAGGGAGCCGAGCCAGAACTGCAGAATGCCCCCCACGGCGAGACCGCCGGTGACGGCGAAGGCGAGCGCTCCGACGACCCGGCGGGTGGCGCCGAGGACGAGTCTCGTCAGCAGAAACGCGGCGAGCAGACCGCCCATGACCAAGGGTAGGGCCGCGGCGGCCAGCCCGGCGCCACGCGGGTCGTCGGCCGGCAACGGGACAAGGTCGCGGACGCCGGACGGCGAACTGACGCCCTGGGACTGCGCCTGGCTGAGCGCGGTGGCGATGCCGTTGAGGGTCTGGGCGACGGCTGCGCTGCCTGCCGAGGCGAGGATGACCTGCGGTGCGCCGGAGCTTACGTCGATCGCCCCGTAGACATCGCGGTTGCGGATCAACTGTTCGGCGGTGGCGGTGTCGGCGACTTCGGTGATGTCGAAGGCGTCGGGAAGGCGTTCGTCGAGGGCGACGCTGAGCTGTCTGACCGCGGGTGCCGGCCCGGCGACGGCGATTGGCACGTCGTGCATCGACGATCGCACCGAGGGCCAGGCGAAGGCGGTCAGGAGCACGCTGACGACCGCCGTGAGCAGGGCGACGGCCCGGGCCACCGCCGTCCAGGGCGACGGTGATGCATCGGTTACGGGCTGGGCCTGAACGGCCATGTCGTGTTCTCCAAGATAGTCGGTGTTCACCGCAGGGTGAGTGGGGTTGCGGACTCGACACGGGTGAGCTTTTCCGGGTTGCGGACGTAGTAGAGGCCGGTGATGCGGGCGTCCTCGACGCGGACGGCGAGGACGCCGTCGAGCTGGCCGTCCAGGCGCAACACCAGTGACGGGTTGCCGTTGACCACGGAGGGTTCGGCGGTGAGGATGCTGTCCACCTTGCCGATGCCGGCGACAAACATGCGGGCCACCTTGTCGGCACCGGTCACCGGCCGCAGCGCGGCCTGTTTGATACCGCCGCCGTCGGCCACCAGGACCACGTCTGGGGCGAGCACGTGGAGGAGGCCTTGCAGGTCACCGGTTTCGATCGCGTGCCGCAGCGAGTCCAGCGCCGCCCGGGTCAGGCTCGCCGGGACCACCTGGCGCGGGCGGCGGGCGTCGACGTGCTGGCGGGCGCGGTAGGCGATCTGGCGGACCGCCGAGGGGGTCTTGTCGAGGGCTGCCGCGATCTCGTCGTAGCTGACGTCGAAGGCCTCGTGAAGGACGAAGACGGCGCGTTCGGTCGGCGTCAGCGTTTCGAGGACGAGCATGAGCGCCATCGACATGTTCTCCGCAAGCTCGACGTCGTCGGCCACGTCCGGCGCGGTGAGCAGCGGCTCCGGCAGCCAGGAGCCGACGTACGCCTCCCTGCGACGCCGCATGGTACGCAGCCGGTTGAGCGCCTGTCGGGTGGTGATCCGGACCAGGTAGGCCCGCTCGTCGCTGACCCGCGCCAGGTCCACTTTGACCCAGCGCAGCCAGGTCTCCTGGAGGACGTCCTCGGCGTCGGCCGCCGATCCGAGCATCTCGTAGGCGACGGTGAACAGCAGGTTCCGGTGGGCCACAAAGGTTTCGGTGGCGGGGTCGGCGGGGGGTGTGTCCACTGCAGGACCTTCCATTCCGACGGGTCAGGTCAGCGGGCGGCGCGCGCCTGGAGCCGCTGACGACGGGTGTCGTCGCGGAACTTCCAGGTGTAGGAGCCGGGCTTGTGCGCCTCGTGCGCCAGGTGCTCGACCAGGCCCGGGAAGCTGCCGCTCTTGATCTTCGCGCCGAGGAAGCCGCCGATCGCGAAGCCTTTGGCGAGGTCGTTCCTCGAGGCGATCTGTACGGTGGCGGCGCCGTGGCCCAGGCTGACGCACTGCCCGAAGAAGCCGATGGCGATGGTCGCCGGTTGCCTGCCCGCGATCCGGGCGAGCACGGTGTCGGCCGCATGTGCGCCGAGGGGATTGGCGGCCTGACAGCTCATTCGCAGCGGCAGATTCGACGGTGCCGCCGAGTCGCCAGCGGCGACGATGTGGTCGTGGTCGATGCTGGTGAGCGTCTCGTCGGTCAGGAGGCGTCCGGCCACGTCGGTCGTGAGCCCGCTGCGGGCGGCCAGGTCGGGAATGCTGAACCCGGCCGTCCAGATGGTCACCGTGCTGGGCAGCTCCCGGCCGTCCGCCAGTAGGACGGCGTCTCGGCTCACCGCGGTAACCTTCGCACCAGGACCGTCGATGACGGTCACCCCGAGCTTGGCCAGCCGCTTGGCGAACCTGCGGCGAACCCGGGGGTGCAGGTACGGGTGGAGCACCCTGCCACACACGAGCGTCACGGCGCGGGCCTCGGCCGCCAGTTCGGTGGCGACCTCGATGCCTGTCGCGCCGGCTCCGACCACCGTCACCACGTCCGTCGTGGGCGTGGTCTCGAGCACTGCCCGCAGCCGCTGCGCCTCCTCCAGGCTGGCCATGTTGTGGGCGTACTCGGCGGCCCCAGGCACACCCGGGTCGGCGCTGCCGCTGCCCACCGCGTAGACGAGGTAGTCGTAACCAACCGTGCCACCGCTCGCCAACAAAACGGTGCGCTCGGCCGCGTCGATCCGGCTGGCGGTGTCGACCATCAGCCGGACGCGGTCGGCCAGGACGTCGCGGTAGCCGACGACCGCGTCGCCGGTTCCGCCGACGAGCTGGTGCAGGCGGATGCGGTGAACGAAGTCCGGCCGCGGGTTGATCAGGGTCACGGTCACGTCGTCGCGTTGGGTGAGGCGGTTGGCCGCCATGACACCGGCGTATCCGCCGCCGACCACGACCACACTGATGTTCTCCGTCATCGTGTCTCCCTCGTGTTTCGGTGTTCGGCCACAGGACACCGCCTGAGGGGCTGGCATAACAGCGCGTGAGCCGGGTCACTCGTCCCGGCCAACGGCCGGCGTTCGACAAGCGGCGGGCCGATAGGCAACCAAGCGCCGTGGTAGCCGAGGCTGACAACCAGCGCGGGTGCCACGCCTGGCCGCGGTCGGCGTCGGGTCACCACCAGGTGCTGAGCGGCGTGTCCGGTTCGTGTCGCCGCCAGGCTGCGGTGAGACGGGCGAGGCGGGTGGGGGCGGCGAGGAACTCCTCGACGATCCTGCGGGCGGACGCCGGGTCGACTGCGCCGGCGCGGCAGCGGGCAGCGGTCATGCGGCGCCGGGCATGCTCACGGCTCCGGGGCGACCGGCTCCGTCGGCCGGGTACGGAACCGGAACCGGGTCAGGCGGTCCCGGGCGGCGGGGACGATGCCGTGCGGCAGGAAGAGCACCACCAGGACGAGCAGCAGCCCGTACACCGCGTACGACAGCACGCTGGGCGCGTAGCTGGGCATGCCGGGCTGGGTGCCCAGGGTGTTGAGCAGCTGGACGAGCAGGACGATGGCGGTCGCCCCGACCAGGGCCCCCCACAGGGTGCCGAGACCGCCGACGACGGCCATCACGACGTACTCGATGGAGAGCAGGACCGGAAACGAGCCCGGCGCGAGATAGCCGAGATAGAAGGCGTAGATGCCGCCGGCGAGGCCGGCGCAGGCGGCGGCCAGCGCGAAGACGGTGAGCCGGTAGCGGCCGACCGGGACGCCGCTGGCGGCCGACGCGGTCTCGCTGGTCGCCAGGGCGCGCAGCGCCCGGCCGGGTCGGGAGGCGACGACGTTGCGGGCCACCAGCAGGGTGAGCGCGACCGCCGCCCAGACCAGGTACGCGTACGAGAGATCGTCGGCGAACTCGTAGCCGCCGACCGACAGCCGGGGAATGCCCTGCAGGCCGATCGCGCCGCCGGCCCACTCCGCCTGGCTGAGCAGCGACAGCAGGATCAGCTGCATGGCGAGGGTGGCGAAGGCCAGGTGGTGGCCGCGCAGTCGCAGCAGCGGCACCCCGACCACTGTGGCGAACGCGGCGGAGACCAGCGGCGCGGCGAGCAGCCCGAGCAGCGGCGGCAGGCTGTGCACGCTGAGCAGGCCGGCGGTGTAACCGCCGATGGCGTAGAACGACGCCTGCCCGAGCGAGACCTGCCCGGCGTACCCCATCAGCAGGGACAGTCCGACGGTGACCATCGCGGCGAGGCCGAGCAGGATGTACATGGCCAGGTGGCTGGCCGAGAGCAGCGGCGGCAGGGCGAGGGTCAGCGCGGCCACCGCCGCCACCGGTGCCCACCGGGTCATCAGGCCACCTCCCGCTGGGCGGCCGGCTGGCGGGCGGCCTGCCAGATCATCGCGGCCAGCATCAGCACGAGGGCGACCTCCAACTGGTACGCGGCGTTGCCGTAGCCGGCGACGAGTGCCTGTGCGACGCCGAGCAGCAGTCCACCGGCGAGGGTGAGTGCCGGCCGGACCAGTCCGCCGAGGATCGCGGCGGCGAAGCCGCCGACGATGAGGGTGACGTCGTAGTCGAAGGTGACCAGCTGGATCGGGGTGACCAGCACCCCGGCGAGGCCGCCGAGCGCACCGCCGACGGCGAAGGAGAGCAGGCCCATCCGGGTGACGTTGATCCCGACCACCTTCGCGGCGTACGGGTTGGACGCGCAGGCCGACAGCGCTCGGCCGACGTCGGTACGGGCGAACAGGATCGCCAGGGTCACGAAGACGGCCACCGTCGCGCCGATGATCAGCAGGTAGTGGGCCTGGAACCGGGCGCCGGCCAGCTCCACGGCGCCGGGCACACCGGCGAACGAGCGGGGCTGGTCGCCCCAGATCAGCACCTCGACCGCGTACGCGGCGACGGCGAGTCCGAGCGTGATGATGAGCGAGGCGCCGGGCGGGGTACCCGGTTTCCCGATCGCGACCAGGCCGACCAGCAGTCCGGCACCGGCGCCGACCGCCACGGCGAGCAGTTCCGCCACCCCGTGCGGCAGCCCGGTGGCGAGCAGGGTCGAGGTGGTCAGGGCGGCGAGCACCGCGAAGCTGCCCTGGGCGAAGTTGACCACCCGGGTGACCCGGTGGATGACCACCATTCCGCTGCCGACCAGGGCGAAGGCGCAGCCGCCGCCGAGTCCGGTAATCAGGTACTGGAGGAGGTCGCTCACCGGGCCGCCCCCAGGTAGGCGTCGGCGACCCGGGGGTCGGCGGCGAGGTCGGCGGCGGTGCCGGTGGCGACGACCCGACCGGCTTCGAGCACGTACCCACGGCCGCAGAGGTCGAGGGCGAGCCGGGCGTTCTGTTCGACGAGCAGGACGGCGAGGCCGTCGGTGTTGAGTTCGCGCAGGTGCCGGGCCAGGTCGGCGACGACCAGCGGGGCGAGGCCGAGGGAGAGTTCGTCGACGACGAGCACCTCCGGGCGGGCCATCAGCGCCCGGCCTACCGCGACCATCTGCTGTTCGCCGCCGGAGAGTGAGCCGGCGCGGCGGCGACGCAGCGGGTCGAGGCGGGGCAGGATGTCGTAGACCGGCGCGGTGGTCCGGTTGCGGATCGCCCAGCCGCCGAGCCGGAGGTTGTCGTCGACGGTCAGGTCGGGAAACATCTGGCGCCCCTCCGGCACGTACCCGAGTCGGCCCCGGACCGCGACGGTGCCGGCGGCCGGGCGGAGGATCCCGGCCAGGGTGTCGGCCAGGGTGGACTTGCCGGCGCCGTTCGGGCCGATCAGGGCGACCATCTCGCCGGCCGCCACGGTGAGGTCGACCCGGTCGAGCGCGACCGCGGCCCCGTGCCGGACGGTGAGCTCGCGGACCTCGATCACCTGCTCACCTCCGCACCGAGGTACGCGGCCACCACGGCCGGGTCGGCGCGGACCTCGGCCGGGGTGCCTTCGGCGATCACCCGGCCGAGGTCCAGCACCGTGACCCGGTCGGCGAGCCGGGTCACGAAGGCCACGTCGTGCTCAATCTTGATCATGGTCAGGCCGTCGGCCTTCAGCTCCTCGATGAGCTGCGCGAGCGCCTCCCGCTCGGCGGCCCGCAGGCCGGCCGCCGGCTCGTCGAGCAGCAGCAGCCGGGGCCGGCCGCACAGGGCCCGGGCCACCTGGAGGGCCCGCTGCTGACCCAGCGGCAGGGACTCGGCCGGCTGGTCCGCCCAGTCGGCCAACCCGACCCGGTCCAGTGCCGTCCGGGCCTGCCGCCGGATCTCCCGTTCCTCCCGGTGGTGCCGGGGCAGCCGCAGCGCCGCGCCGAGGAAGCCGCCCCGGGTGGTGGCGTGCCCACCCACCATCACGTTCTCCAGCGCGGTCATGCCCCGGAAGACCCGGGCCCCCTGGAAGACGATCGCGATGCCCCGGGTCGCCCGGCGGTGCGGCGGCAGCCGGTCGATCCGCTCCCCCGCGTACGTGATCGTGCCGGCCTGGCTCGCCAACTGCCCACCGATCAGGCCGAACAACGTGGACTTGCCGGCGCCGTTCGGCCCGATCACTCCGCGCAGTTCCCCGGGGGCGACGTCGAGGTGGACGTCGCGTACGGCGTAGACGCCGCCGAAGGACCGGGCGACGCCGGCCACCCGCAGCAGCGGCTCGGTCACCGGCCCGCCACCGTGGCCAACTGCTCCCGCGCCCACTCGGTGGGTAAAAACCCCCCGCCCTTCACCACGTTGATCGAGATGTAGTCGGCCCTGAGGCCGGCGTGGTCGGTGGCGCTGTAGGCGTAGCTGCCGTTCGGGGTGGTCAGGGTCAGCCCCTCCAGCGCGGCCCGGACCTTCTCCCGATCGGTGCTGCCGGCCTTTTCGATCGCGGCGACCAGCAGCTTCACCCCGGTGTAGCCGTCCTGGGCGAACTGCGGCGGTGCGTAGCCGTGTTTGCTCTGGAACGGGCCGGCCAGTTCGTCGATCGCCCGCTTCTGGGCACCATCGGGCAGCTCGGCACCGACCACCCCGATCGAGCTGGCCACCAGCGCCCCCTCGGCGGCGGCGCCGACCGGCTCCAGCCACAGCTTGCTGGCCTGCGCCCCGGTGAAGACGACGGGCAGGTCCAGGCCCGCGGTGGCGTACTGCTTGGCCAGGGCGACGCCGGGCGGGCCGGTCGCCCAGACCACGAGGGCCTGCGCACCTGAGGACCGCACCTGGTTGAAGACCGCGGAGAACTCGGTCGTGGTGGTCTGGAACTCCGGGGTGGCGGTCAGCGTGATGCCGTACGTGGCGGCCTTCTCCCTGGTTCCGTCGAAGCCGGCCCGGGCGTACGAGCTCTTGCCGTCGTACGCGACCGCGACCCGGCTGATCCGCTCCGCCTTCAGGTACTGCAGGATCCGGTCCGCGTACGTGGCGGAGGTGGCCGGCACGACGAAGACGTACGGGCGGACCGGGTCGACCTGCTCGTCGGCCGGGGTCAACGAGATGTACGGAATCTTCTCCCGCTCGACCAGTGGGATGGTCGCCAGCGCGGAGTTGGAGAACGGCGAGCCGATCACCGCGACCGCGTCCCGGCCCCGGAGGTCGTTGAAGGCCAGCACCGACTGGTCGGGCTGGCTCTTGTCGTCCCGGACAACGAGTTCGATCTGCCGACCGAGCACCCCGCCGGCCGTGTTGACCTGCTCGACGGCGAGCGCGACGGACTTCTCGTTCTCGGTGCCGAGCGGGGCGTAGTTGCCGGTCAGCGACACGATCTGGCCGACCCTGATCGGTCCCGCGCCGGTCCCGGCGGGTGAGTCGTCGGCGCAGGCGGCCGTGGCGAGGACCACGGCGAGCGCGGCGACGGGTACGGCGGTACGTCGCACGGGGTGCCTCCCACCACGAGGGGGACGGGTGTGTTACCAGGACGCTAGACACCTATTGCACGCCGGTCAATATTCATGCCTTCTGTTAACCGGTGCAGTAGCGTCACCGACGTCGCCGCAAGGCGCGAAGCTGATGAGATGGCGCACGACACGCCAACTGTATAGTTACCGGCATGTCGGTCCCGCCCGCCGCGCCCGCCGCCGACCTGCCCCGGATGCAGACCGGCGGAAGCCCGCAGCACCTGCTGCTGACCCTGCTCGGCGACTACTGGTACGGCCAGCGCGCACCGCTGCCCTCGGCCGCGCTGGTGGCGCTGCTCGGCGAGTTCGACATCACCGAGGTCGGCGCCCGCGCGGCGCTGAGCCGGCTGGCCCGCCGCGGCCTGCTGGAGCAGTCCAAGACCGGCCGGCGCACCTCCTACGCGCTGAGCCCCCGGGCGGCCGAGGTGCTCACCGAGGGCCGGGCCCACATCCTGTCGTTCGGCGCGGACCGGACCGGCTGGACCGGGCGGTGGACGGTGGCCGCGTTCTCCGTGCCGGAGGACGACCGCTCCCGCCGCAACGCGCTGCGCACCCGCCTCGGCTGGTACGGCTTCGCGCCGCTCTACGACGGGCTCTGGGTCTCCCCACAGGAGCGGGTGACCGAGGTGACCGCGATCCTGTCCGAGCTGGGCATCGACCGGGCGACGGTCTTCACCGCCGAACTGGCCGAGGGCGGACCGGTGGCCGGCCACCCGATCCGGGCCTGGGACCTCGACGCGCTGCGGGCCGGCTACGAACGTCTGTTGTCGAGGTTCGACCCGGTCCTGCGGCAGTGGCGTGGCGGGCGGATCGGCACCGCGGAGGCGCTGGTCTCCCGGACCGCGCTGATGGACGAGTGGCGCACCCTGCCGAGCCTCGACCCGGAACTGCCGACCGAACTGCTGCCGCCCCGCTGGCCCCGGGCGCGGGCCCGGCAACTCTTCGTCGAGTTGTACGACGGACTCGCCGGCCTGGCCGAGCAGCGGGTGGTCCAGGTGGTCGCCGCGTACGACCCCGCGCTGGCCGCGCTCGTCCGCAGCCACACCACCCGGGACATGTGACACTAGTCTTGACGCTAGGCATCGATGGAGTCAGACTCGGCGCATGACCGAGGAGGCTTACCAAGCCATCGCCCGGCTCGGCACAGCCCCACTCTGGCGATACTTCGGCAACCTCTTCAACGCCGAACCGCACAGCCGGGCCGTCCCGTACCTGTGGCGCTATGCGGAGCTGCGGCCGTACCTGCTGCACTTCGCCGAGGTGCTCTCCCTGGAGGAGGCCGAACGTCGGGTACTGATGCTGGTCAACCCCGGCCTGCCCGACCCACCGGCGACCACGACCACGCTGTACGCGGGCATCCAGGTGATCCTGCCCGGCGAGACCGCGCAGGCACACCGGCACACCGCCGGCGCGTTCCGGTTCATCATCGAGGGGCGCGGCGCGTACACCACGGTCAACGGCGAGCGGGTGCACATGCACCCCGGCGACCTGCTGCTCACCCCCGGCTGGCACTGGCACGACCACGCCCACGAGGGCGACGGCCCGATGCTGTGGCTGGACGGCCTGGACTTCCCCCTGGTCAACGCAGTGGAGGCCGGGTTCTTCGAGCTGTTCGGCGAACGGACACAGAAGGCGGAGGTGCCCGACGACCTCTCCTCGCGGCAGTTCATCCACGGACGGCTGACCCCCGCCTGGGATCCCCGCCCGGGCCCCACCTCGCCGATCGGCAACTACCCCTGGGCGGAGACCGTCCGCGCCTTCGACGCCATCGCCGAGGACGCCACCGGCAGCGACGCCGACGGCGTGGTGCTGGAATACACCAACCCGTGGACCGGCGGGCCGGTGATGCCCACCATCGGCTGCCGGATCGCCCGGCTGCGCCCCGGTTTCCGGGGCGTCACCCGCCGGCAGACCCCGAGCACCATCTACCACGTGGTACGTGGCAGCGGAACCACCATGGTGGACGGACAGCTGCTGGAGTGGGGCGAGAAGGACGTCTTCGCCGTTCCCGGCTGGGCCCGGTACCAGCACGTCAACTCCTCGGCGAGCGAGGACGCCATCCTCTTCTCGTACAGCGACGCACCCGCGATCACCGCACTCGGCCTCTACCGCGAGGAGGTTGCGTGAGCGGCGGGCACCGACCGGTGGTCGTGGTCGGGGCCGGCCCGGTCGGGATGGCCGCCGCACTCGCGCTGCGTGCGCTCGGCCGACCGGCCACCGTCCTGGAGGCCGGCGCCGAGGACCGGCTGCGGCCCGGCAGCCGCGCCATCTTCGTCCACCGGGCCACCCTGGAGGTACTCGACCGCGCCGCGCCGGGGCTCGCCGCCGAACTCGCCGCGTACGGGCTGGTGTGGCAGACCAAGCGCACCTTCTACGCCGGCCGGCAGGTCTTCGCCCGCAGCTACCCGCCGCCACCGGCCGGTACGCTGCCGCACTTCACCAGCCTGCCGCAGGTGGAGACCGAGCGTTACCTGCTGCAGGCGTGCAAGGCCGCCGGCGTGGAGTTCGCCTGGAACGCGGAGGTCGCGCAGGTCGACTCCGGCCCGGACGGCGTCACACTGCGGACCGGCGCCGGCGCCCGGTGGACCGCCGACTACGTGATCGCCGCCGACGGCGCCCGGTCCGGGGTCCGCCGCGCGCTCGGCGTACCGATGGAGGGCAGCCGCTCCGACGGCTGGTACGTCGTGGTCGACGTGGAGGAGGATCCGGCCACACCGCTGCCGGTGGAACGGGTCTTCCACTACGCGCACCCGGCCGTCGGCGGCCGCAACGTGCTGCTGGTGCCGTTCGCCGGCGGCTGGCGGGTCGACCTGCAACTGCACGACGACGACGATCCGGAGGAACTGGGCCACGGCGACGGGTTACGCCACTGGCTGCGGGCCGTGCTGCCACCGGCGTACGCGGACCGGGTCGGCTGGGCCTCCACCTACCGCTTCCTCCAGGTCGTGGCGGACGACTTCGCCGAACCGGCCCGGCGCACCCTGCTGGTCGGAGAGGCGGCGCACCTGTTCGCACCGTTCGGGGCCCGGGGCCTGAACTCCGGCGTCGCCGACGCGGAGGCGGCCGCGACCGCCGTGCACGTCGCGCTCTCCACCGTCGTACCGGCCCGGGCCCGGGCCGCCGTGGAGGACTTCGTGCTCGCCCGGCGGCGGGCCGCGCTGTTCAACCGGGACGCGGCCGGTGCCGCGCTGACCCACCTGCGGCCCGGCCCGACCGAGCGGGCGGTGCTGGAGCAGGCGGCCCGGGACGCGCCGACCGACGAGAGCCGTGGGCACTGGCTCGACACCACGCCGTACGGGCCACGGGGGCTGCCACCCGGCAACACCATCCACAAGTACTGAGAGAGCGTGATGGCCGAGCCAGCGTCGATCGTCACCAGCCGCCGCCTCGAGTGGTCGGAGACCGACCCGGCCGACCGGTGGCACTACGGCGCGGTGCTGCGCTTCGTGGAGAGCGCGGAGACCCTGCTGCACCACCGGCTCGGCGTCCCGGACGCCGACTTCCGGCGGATGGTCCGGGTCAACCTCACCGTCGACTACCTCGGCTCCCTGCACTTCGGCGAGGTCGGGCAGACCACGCTCGCGGTGGAGGACGTCGGACGCACCTCCCTGCGGTACGCCTTCCACGTCGCCCGGGACGGCACACCGCTGGCGCGCGGCACGCTGACCGTGGTGCTGCTCGACCCGGCGACCGGACGCGGGGCACCGTGGCCGGACCGGCTCCGTACGCTGCTGACCCAGGCCGGGCCGCAGGAGGGCTGACCGATGCGCAGCACGATGGGATCGATGCCGCTGTCCGTGGCCATGGTGCTGCGTCGCGGCGACGCCATGGGCCCGTACGCGCGGCTTGTCGACTTCACCGCCGCCGGCCGCGACACCCGGACCTGGCCGGAGCTGGCCGTCCGGGCCCGGCGGCTCGCCAACGCCCTGCCGGCCCTGGGTGTCCGCCCGGGTGACCGGGTCGGCACCTTCGCCGGCAACTGCCTGCCGCACCTGGAGCTCTGTTACGGCGTGCCGCTGGCCGGTGCCGTGCTGCAGCCGGTGAACATCCGGCTGCACCCCGACCAGGTGGCGGCCGTGGTCGCGCACGCGGAGGACCGGGTGATCTTCGTGGCCGCGGCACTGACCGCGCAGCTCGCGCCGATCCGGCCCATGCTGTCCGGCGTCCGCTGCTACGTGGTGCTGCCGGACGGCACCGACCCGCATCCCGACTTCGCCGACGCGGTCGACTACGAGCAGCTCCTGGCGGGCGCGTCGACCGACGAGCCGGCCGAGGTGGACGAGTGGACGCCGGCCTGCCTCTGCTACACCGGCGGCACCACCGGCCACCCCAAGGGGGTGGTCTACTCGCACCGCTCGCTGACCCTGCACGCGATGAGCGGGCTGTTCGTCGACTCGTTCGGGATCCGGGAACGGGACGTCCTGCTGCCGCTCACCCCGCTGTTCCACGCGTTGTCCTGGGGCATGCCGTACGCGGCCGCGCTGGCCGGCGCCGGCCTGGTCCTGGCCGGCGCGGACACCAGCCCGGCCACCGTCGTCCGACGGATCCGGGAGGAGCGGGTGACCGTGGCGGCCGGGGTGCCGACGTTCTGGCTCGCCGTCGACCAGCTCGGGCCGACCGCCGACGACCTGGCCAGCCTGGACCGGATCCTGTGCGGGGGCGCGGCGATCCCGCTGGAGCTGATCCACCGGTACCACGCACGCGGGGTGACGATGCGGCAGGGCTGGGGCATGACCGAGATGTCGCCGTCCGGCAACCTGACCATGGTCCGCCGCCACCTGGAGGACCGGCCGGAGGCGGAGCGGCTGGCCCGGCACGCCACCCAGGGCGTACCCACCGCCGGGGTGGAGTTGCGGGTGGTCGACCCGGACGGCCGCGTCCTGCCGCACGACGGCGTGTCCGCCGGCGAGATCGAGGTACGCGGCCCCTGGGTCACCGCCTCCTACCACCGGCCCGACGACAACACGAACAGCACCCGGTTCCGGGACGGCTGGCTGCGTACCGGTGACGTCGGCACCGTCGACCCCGACGGCTACCTGCACCTGGTCGACCGGACCAAGGACCTGATCAAGTCGGGCGGCGAGTGGATCAGCTCGATCGAGTTGGAGAACCACCTGATGGACCACCCCGCCGTGGCGCAGGCGATGGTCATCGCGGTGCCCCACCCGATCTGGGGTGAACGTCCGGCGGCGCTGGTCGTGGCCGCCGAGCCGGTCTCCGCCGGGACGCTGCTGGCGCACCTGCGCCCCCGGGTGGCGAGCTGGTGGTTGCCCGACGTCATCCGGTTCGTCGAGACGCTGCCCACGACGGCCACCGGGAAGTTCGACAAGAAGACGGCACGTGCGTTGTGGCGGGACATCCTCGCCGACCGAACCGGGCCGGCAGGCCGGAAGGGGCAGTCGTGAGTGGAGTGTTGGACGGGCGGGTGGCCGTGGTCACCGGCGCCGGCCGGGGCATCGGGCGGGCCACGGCCGAGCTGCTGGCCGTACACGGCGCCCGGGTGGTCTGCGCCGACCTGGACGGCGACGCGGCCCGGGAGACCGTGGAGCTGCTCGGCGGCCAGGGCACGGCGGTCACCGCCGACCTGACCGACCCGGCGGCGCCGGCCGAGGTGGTCGCCCGGGCGGTCGACGGGTACGGGCAGCTCGACATCGTGGTCAACAACGCCGGCTACACCTGGGACGGCATCTTCCACAAGATGAGCGACGAGCAGCTGACCGCGATGCTCGACATCCACCTGGTCGCCCCGTTCCGGCTGTTGCGCGCGGCCGCCCCGGTGCTGCGCGAGGCGGCCAAGCGGGACGCCGCGCAGGGGCGGGAGGTCTTCCGCAAGGTGGTCAACGTGACCTCGATCGCCGGCACCATGGGCAACGTCGGCCAGGCCAACTACGCCGCCGCCAAGTCCGCGCTGGTCGGGCTCACAAAGACGCTCGCCAAGGAGTGGGGACCGCTGAAGATCAACGTCAACGCGGTGGCGTTCGGGTTCGTGCAGACCCGGCTCACCGCGGACGCCGACGAGGGCGGCGCTTTCGCGTACGGCGACCGCCGGATACCGCTGGGCATCCCCGGTGCGGTACGCGAGCGAGCCGCCGCCGGCATCCCGCTCGGCCGGCCGGCCACCCCGGCCGAGGCCGCCGGCGGCGTCTTCCTGCTCTGCACACCGTGGTCGAACTTCGTCCACGGACAGGTGCTCACCGTCGCCGGTGGGCAGGCCGAGGGAATGAGCTGAGATGCGCCTGGCCACCATCCGGATCGACGGCGGCACCCGGGCCGCCCGCCTGGTCGGCGAGCACGCCGTCCTGCTCTCCGCACCCGACGTCGGCGCGCTGCTCGCCGACCCGGACCGGTCCGCCCCGACCGGCGGACCCCGGCTGCCCGTCGCCGAACTCGACCTCGCCCCGGTCGTGCCCCGCCCGTCGCAGATCTTCTGCGTCGGACTGAACTACCGCGCCCACATCGTCGAGATGGGTCGGGAGATGCCGACCACGCCGACCCTCTTCGCGAAGTTCCCGGCCGGGCTGCTCGGCGCCCGCGACCCGCTCGTCCTGCCGGCGGTGAGCGACCGGGTCGACTGGGAGGTCGAACTGGCGGTGGTGGTCGGACGGCCGCTGCGCCGGGGGACCGCCGCCGAGGCGGCCGCCGCGATCGCCGGCTACACGGTGCTCAACGACGTGTCGATGCGGGACTGGCAGACGCACAGCACACAGTGGCTGCCCGGCAAGGCGTTCGAGGCGAGCACCCCGGTCGGGCCGTGGCTGACCACCGTCGACGAGGTCGGCGCCGAGCCCGACCTGGAGGTGCGCTGCGCGGTGGACGGCGAGGTGATGCAGCGGGCCCGTACCGGTGACCTGCTCTTCGGGCCGGCCGAGACGCTCGCCTACATCAGCCGGTTCACCACCCTGCGCCCCGGCGACCTGGTCGCCACCGGCACCCCCGGCGGGGTCGGCAACGCCCGCGACCCGAAGGTCTTCCTCCGCCCGGGGCAGGTGCTCCGCACCAGCATCGAAGGGCTGGGCGAGTGTGTGAACGAGTGCGTCAAGGAGGTCGGATGAACGCCGACGAGGTCCGTCGCCGCAACGGTGAACTCGACGACCACCTGCTCTCGATCGTGGATCTGATCGACCCGCGCCGACTGCACGTACCGGAGCAGAAGCCCGAGGGGGTGGAGGCCTGGAGTGCCGCGACGGTCCTCGCGCACGTCGCCGAGTTCTCCCGGTTCTTCGCCACCGAACTGCGCCGGCTCCTCGCCGACCCGGCCGTCGCGGTCGGGCGCACCCACGAGCATCCGGAACGGCTCGCCGCGGTCGCCGCCGCCGGGAGCCGTTCGCTGGACGAGCTGCGCGCCGAGGTCACCGCGGCCTTCGCGAACCTCGCCGCCGCGCTCGACGCGCTGGAGGACGACCACCTGGCCGTGCGGACCAACAACCGGCGGTACGGCCCGGAGCCGCTGACCGCGTTCCTGGACCGCTACGTCCTCGGGCACAAGCAGGGCCACGCCCAGCAGCTCGCCGACCTGGTCAAGGAGGCGCGATGAGACTCTCCGACGTGGCGGTGCCGATCGGTTTCGCCTGGTCGTCGCCGTTCTGCCGCTGGCAGGGAGCACTGGCCGGGATGTCCAGCGTCGACCTGCTGGTCGACGTCACCGGCCGGGCCCTCGACGCGCGCGGTTTCGACGTCACGGAGGTGACGAACGTGGTGCTCGGCACCACCGTGCCGCAGCCGACCTCCTTCTACGGCGTCACCACCGTCACCCCCCGGCTCGGGCTCGACGGGGTCACCGGCCCCACGATCGCCCAGGCGTGCGCCACCTCGGTCGCGGTGCTGCAGGCCGCCGCCGTACAGGTCGAACTCGGCGCGCACCGGACGGTGCTCGCGCTGACCACCGACCGGACCAGCAACGGCCCGCTGATGGTCTGGTCGGCGCAGGGCACCCCCGGCGCGGCGCCGGTCACCGAGCACTGGGTGCTCGACCCGATGCGACACGACCCGAACACCGGTCAGTCCATGCTGGACACCGCGGAGAACGTCGCGGCCGAGGAGGGCTATCCGCGCGCCGAGATCGACGCCGTCACCCTGCTGCGCCACGAGCAGTACCGGGCGGCGGCGGCGCGGCGGCCCGGTCACCTGGTCGAGGTCCACGTGCCGGGTCGACGCGGCGACACCGTGGTCACCGACGACCAGGGCGTGCACGACACCACGGCCGAGGGCCTGGCCAAACTGTCCCCGGTACGGCCGGACGGCGTGGTGACGTACGGGTCGCAGACCCATCCGGGCGACGGCACCGCCGGCCTGGTGGTCACCACCGTCGCTCGGGCCCGCGAGTTGAGCGGCGGCGCCGGGGTCGCCCGGCTGCGCGCGGTCGGGTTCGCCCGGGCCGGGCGGGCCCGGATGCCGAAGGCGCCGGTACCGGCGGCCCGGGCCGCCCTCGCCGCAGCCGACCTCGACATCGACGCGGTCGACGTGGTGACGACCCACAATCCGTTCGCCGTCAACGACCTGTACTTCTCCCGCCAGACCGGCTTTCCGCTCGACCGGATGAACCCGTACGGCTGCAGCCTCGTCTACGGCCACCCGCAGGGGCCCACCGGGATGCGGGCGCTGGCCGAACTCGTCGCCGCCCTGCACGCCCGGGGCGGTGGCCGAGGGCTGTTCACCGGCTGTGCGGCCGGCGACACCGCCGGTGCGGTCGTGGTGGAGGTGACCGACTGATGGCGCCCTTCGACACCTCGGTGGTCGGGCGCTGGAGCGACGACCACCTGTTCGACGTGACGCCCGCCGGGGTCGCCGACTATGCCGAGGCGGTCGGCGGGCCCTCCCCGGTGTACGCCGTCGTACCGGCGATGGACCTCGTCTTCGCGGTGGCCGGCACCGCCGCACCGGCCGACCTGCGGACCCGGGTGGTGCACGGCCAGCAGGACATGTTCTTCCACCACCCGCTGCCGGTCGACGGCCGGGTGACGGTACGCGCCGCCGTGGTCGGCCTGCACGGCAAGCGCAGCGGCACGGTGGCGACGATCGGCGTACAGACCCGGACCGTCGACGGCGACCTGCTCAACGAGCAGTACGTCACCGAGTTCTACCGGGGGGTCCCGACGGATCTGCGGCTCGGTGTGTCCTCCCCCGCCCTGCCGGTCGACCCGCCGGCCGGCGAGCCGGTCCGGGTCAGCATCGTCCCGCTTCCGGCGGACCTTCCCCGCCGGTACGCCGCCGCCTCCGGTGACCACAACCCGATCCACCTGGACGACGCGGTCGCCCGGGCGGCCGGGCTGCCCGGGGTGATCGTGCACGGCCTGGCCCTGCTCGCCCTCGCCGGGCAGACGGTGTTGCGCGCCGATTCGCAGGTGACGCGGCTGAGTTGTCGTTTCACCCGTCCGATCGCCCCGGGCGACACGCTGACCACCCGGGTCTGGAAGCACGAGGGTGGGTACCGGTTCGAGAGTCAGGACGGGGCCGGCGCCCCGGTGCTGGGCGCCGGCCTGGCCGAACTGCGACATGTTCGTTGATCGTCGTTTGTCAGGACGCCATCACGGGGAGCATCCCGTGCCGTTCAGGGTGAACTGGGTCGGCGTCTGGTTGCTGCCGCTGTAGGTGCCCTGGAAGCCGAAGTTGACGCTGGCGCCCGGCGCGATGGACGGGTTGTACGAGACGTTGCGCGCGGAGACCTGGGGGCCGGACTGGCTGACCTGTGCGTTCCATGCGTTGGTCACCTGCTGGTTGCCCGACCAGGACCACTGCACGGTCCAGCCGTTCACCGCGCTGGTACCGGTGTTGGTCACCGTGACGCTGGCGGTGAAACCGTTGCCCCAGCTGTTGGCCGTGTAGTTGACCCGGCAGGTGCCGGTGCCCGGCGGAGTCGTCGGTGGGGTGGTCGGCGGGGTGGTCGTGGGCGGGGTGGTCGGTGGGGTGGTCGGTGGAGTTGTCGGTGGCGTGGTCGGCGGGGTGGTCAGCCCGAAGAACTGGATCGCCGCCAGGGCCATGCCGCTCGAGGGCAGGCTGTGACCGGCACCGTTGACCGCGATCGCCTCGACGAGGGTGCTGCCGCCGCTGGTCCAGCGTCGGCGGTTCCAGCCCGACTGGGGCGTGTCGGTCGAGGTCGGGTTGAGGCTCAACCCGTGCACGTTGGTCCACTGGTCGACCGACTCCTGCAGCAGCTGGTAGGGCACCAGCGTGTCGTTGGTGCCGTGCCAGAGCTGGATCGGCGGCCGGCGGCCGGTGTAGCCCGGGTACGCCTGGCGTACCGCGTCGCCCCACTGCTGCGGGGTCCGGTCCATCCGCCCGTTGGTGCACTGGCTGGCGCCGGGCGGGTAGTCGGCCGCGTTGGCGAAGCAGTTGAACGGCACCCCCATGAACGAGGCACCGGCCCGGAACAGGTCCGGATAGACGGCCAGCATGTGCTGGGTCATCATGCCGCCGGACGAACTGCCGGTGGCGTAGACCCGGTTGCCGTCGCCGCCGTACTGCCGTTGCACGTAGGCCACCATCGAGGCGATCGACACCGGGTCACTGCCGCCGCCCCGACGCTTGGCCGCCGCCGACCAGGTGTCGAAGCAGTTGCCGAAGCCGGCCTGCTGGGTCGCGCTGGGATAGATGACCACGTACCCGTACCGGTCGGCGAGCGAGGCGAACTCGCTGCCCGAGTAGAAGCCCGGGCCCGAGCCGCCGCAGCCGTGCATGGCGACCACGATCGCCGGGTTGGCCGGCCGGTTGTCCGGCACGTAGACGTGCATGCGCATGCCACCGGGGTTGTCGCCGAACCCGGTCACCTCGACCAGCGACGCCGCGGCGGCCGGGGTCGGCAACGCCACCACCCCGCCTGCCGCCACGAGCGCCGCGGCGGCCAGTCCGATGAGCGCGGCGCGTCCCCGACGCGCGCGCAACATATTGATTGTCATCATTGCCGTAAGCTAGCAACTTGAGCGACGGTCGTCAATAAAGTGTATGGCTTCTCCGGATCGACAGCCCGGCGCCGATCGACTCCGGGCACACGGCGGGCCAGACCGGCCGCCGACACCCCACCCGCCCCCGGGGTGACGCGGACCGGCCAGCAGACCGGAGCGACCCGGGCGGAGCGGCCACCAGCAGGAGCAAAGCGGATCGTTGACTTTCATCCGACGACCGTCCATAGTGACTGTCATCGATACATACCGGGGGAGCGGGCAGCCACCTGACCAACCGACCGGGCCCGGGCCGTCAGCGGCACGCCCGCCCGCGTCCCCGATCCCCTCCCACAAACATCGATCATCGACAGACGGAGCTTCGCGATGTCCATGCCCAAGCTCACCCTCGGGCCCGTCGTGGCCGCGGCGGCGCTCCTGCTGACCGCCGCCAGCACGACGCTGGTCGGAAACGCCGGTACGACCGCGTCGGCCGCTGACGCCGGCATCCTCGCGGCAACCGCCGGATGTGGCCGGGCCCCGACCCTGGCCAACGGGACACACTCCATCCAGACCGGCGGCATGAACCGCTCGTTCATCCTGCGGCTGCCCGACAACTACGACAACAACCGGCCCTACCGGTTGGTCTTCGGATTCCACTGGCTGAACGGCTCGGCCAACGACGTGGCCTCGGGCGGAAGCGACGGAGCGGCCTGGGCCTACTACGGGCTCCACCGCCTGGCGAACAACAGCACGATCTTCGTCGCCCCCCAGGGTCTGAACGCCGGCTGGGCCAACTCGGGCGGCCAGGACGTGACCTTCGTCGACGACATGATCCGGCTGCTCGACGGGGCGCTGTGCATCGACACGGCCCAACGGTTCGCCACCGGCTTCAGCTACGGCGGCGGCATGAGCTTCGCGCTCGCGTGCGCCCGACCGACCGTGTTCCGGGCGGTCGCGGTGCTGGCCGGAGCCCAGCTCAGCGGGTGCAGCGGCGGTAGCCAGCCGGTCGCCTACCTCGGCGTGCACGGCATCGGCGACTCGGTCCTGAACATCTCCCAGGGGCGATCCCTGCGCGACCGGTTCGTCACCAACAACGGCTGCACCCGGCAGAACCCGCCGGAGCCGGGGCAGGGCAGCCGAACCCACACCCTGACCGCGTACAGCGGATGCCGGGCCGGATATCCGGTTGTCTGGGCGGCGTTCGACGGCGACCACACCCCCAGCCCGGTCGACGGGTCCAACCCCAGCGGCTCCCGCACCTGGGTCCCGGCGGAGACCTGGAAGTTCTTCACCCAGTTCGAGGGCACCGCCCCGACGACGCCACCCACCACGCCGCCGACGACCCCGCCCACCGGCACCCCGACGACGCCGCCCACCACTCCGCCGGCGACCGGCGCCTGCCGGGTCAGCACCGCGATCAACGCCTGGAACACCGGCCTGACCGCGAACATCACCATCACCAACACGAGCGGCAGCGCGGTCAACGGCTGGTCCCTGGCCTTCACCCTGCCGGGCGGCCAGACCATCACCGGCGGCTGGAACGCCAGCTACTCCCCCACCTCCGGACAGGTCACCGCCCGCAACGTCTCCTACAACGGCACCATCGGCCCCAACGCCTCGGTGACCATCGGCTTCCAGGCCAACCACACCGGCAACACGGGAATCCCGACCTCGTTCGCCCTCAACGGCGCCACCTGCACCACCACTTGATCAACAGCACCCGAACCGAGCCCCGGAGGCGACGACCAGGCGCCCCGGGGCTCGGCTCGTTTTTCGATCGACATGCTCCGTACCCACCCGTGGCATGACGCCGACCTGCTGCCACCGGGCAACCGGGGAAACGCGCGCCGCCCTGTCAGGCCCGCCGCCCGGGCGGTCCGGTCCACGCCGCCTGACCGAAACCGGGCGGCGAACGCAACAGCATTGACATGTTTCGCTGTTCCGTTCGAAACTTGACTATCGACATCCGTGATCATCGATCGCCGTCGTCGTCCCTCACCCTATCCGGAAGGAGGCCCTAGTGATCATCAGCTCGGGCCGCTCAAAGATCCGTTCGACGGTCGTCGTGCTGGCGGCAGCGGCACTCGCGGTCGGCGGAGCAGTCTCAGTGGTAGCGAAGTCAACCGTCGCCGAAGCCGCCCCCGGCGACGTCGTCCTGGCCGCCTCGACCGTCGAGGACGAGGGCGCCGACTGCCCGGTGAACCCGCCCGGCTCACTCCCGTCCAGCTCACGACTCCCCGACCCGTTCCGGAAGTTCGACGGCTCGCGGATCACCAGCAAGGCCGACTGGCGCTGCCGTCGGGCCGAGACCAGGGAACTGGCCGAGCGGTACGTCTACGGCGACAAACCCGCCAAGCCGGCGACCGTCAGCGGTACGGTCTCCAGCTCCAGCATCACGGTGAACGTCTCGCAGAACGGCCGGAGTGCGAGCTTCTCCGCCAGCGTCCAGTTGCCGAGCGGCACCGGTCCCTTCCCCGCCGTCATCGTCTACGGCGGATTTGGGGCGGACACCGCCACCATCCGGTCCGCCGGCGCCGCCGTGATCAACTACGACCCGTTCACGGTCGGGCGGGAGGGCACGCCCCGGAACAACAAGCAGGGCGCGTTCTACACGATCTACGGCAACAACAGCAGCACCGGGCTGCTGATGGCCTGGGCCTGGGGCGTCAGCCGGATCATCGACGTCATCCAGCAGTCGGGCGGCAACGTCCTGCGGACCGACATCGGGGTCACCGGCTGCTCCCGGTACGGCAAGGGCGCCTTCACCGCCGGCGTCTTCGACCAGCGGGTGGCGCTGACCATGCCGATCGAGTCCGGCAGCGCCGGCGTACCCGCCTTCCGGGCGATCGCCGCAGAGAGCGGCGCACAGCCGTTGAGCAGCGCGTACGGCGAGCAGCCGTGGCTCGGCGACGCGTTCGGCTCCTACACGGGCAACCCGAACGGACTGCCGGTGGACACCCACCAGATGGTGGGCATGGTCGCCCCGCGTGGCCTGTTCATCATGGAGAACCCGCACGTCGACTGGCTGGGCTCGCGCTCCGGCAGTGTGGCGGCGCTGGGCGGCGCGGAGATCTACAAGGCGCTCGGTGCGGGCGAGAACATCAGCTACTGGTCCGACGTCCAGGACGGCACACACTGCGCCACCCGCAACGAGTGGCGTACCCCGCTGCAGCAGAACATCCAGAAGTTCCTGGTGAAGACCGGCAACGCCGCCGGCGTCTTCCGGATCTCCAGCCGGAAGGCCGGCAACCTGGCCGAGTGGCGGGACTGGACCACGCCGACGCTGGCCGACGGCCCGACCAACCCGCCGACCACGCCGCCGACCGGCACCCCGACCACCCCGCCGGTGAACCCGACCACCCCGCCGGCGACCCCGCCGACGGTGCCGCCGACCACTCCGCCGGCCGGTGGGGCGGGCTGCGCGGCGTCGATGTCGGTGAACCAGTGGAACGGCGGTTTCGTCGCCACGGTACGGGTCACCGCCGGCTCCGCGCCGGTCACTGGCTGGACGGTTGCGCTGACCCTGCCGTCCGGGGTCAGCGTCACCAACGCCTGGAACGTCAACCGCAGCGGTAACAGCGGAGCGGTCCAGTTCACCAACGTCGGCTACAACGGATCGATCGCCGCCGGACAGTCGACCGAGTTCGGCTTCCAGGGCACCGGTACCGGCACCGGGCTCAGTCCCACCTGTACCGCCAGGTGACCGTCACGCCCGACGCGTTCCTCCCGGGCCCGGTGTGGTGGCCGACCGCCGCCACACCGGGCCCGGCCCGCTCCGCCGCCCGGGCGTTGGCGCCGGCCGGGTACGGTCGCGTCGTGCTGCTCGACGATCTCGACCGGGTGCCGTGGGCGGAGCTGAGGCACGCGTACGGTCCCGCCGACGACGTACCCGGGCTGTTGCGCCGGGTCGCCGGGCCGGACGAGGAGGACGCGGTCCACGCGCTGTACGAGCTGCGGGCCAGCGTGCTGCACCAGGGCAACGTCTGCTCGGCCACCGCCCCGGTGGTGCCGTTCCTGGGTGCGCTGCTCGCCGACCCCGCCACCACGTTCCCGGACGGGATCGCGCACCTGCTCGGCGACATGGCCGACATCGTCGACCCGGACGATCCCGTGCTGGCCGCGCTCCGGGCCGCGGTCACCGCCGAGGTCGACCGGCTGCTGCCGCTGCTGGCCGCTCCCGAGCAGTGGACCCGGCTGGCCGCCGGCTACGCGCTCGGGAACTGTCCGGGCCGGGCCGACGACATCCTGCCGGCGCTGTACCACCGGTGGGCGGTCGAGACCGATCCGCAGGTCCGGGGTGGTCTGGTCATCTCGGCCGCCGCACTGGACCCGGAGACCGCGTTGCTCGCCGAGGCGCTCGTCGGGGGCCAGCCGGCCCCGGTACGCGCCGCGGCCGCGCTGGCCGCCGCCCGGCGTGCCGGCCCCTGGCCCGGTACGCCGGCGGTCGAGGCGGTCCGGGCCGGCTGGGCGGACGGCGACCCGTGGTTCGACCGCACCCCGGTCGAGGACGGCTACGCCGTCGGCCCGTACCTGTGGAACTGGGATCCGATCGAGGACCTGCTCGACCGGCTCGGGCCCGCGGACCGGCCGGCCGTGGTCACCGCGCTGCTCGCCTCCGCCGACCCGGCGGTCCGGGCGAAGGCGGCGGAGTACGCCGGGTGAGGCTCCGGGCTGCGGAACCGCTCAGAGGTGGGTACGGACCCACTCGGCGAGGATCCGGGCGCAGCCGTCCACCGACTCCTGCCAGCTCCGGGCCGCCGACTCGTCCGCCTCGTCACTGACCTGCTTGATCAGTCGGACCGGTACGCCGAACCGCGCCGCGGTCGACGCCACGGCGTAGCCCTCCATGTCGACCAGGTGCGCCTGCTCGGCGAGTCGGGCCCGGGCCGACTCCTCGGCGACGAACTGGTCGCCGGTGGCCAGCACCGGACCGTCGCCGGCCAGGGTGACCGGCGCGCCGACGGTCAGGCCGGTCAGGGCCCGGAGGAAGTCGGTGTCGAGGTCGTGCTGGAAGACCTGGCCGACCTCGTGCAGGCCGGTCCACCCGGACCGCAGCGCCCCGGCGGTGCCCAGGTTGACCACGGCCGACGGCAGCGGTCCCCGGGCGAGGGTGGTCGCCAGCGCGAGGGTGGCGTTGACCTTGCCCATCCCGGTGACCAGCACCGGCAGGCTCCGGTCGAGGTACGCCGCCTCCTCGGCGAGCGCGACGACAAGCAGCGGCCGGTCCGGAGTCAGCACTCCCGTCAGTTCCACGGCGGCATGCTATCCGGGCTCCGGCCATCCCCCGGGTGCTCCCGTGACGTGGGGTGGAACGGCCCACAACCGGACCTACCGGTACGCCCGTTCCTGGAGCCGGTACAGCTCGGCGTAGCCGCCGTCGGCCGCCATCAGCTCGGCGTGGGAGCCGAGTTCCGCCACCCGCCCGTCGACCAGCATCACGATCAGGTCGGCCATCCGGACGGTGGTGAACCGGTGCGAGACCAGTACGGTCACCGCGCCCTGCCGGGTGGCGGCCCGGACCTGGGCGGTGAAGTGCTGGAACAGGTCGTGTTCGGCGATCGGGTCCAGCGCGGCGGTCGGCTCGTCGAGGACCACGAGCAGCGGCGGCCGGCCGCCGCCGACCTCCCGCATCAGGGACCGGGCGAGAGCCAGCCGCTGCCACTGGCCGAGCGAGGGTTCGACCCCGTCGAAGGAGGCCCCGAGCTGGGTGTCGAGCCCGTCCGGCAGGCCGGTGACCACGTCGGTGGCGTCCGCCCGGTCGACGGCGGCCCGGACCGTCCCCCGGTCCCGGATGTGCCGGGCGCTGCCGACGCCGATGGTCTCCCAGGTCAGCAGCCGGAGCCGGGCGAAGTCCTGGAAGACCCCGGTCAGTCGGGACCGCCAGCTGGTGGAGTCGAGTCCGGAGAGGGGCCGCCGGTCGACGGTGATGGTCCCGGAGGTCGGCTGGTAGATGCCGGTGAGCAGCTTGACCAGGGTCGACTTGCCGGCCCCGTTGGCGCCGACGACCGCGACCGTGCTGCCGGCCGGCAGGTGCAGGGTGACGCCGTGCAGCACGTCGTGGTCGGCGCCGGGATACCGGAACCGTACGTCGTGCAGGCTGATCCCGTCGGTCAGGGTGGCCGGGGCGGGGTCGCCGGGTCGGTCCGCCTCCTCGGCGTAGCGCCGCAGCCACCAGTAGTTCTCCACCACCTGGCCGGCCTGGGCGACGACACTCAGGTTCTGCAGGACGGTGTGCAGTTGGTGCTGCAGCTGGGTGGCCAGCGTGATCACCATGACCACGGCGCCGACCGTCGTCCGACCGTCGGCGATCAGGCCCGCGACCACCACCAGCGCGCCCGCCAGGGCGGTGGTGTAGAGCAGCCAGGCACCTCCCTGGTACGCGGCACCGCGCAGCCGGGCGCTGTTCTCCCGGGCCACGGCGGCGTCCCAGGACTCGGTCGCCCGTCCGCTCAGGATCCCGCCGCTGCCGGCGAGCATCACCTCCTTCGCCGGTTCCGGATCGACGCAGAGCTCGTGCAGCCGTCGCTCGTGCCGGAGCAGCTCGGTGCCGGCGTCGCGGGCCTCCCGCAGCAGCCGGTCGGCCCGTCGGTTGGCCAGGAAGAGCGGTACGGCGAGCAGGGCCAGTGGGCAGAGTGCCGGACTGACCCAGGCCAGCAGGCCGATGGTGACCGCGAGGCTGAACAGGGCGGCGGTGGCGTTCAGGACCGACCACGGCATCGACGCCATCGACCAGGCGTTCTGGAACAGCCGGTTCCACCGGTCGACATACGGCCCGTGCTCCACGTGGGTGATGGTCGGGATGGCGGAGACCCGGCGCTGGGTCTCCTCGTTCAGGTTCCCCTGGGTCCGGTAGGTGACGTAGAGCATCAGGTTGCTCTGGATCCGGCCCGCCCCGGCCGACAGCCCGAACGCGGCGGCGCCGAGCGCGACTGCGCCGACCACTCCGGCGAGGTCCCGGCCGGCGCTGTGGTCGACGAGCCAGCGCTGGCTCAGCCCCAGCGCGGCGATGATGCCTGCCTGCCCCACGGTCAGTACACAGAGGATGGTGACCGAGCGTCGGTCGGCCCGCAGCGCCGTCCGGGTGACGTGACGCAGCAGTTGGTACCAGTCTCGCGTCGCCGCCCTCCGGCGGCTCGTCGGCGCTCCCCGGCCACTCACCGGCACTCCCCGGCGGCTCGTCGGCGCTCCCCGGCGGCGGTGAAGGCCTCGGCCTGGACGGTGAAGAACCGGGCGTAGCCGCCGCCGAGCGCCATCAGCTCGTCGTGCGGGCCGTCCTCGGCGACCCGGCCGGCGCGGAGCAGGATGATCCGCCCGGCCGGCCGCACCGTGGCGAGCCGGTGTGAGATGAGCAGGGTCGTCGTCTCCCGTACCCGGGACACCACCCGCTCGTGGAACTCGGCTTCGGCCCGGACGTCGAGGTGGGCGGTGGGTTCGTCGAGGACGAGGACCCGCCGGCCGGCGGCCACCGCGTACAGCACCCGGGCCAGGGCGACCCGTTGCCACTGCCCGCCGGAGAGGTCGGTGCCACCGGTCCCCGCCCGCCACAGCGAGCTGTCCAGCCCGTCGGGCAGGCCGGCGAGCAGCTTGGTGGCGCCGGCCCGGTCCAGGGCGTCCCGTACCGCGCGGTCGTCGGCCGGGCCGCCGGTGATCCGCTCGGCGGCGGCCAGCGCCACGTTGTCCCGCAGGCTCGCCGGATACCGGACGAAGTCCTGGAAGAGGACGGCGAGCCGCTGCCGCCACAGCGCCGGGTCCAGGGCGGCGAGGTCGACGCCGTCCAGGGTGATCCGACCCGAGTCGGGACGGTAGAGCCCGCCGAGCAGTTTCACGAAGGTGGTCTTGCCGACGCCGTTCTCCCCGACGAGGGCGACCGTCTCGCCCGGTCGCAGGGTCAGGGTCAGCCCGTCGAGGACCGGGCGGGTCGCGCCCGGGTACCGGAAGACGACCTCCTCGAACCGGATCGTCGGCGGCCCGGCGACCGGCGGCGATCCTGCCCCGCCCCGGTCGGCGGCCGACTCCGGTGTCCCGCCTTCGCGTCCGGTGGGCGACTTCGGTCCGCTTGCCGACGCCGGTCCGCTGGCCGGCTCCGGTCCGGCGGGTCGGCGGGGGGTCGTGGTCGTCGGGGTGCCGGAGCGGCCGGTGGCCCGGTACTCGGCGGCGAGTTCGTCGGTGGCCTGGATGCCGCGCAGGCCGTACTCGATGTCGAACGCCTCCTCGCCCATCCGGCCGATTTCCATGATCCCGAAGCCGGCGAGCACGTACGTGATCATCCGGGCCGGGTCGAGCGAACCGGCGAAGACCGCGCCGGCCGGTACGGCCATCGTCGCCACCGCCAAGCCGGCCGCGAGCAGTACGATCCACCACTGCCGCCGCAGCACCGCCAACTGCCGGCGCCAGACCGGCCCGTAGGTCCGGGCCGAGGTGGCCCGCAGTCGTCCGGCGAACCAGTCGCTGAGCCCGAACAGCCGGACGTCCTTCGCGGCACCGTGGACGGCCTGCTCCGAGACGTAGTAGTTCCGGCGGTGCCCGACGGTGTCCGCGTCCAGGACGTCGATGATGCCCAGCCACTGCCGGCGCAGGGTCGCCCGGATCAGCAGCGACACCGCGAGCAGGCCGACCGCGAGCGGCACCGAGAAGGTGGCGAGCAGCACCGTGGCACTCACCGCGCCCACCATCCGGAACACCAGTTCGAGCTGGCCGGTGGCGGCGGTGCCGGGCGAGCGGTCCCGGCCGAACCCGGAGCCGACGTCCACCGCGCGGGCGGCGCGGTCCTGGAACTCCCGGCTCTCCAGCCGGTCGAGGCCGGGCAGGTTGACCGCGAGGGTACGCAGTCCGGCCCGGAGTCCGCCGTCGATCCGTCTGACCACCAGGTTCCGTACGGCGGCGAGCGTCAGCCAGACCCACTGGTCGACCAGAAGCAGACCGGCGACCAGGGCCGCCGCGACGAAGACCGGACCGCCGAGTTCCCCCCGCCCGAAGACGGCGACCAGGTGGCCGACCGACAGCGCCTGGGCGGTCGGCACCACCGCCCGGACGAGCTGGACACCGACGAGGGCTCCGGTCGGGATGCCACCGCCACCGGCGAGCAGCCGCAACAGCCGGATCCGGGTGGCGAACAGCCGTACGGCACTTCTCATCAGCCGCTCACCACTCCGGATCCGCCTCCCCCGATCGACCCGTATTGATGGTGGCCACCCGCCGCCGGTACCGCAACGGATTTGTCAGCCACCAGCCAGACGCCACGACTGGCGCCACTCAAGCGCCAAAGCACTTGCGATGGCGCCACAGAGGTGCCATAGTGGCGCCATGGAAATCTCGCAGTACGTCGACCGCCTGCGACACCAGCTCGCCCTCTCCGCCGAGATGGGCGGCGAGGAGACCCGGGCGCTCGCCGAACGGCTGGCCGTGCCACTCGAGTCGGCGGTCCGACTCACCCTGCTGGAGGCACTCTCGGCGGCCGCCGACGAGATCACCCGGGATCTTGCCCCCGGCTCGGTCGACCTGCGGCTACGCGGCGGCGAGCCCGACTTCGTGGTGACGCCGCCGCCGACCGCACAGTCGTACGAGTCACCGGTGCCGCCGCCGACCGGCACAGCCGGTACCGACACCACGGCCGGCCCTCTCGGCGGTCCGTCACCGGCCGAGCCGGACGAGGGCACCGTGTCCAGGATCAACCTCCGGGTGCCCGAGCAGCTCAAGGCCCGAATCGAGGAGGCCGCCGGCCGGGAGCGGCTCTCCGTCAACGCCTGGCTCGTCCGGGTCGTCACCGCCGCCCTGGCCGACACCCATCCCAGACCGGCTCCGGATGGCCGGGGCAGCGCGCTGGGCCAGCGCTACACGGGCTGGGTCCGCTAGCCGCGCCCGAATCCTCCCCCGTCCGCACCGAACTCCCATGGAAGGGCACCTGTCATGCCGACGTACGACACACCCGACCCCATCTCCGCCACTGTCGACCTCGCGCTCGGCGACATCCGGATCACCGCCACCGACCGGGCCGACACCGTCGTCGAGGTCCACCCCACCGACCCCGGCAGCGCCCTGGACGTACGGGCGGCCGAGCAGACCCGCATCGAGTTCGGCAACGGCAAGCTCCTGGTCAAGGGGTACAAGCCGCTGTCGCTGTTCAACGTCCGGGTCGGTTCGGTGGACCTGACGATCGCGCTGCCCACCGGCTCGTCCGTGCAGGCCGGCACCACGGCCGGCCACATCCACTGCGACGGCCGAGTCGGCGACTGCCGACTGAAGACCCATTCCGGACAGCTCCGGGTCGCGCAGGCCGGCTCCGTCCAGTTGTACGCCAGCAACGGCGCGATCACCGTGGACCGGGTCGACGGCCGGGCCGAGGTGACCACCCACTCCGGCGACGTCCGGGTCGGCCAGGTCGACGGCAGCGCGGTGGTCAAGAACTCCAACGGCGACACGTACGTCGGCGCGGTCGCCGGCGACCTGCGGTTGAACGCGGCCAACGGCAACATCTCCGTCGACCGGGCGGGCAGCGGGGTCAGCGCCAAGACCGCCAACGGCAGCGTACGGCTCGCCGAGGTGGCCCGGGGCGACGTCACGGTCGGCGCCGCCTCGGGCGAACTGGAGGTCGGCATCCGGGAGGGCAGCGCGGCCTGGCTCGACCTGGCCACGATGTCCGGGCAGGTCCGCAACTCGCTCGACACCTCGGGTGCGCCCGGACAGTCGGAGGAGACCGTCCGGATCCAGGCCCGTACCTACTCCGGCGACATCGTGATCCGCCGCTCCTGGCTCAGCCCCGCCGCCTGATCCGCCGCTCCCGGCTCAGCCCCGCCGCCCGATCCTCCGGCCACACCGGCACCGCCTCGTCCCGCACCTGGGTCACCCGCCGCCCTCCCCGCACCTGGTTTCCCTCCCACCCGTCCGGGTGAGCCCAGGGTCCGACGTCGCTGACACCCGCCCCCGGCCACGGCCGCACCACACACCAGCGGCCGGTCTCCCGACGTAGCCCACGGTCCGCCGCCGCGACGGCGCCCTCCGCCGACCGACACACCACACCCGGTCCACCGCCGACGGCGTCATCCGTGCTCCCACCCTGCCCACGGTCGGGACGACCCTGCCCACCCGCCGGACGACCACGCACTCCGATAGGACAAAACATGACGAAAGGACAGGCCATGGCCATGCCCCCACCCGCCATCGAGGTGACCGGCCTACGCAAATCGTTCGGCAGCAAGGTCGTCCTCGACGGCATCAACCTGACCGTCCCGGCAGGAACCGTCTTCTCGCTGCTCGGCCCCAACGGTGCCGGCAAGACCACCACCGTGCACATCCTCTCCACCCTGGTCGACGCGGACGCCGGCCAGGTACGGATCGCCGGTCACGACCTCGACACCGACCCCGACGGGATACGCGCCGCGATCGGCGTCACCGGACAGTTCTCCGCAGTGGACAACCTGCTCACCGGCGAGGAGAACCTCCGGCTGATGGCGAACCTGCGCCACCTGGGCCGGGCCGAGGGCAGGCAGCGAACGGAGGAGCTGCTGGGGCGGTTCGACCTGGTCGAGGCGGCCCGGAAGCCGGCCGCGACGTACTCCGGCGGGATGCGTCGTCGGCTCGACCTGGCGATGACGCTGGTCGGCGAGCCACGCGTGATCTTCCTCGACGAGCCGACCACCGGGTTGGACCCGCGCAGCCGACGCACCATGTGGCAGATCATCCGGGACCTGGTGGCCGGTGGCACCACCGTCTTCCTGACCACCCAGTACCTGGAGGAGGCGGACCAGCTCGCCGACCGGATCGCCGTACTCGACCACGGCCGGCTGGTCGCCGAGGGAACCCCGGCCCAGCTCAAGCGACTCGTCCCCGGCGGCCACGTCGAGCTGCGGTTCACCGACACGCACGGCTTCAACCGGGCCGCCCACGTCGTCGACGGGGCGACGCCGGACCACGACACCCTCACCCTGCGGGTGCCGACCGACGGCAGCGTCCGGTCGCTGCGAACCCTGCTCGCCCGCCTCGACGACGCGACGGTCGAGGTCGACGAACTCTCCGTGCACACCCCTGACCTCGACGACGTGTTCCTGGCCCTCACCGGCCGCCCCGACCAGGAGAAGGAAGCCGTACGATGAGCGCCCTCGGCTACGCCGTGACCGACTCGATGACCATGCTGCGCCGCAACCTCCGACGGATGCAGCGCTACCCCTCGATGACCGCGATCCTGGTCGCGATGCCGCTGGTCCTCCTGCTGCTCTTCGTCTACGTCTTCGGCGGCACCCTCGGGGCCGGCATCGGCGGGCCCGCCATCGGCTCCGGAGGTCGTGCCGCCTACGTCGAGTACGTCCTGCCCGGCATCATCCTGCTCGCCCTGACCAGCACCGCCCAGGGGGTCGCGATCACGGTCGCGATGGACATGTCCGAGGGGATCATCGCCCGGTTCCGCACCATGGCGATCTCCCGCGCGGCGGTGCTGACCGGACACGTCGTCGGCAGCGTGATCCAGGCGCTGCTCGCGGTGGCGGTGGTGCTCGGCGTCGGGGTGCTGATCGGCTTCCGCCCGGACGCCACCCCGGTCGAGTGGCTCGGTGTCCTCGGGCTGCTGACCCTGGTCGCCCTCGCCCTCACCTGGCTGTCGGTGGCGCTCGGCATGATCAGCAAGTCGGTCGAGTCCGCGAGCAACATCCCGATGCCACTCATGCTGCTCCCGTTCTTCGGCAGTGGCTTCGTACCCACCGACTCGCTGCCGACCGGGCTGCGCTGGTTCGCCGAGTACCAGCCCTTCACCCCGATCATCGAGACACTGCGTGGCCTGCTCAGCGGCGCTCCGATCGGCACCAGCGGGTACCTCGCCGCCGCCTGGTGCGTCGGTATCACCCTGGTCGGCTACCTGTGGGCCCGGACGTCGTACCAGCGGTTGCCGAACCGGTAACCGACCGCCCGACCACCCACGGCACCCGACGGTCCAAGCCGTGTCCAGCGCTGTCCAGCCCGGTCCAGGATCGCCGTCGCCGCGCACGCCGGCGCCGCACTCTCGGCCGGCGGTGCAGGCGGCGATGGCCGAGACGCTGCGGCCGTACCTGCGGGCGGCGTTGGCAACCTGGGACTGACGTCCCGACGGTCCGTTCCCCCGGGGAGCATCCCCGGGTCGGATGGGGCGGAACATGCGGTGGAGGGTCCCCGGCCGACCGGTCGGGGACCCTCCCCGGTTACCGGACCGGGTCGCCCGGTCGGGTGAAACCCGATATTCCCCCGGGTTCGCCGCCCGGCGCGTAGCAGAGTCGAGCGGGGCGCCCCGAGGAGGAAACAACATGACCAGGACGTGGTTGGTCACCGGAAGTTCCCGGGGACTGGGCCGGGAACTGTGCCGGGAGATCCTGATCCGGGGCGACAACCTGCTCGCCACCGCCCGCCAGCCCGACCAGCTCGCCGACCTCGCCGACCAGTACGGCGACCAGGTGCGGCCGTACCCGCTCGACGTGACCGACCCGGCCGCCGCCCGGGCCGCGGTCGAGGCGGCGGTGCAGACCTTCGGCCGGCTCGACGTGGTGGCCAACAACGCCGGGTACGCCAACAGCGCGCCGATCGAGGAGACCCCGGACGACGACTTCCGGGCCCAGGTCGAGACGAACTTCTTCGGGGTCGTCAACGTGACGAAGGCGGCGCTGCCGATCCTGCGTACCCAACGGTCGGGATACCTCCTGCAGTTCTCCTCGGTCGGCGGTCGGGTCGGCGGCACGCCGGGACTGGCCGCGTACCAGTCGGCGAAGTTCGCCGTCGAGGGGTTCTCGGAGGTGCTGGCCAACGAGGTCAAACCGTTCGGGATCCGGGTCACCATCGTCGAACCGGGCGCGTTCCGGACCGACTGGGGCGGCTCGTCGATGCGGATCGCCGAGGTCGGCGAGGACTACCGGCAGACCGTGGGCCGGATACACGACTTCCGCCGCGAGATGGACGGCAAGCAGGCCGGCGACCCGACGCGGGCGGCGAGGATCCTGGTCGACCTGGTCGACATGGCGGCACCGCCGCTGCGGCTGCTGCTCGGCTCGGACGCGGTACAGCTCACCGAACAGTCGGCGAAGGCCCGCGCCCAGGAGACGACCGCCTGGGCCGACCTCAGCCGGAGCACCGACTTCGACAGCAGCGTCGACCTCGGGAAAACGCCGGTCGCCGCGATGCTGGCCCCACGCACCGGGTAGCGGCGGAGCACGTCCTGCCGGGCCCAGTACGGTGACGAACGGATCGCCGTCTCCTCCTCCGGGGACCGCCCGGCGCCCTGTCCGGCCTGTCCCACTCCGCCGGGGAATCGACTCCGGCGATTCGACCCGTCCAGTCTCGACGCCCTGTTCATAGATCCACGTCAGACGTACGCTCGCCTCGGCGCGACTGAGGGATCGACCAGTCGTCATGGCGGGAGGGGCAGGCATGACAGGAAAACGCAGAATTCTGGTGGCGGCGGCCACCGCGGTGTTCACCGTGCTGGCACTGGCACCGGCGGGCCAGGCCACCGCGGCCGGGAAGGACCGCTACCCGCACCTCGATCCGGGTGGGCAGCCCCGGCTGACCGAGCGGGTCCCGGTGAACGTGGTCTTCGTCGGCTACTCGCCGTCCCAGGTGCCGCAGTCGACGTTCCGGGCCGGCCTTCCGTCGGGTTACGAGCCCGCGGTCCGGTACCGGCTCTTCTACGGCATCGAGGAGAAGCTCGGACTGCAGTACACGTACGACTACCGGATCAGCTACGCCGACCGGCGCTACGAGGACCGGTTCTTCGGTGAGTTGAAGCGGCTGGCCCGGCCCGCGCCGCTGACCGACTACCAGCAGGCGTACAACGAGCAGCAGAACAACGTCCTCGACGTCACGGACAACCACGAGATCGACGCGCCGAGCGTGGAGCGCTGGCTGGCGAAGAACCCGCCGGCCGGGGTCGACACCCGCCGCAACACGGTCTTCTTCATCAACTGGTACGGCCGGTCGGACTTCCGGTTCCACGTCTACACCAAGACCGACGAGCCGGACCCGGACACCGGCTACAACTTCGGCGTCGAACGGCACAGCCGCAAGATAATCGCGTGGGGTGGCACCACCGCCAGGGACGAGGAGAACGGCCTCGGTTCGACCCGCCGGATCTGGTTCCACGACCTCTCCGCCGGCCCGGAGTCCTGGACCTCGAACTGGAACGTTGACGAACCGGACCTCGACGGCAACGGCGTCGAGGACTACCGGATGCCGGCGACCTGGGAGTACCGGACGGGCGGCTACCGGGCGCCGGACGCGCTCGCCGGCGACCTCAGCAAGATCACCCGGTACGTCGCGCTGAACCTGCTCTTCACCACGTCCCCGCTCTACCCGGCCGAACTGCCGACGGCGGAACCACCTCGGTCGATCAACCTGGACAGCAACGTCTACGAGGGCTGGGCCGGCGTGGACGCCTCCGCCACGTACGTCAAGCCGAAGCTCATCCTCGACGAGTTGCGCGAACTGCGCTGGCGCAACACGCTCGACTACGACAGCCAGGACCTGCCGTTCACCGGTGACGCGCAACGCTGCTACTTCCTGGCCATCGAGGCGGACGAGTCCTGCTACCCGGAGGAGGGCTACCCCGGGTTCGCCAACTTCTACCTGCAGAACACCAAGGAGCTGGCGCGGACCCAGGACGACCAGGGCCGGGTCGACTACGAGCTTCCGATCTTCAGCTACGCCCTGCCGGCGGGCACCCCGACTCCGGGGCTCGGCTTCGCCGACGACAACTACGTCGACGGCACCCAGTCGTACGTCTTCGCGTTCGTCTCGCCGGAGATCGTCGAGCGGGGGTACGGCCTCACCACCACGCTGATCCACGAGGTCGGGCACCACATCGGGATGAGCCACCCGCACGACGGCTACGACAGCAGCACCGGGGTCGACTACGGCCCGGCCGACGAGTTCTACTTTGTCAACGCCGGTGACCAGGTCAACTCGATGATGAGTTACATCGATCTGAACTGGGACTTCAGCCAGTTCGACCACGACAACAGCGACCGGTTCCTGACCGCCGCGTACAACGAGGCGGCCAACCGGCTGGCGGCCGACGTGCTCGCCGCCCCTCGGGCGCACCGGGCGTCCGACGAGCTGAGGGCGGCGGACCGGCTGCTCGGCCGGGCCAGGGCCGCGCTCGCCGAGCACGACTACCCGGCGGCGTACGGCTACGCCGACCAGGCCTACCGCCAGGTGGTCGAGGGCGCCCGGGAGGCAGGGGTCCCGGCCGACCGGGCCGAAGCCGAACTGAAGCGGAAAGCCCAGGTCGCCCGCTCCAGCGTGGAGCTCGGCGAGCCGCACGAGTTCATCGACAGCCTCGACCCGGACAGCCCACGCAGCCAGCCCTGACGGGGGCCGGGCCGGTTCAGGCGACCTCGAACTGTCGGGTGATCGAGGGGTCGGTGATGGCGCTGTCGTCGGCCAGCAGCATCGCCTTGCTGAGGATCACCGCGAGCAGACCGTCCCCCTCGAAGGGCAGGAACTGCCGTTCGGTACCGGCACCGGCGGCGGCGCCCCGGGCCGGCACCACACAGAGATACCTGTCGTTCGGGCTCATCAGGATGTTGCCCGACCCCAGGTGGATCTTGTATGTCCGCAGGTCGCCCCGGACGACCAGGAACCGTCCGTCGATCGTCGCCCGGGCACCGACCGAGAGCCGGGGCAGCAGCCGGGTCAGGATCTGCTGCCGGGTCCGGGCGGTCTCGGACAGCTCGCCGAAGCTGTACGACGCCCAGTAGTCGCGGAACCGGCCCTGCGGCCCGCCGTCGGACCAGGTGGGGTCGTTGCCGATGCTGGCCACCCCGACGAAGAGGTCGACGTCCCGCATGATCTCGCTGAACACCAGGGCCGGAATCTGGTCCAAGCGCAGCGCCGGCACCGGCTCCGGGTTGTCCCAGGCGCCCCCGGAGGCGGAATATCCCCCGGTCCAGGCGTGGGTCCAGTTCGAGTCGGCGTCGATCGGATAGAACCGCACCTGGTCGGTGGCGAGCCGCAGGTACGCCCCGGACTCGGTGGTGTCGACGCCGTACTCGTCGCCGACGCCCTCCACCCAGTACTCGGCGCGCAGCCCCCACCGGGGCAGCTCCCGCACCGGCGGCGGATAGGTGTCGTCGACCGAGAGCCGGAGCTTGTCCCGCCAGCCCCGGGCCGCGGCCAGGGCATGGAACTGGTGTTGGCGCAGGACGTGGCCGGCGAACCGGTTCGAGTACGTCCCGGTCTGCTCCTCCGCCGGGGTGAGCAGGTAGACCTCGCGATGCGCCTGCTTGAACGGCTGCACGACCCGGTGCCGCTCCAGCCACTCCCGCCAGGCGACCACCTCCGGCACCGGCCGGCCGATCGGATGCCACAGCTCGACCCGGGCGGCGTCGCCGACGACGTGCTCGGCGTCGGAGACGGTACGCAGGACGCCGTCGGCGTACCCGCAGGGCACCCCGTCGACCACCCAGATCAGTCGACGGGCCAGCGTGCCCACCAGCGGGTGGTCGAGGTAGCGCTCCCGCCAGACCGGCGCGGACCACTCCCGTCGGGCCAGGAACAACCCGTCCAGCCGGGCGGACTGGGCGCTGAGCATGGCCGAGAGTTCCTTGACCATGGCCTTGAGTTCGGCCAGCTCACCCGGCTGGTCCCGGCGTACCGCCGCCGGTGGGCTCTTGACCTGGCGGCCCGCGTCGGTGAACCAGGTGACGGTGACCGTACCCGCCTGGATCTCCAGCTCGGCCCGGCCGGCGGCGAACCGCACCGTGTGCCGGCCGACGTCGGTGAGCCCGTAGTCGGGTACGGCGAGTTCCTCGATCTCGTCCCGGGACAGTCCGAGCGCCTCGGCCCGGACCGCGAGCGCCTTGTTGATCTCGTTGAGGGTGCCCCGGTAGCTGATCCGGTTGACGAGCCGCGCGAGCTGCCCGAGGGCGTCCTCTCCGTCGAGCCTGCCGAGTACGCCGACCGCCGCGTTGGCCAGTTTCGGGCTGGCCGGCCCGATCCCGGGCAGCCGGCGCAGCATCGCCTCGACCAGGGCGGCCAGCATGCGCACCTGCTCCGGTGCGGGTCCGACCACTTCCAGGACCCAGAGCAGCCCACGCAGGGTGTCGGCGTTGAGCGGGTCCGGCTGCCGGTGCGGCGTCCGGGTCGCCGTCGCCACCCAGTCACCGAGCACGGCCCGGACCCGTGCCGCCTCCATCGTGGACAGGAGGGCCTCGGCACCGCGACGCCAGTCGGCGGAGGGGCGGGCACTGGTCGCGGTGCTGGCGTGACCGACCAGTTTTGTCCAGGCCGGCTCCAGGCCGGGCAGGTCCGCCAGGATCCGGTCGGCCCACGGGTCACCCCGCCGCACCGACGGCCCCACCAGGTCGGCGAGCAGCTGCCGCAGGTGCGGACTCTCCCCGGACCGGTCCTGCACCAGCTTGCGTACCTCGTCCGGCGGATTGCCGTCCGGGTGGGCGCGCCGGACCAGCGTCGCCAGCGCGGCGGGCGGCATCGCGTTCGGATTCCGGACGGCGAAGGCGAGCAGTTCGGCGGCGACCGTCGCGCTGACGTCCTCGGGCAGCCGGCGGGCCAACTCCCGGACCAGATCCTGCTCGCGCCAGGACATCCGGGACGAGGGCGGAACCGCGGCGGCCAGTACCCGGATCAGCTCGACCATCTGCTCCCGGGACAGCCCACGCAGAGCCCGCCGGACGGCCTCGTCGGTGGTCGAGGAGCCCAGGTTGACCCGCAGGTGTCGGGCCAGTTCGTCGAGCCGACCGGCGGCGACCAGGTCGTCGAGGTGGCTGCGCCGGTCTCCGGTGGCGGTGGTCATCAGCCGCCCACCAGGGGTACGAGCTTCAGGAAGGTGACCTCGGTGTCCCGCCCCAGCTCGACCACCTGGTCGAGGTCGTCGACCTGCCGGTCGCCGACCAGCACCACGAAACCGTTGCGGGCGAACGCCGCCTCGGCGAGCGCGACCTGCCGCTCCGGGTCGACCCGACGCGGCGGCACCGTCGACCGGTCGCCGTTGAGTGCCCGTTCGGCGGTCGTGGGCTGCACCAGTCCCCGGAACGGCCCGGAGCTGCTCGCGTTGTACTCCGCGACCTCCTGGAAGATCCGGCGCCGGACCAGCTCCCGCAGCGTCAGCCGCTCCTCGAATATCTCCAGTGCCCACGCGGGCACCCGGGCCCCGGCCGTGGTCTCATCGACGAAGCTCACCTTTGCCATGACGGCGGAGTCTAGACACCGCCACCGACACCCACCGACCCGCCGCCGGCCGGCGGTCACCCTGCCGTCGGTCGCCAGTGCTCGCGGACCAACGTTGCCGCGTCGTCGAGCCGGCCGATCTCCTCGACGCTCAGCGTCGGATTGACCCGCCGCGTCGCGAGCGCGGCGTCGAGCAGCCGTACCGGATCCCCGGGCGTCCGGGCCAGGAACGCGGTGAGGAAACGCTCACCCACGTCACCGAGACCGAACCAGTTGTTCACCGCCACCTCGGCCAGGATCAGCGCCGACATCGCGACGTCCAGGTCGGGCTCGTCATCCCGGGCGTTGCGCCAGTCGATGACCACCGGCCCGCCCGGGCCGAGCATGACGTTCTCCGGATGCAGGTCCAGGTGCACCACCCGCAGCCCCGGGTCACCGCCCGGCCGGGGCGGCAGTCCGCGCAGCCGGCGGTGCAGGTCGGCCAGGATCGCCGCCCCGTCCGGCACGTCGAGTTCCCCGGCGATCAGCGCCGCCAGCATGGTCGGACCGTCGACCCGTTCCATCACCAGCTCGGCGCCCTCGGCCCGGTCCACCCTGGGCACCGGGAAGCCGTGCCCGCCGACGTACGCCATGATCGAGGCCTCCCGGGCAACGTCGCCGCCGTCGCGGTAGCGGCGCAGCACCCGCCCGTCGTCCAACGCGAAGACGTCCGCGTCCCGGCCGGTGCCGAGCAACACCTGGTCAGCCATGCCGGTCACGGTATCGGACCGGGTCCAGGTGACCGGGTACGGCGGCGGCCGCGGTCGGTCCGCAGGAACACGGCCACCCCGGCCGACGGGAAACGAGTGGAACGGCGACCAGCAGGCGATCATGATGGCGGCGTGAGCAGTCGGTTGCGGGCGATCGCCCGGGAGACGGTGGAGGCGCTGGACCGGGGCGCCTACCGGACGGCGGGTGGCGCCGAGGTGGTGATCGCCGACGAGGTGGCGGGGGCGGTCGCCGGCACCCGGCTGTACCTGCCCGACGATCCCCTGCCCGGTGCGCCGGCCCCCGCGCCACATCCGCCGGCCACGATCGAGGTGACCAACGAGAGCACCCTCGCCGCGACCCGTCGGCTCGGCGGCGACCTGGCCTGCCTGGTGTTCGCCTCGGCCCGCAACCCCGGCGGCGGGTTCCGCAACGGCGCCCAGGCCCAGGAGGAGAGTGTGGCCCGCGCCTCCGGGCTGTACGCCTGCCTCCAGGCGGCCTGGGACTTCTACGCCGCACACCGGGTCGACCCCGATCTCGGCTACAGCGACCGGGTCATCTACTCGCCGGCGGTTCCGGTGTTCCGGGACGACAGCGGGGACCCGCTGGACAGCCCGTACCCGGTCTCGTTCCTGACCTCGGCGGCGCCGAACCGGTCGGCGATGCTGCGCAGTCAGCCGGACCGGGTGGCGGACGTCCCGGCCCTGCTGCGCCGCCGGGCCGACCGGGTGCTGGCGGTGGCGGCCGCGTACGGGCACCGCCGGCTCGTCCTCGGCGCCTGGGGCTGCGGGGTCTTCGGCAACGAGCCGACCGTGGTGGCGGAGGCGTTCGCCGGCGCGCTGCGCGACCGCCCGCACTTCGACGAGGTCGTCTTCGCGGTACTCGACCGCCAGCGTGGGGCGCCGACCCACGCCGCGTTCGCCCGGACCCTCGGCCGGTGACCCGGTTCTGTCGGCGGCCGTCCCTAGGATCGCCGGCGTGACCGACACCGACCGGACCTTCGCCCCGCTGGTCTTCTTCGAGTACGACCACCGGCCGGGCTCCTACTGCCTGCAGCTCACTGACACGCACATGCTCGAGGTGATGGACGTCTTCGAGGAGTGCGACCAGTACGGCAACGGCTACGGCTGGGCGGGGGTGGCCCGCTCCGTGATCGAGGCGGAGGCTCCCGAGCTCGCCGACCGGGTGGACTTCGACCCGGAGGCCGGCACCTTCGTCGCCCACGGCACCGACCCGGAGGCGCTGCGCCGGTTGGGTGGTCTGCTCCAGGCCGCTTTCCGGGACCGGACCCGGCTCGCCGCCCTGATCCGGTCCGGTGACCCCGACTGGTTCGACTGACCGGCGGCGCTCCCGGCCCGGCTCACCCGCCCCCGGCCCGGCTCACCCGACGCCGGCGTGGCCGTCGGCCGGCGGCGCGGTGGTCTGCCGGCGACGGGGGAACCGCCAGCGGAGCCGGACCGCCAGCATCAGCAGCAGGGCGAGCCCGAACATCGCGGTGCCGACGACGTTCACCTGCGGCGGGATGCCGCGCTGGTTGGCGCCCCAGACGTACATCGGGAAGGTGACCGTGGTGCCCGAGTTGAAGTTGGTGACGATGAAGTCGTCGAAGGAGAGCGAGAAGGCGAGCAGTGCGGCGGCGACGATGCCGGGCAGCACCAGCGGCAGGGTGACCCGACGGAACGCCTGCCACTCGCTGGCGTAGAGGTCCAGCGCCGCCTCCTCCAGCCGGCTGTCCATCCCGGACAGCCGGGCCCGGACGGTCACCACCACGAACGACACGCAGAACATCACGTGCGCGATCACCACGGTCCAGAAGCCCTGCGGTATCCCGGCCGCGACCAGCAGGGCGAGCAGCGAGGTGCCGAGCACCACCTCCGGGGTGGCCATCGGCGCCAGGACCAGCAGGTTCGCCACCGCCCGGCCCCGGAACCGGTGCCGGACCAGGGCGAACGCCAGCAGGGTGCCGAGCACGGTGGAGACCAGGGTGGCCAGGAAACCGATCTGAACGCTGCGCAGCACCGCCCCGCACATCCCCGGCGCGGCGCACGGGTCCCGCCAGTTGTCGAGGGTGAACTCGGCGAAGTCGTACGACAGCCGCGTCGACGGCCGGTTCAGCGACAGCCCGGCGACCACCACCACCGGCAGCAGCAGGTAGCCGAGGACCAGCCCGGCGACCGCCAGCACCCAGTGGTCGGCGATCCAGCGCCAGAACCGGTGCCCCACGTTCACCCCACCTCCTCGGCGGCGCTCCGGCGCAGATAGCCGACCGCCAGCACCAGGATCACCAGCAGCAGGACGACGGAGAGCGCGGCGCCCTGCGGGTAGTCGAGCCGGACCAGGAACGCCGCGTCGATCACGTTGCCGATCATGTACTCGTTCGGCGTACCGAGCAGTTCGGCGCTGATGTAGTCGCCGGCGGCCGGAATGAAGGTGAGCAGCGTGCCGGCGACCACCCCGGGTTTCGACAGCGGCAGGGTGACGGTCCGGAAGACCTGGGCCGGTCGGGCGTTCAGGTCCCGGGCCGCCTCCAGCAGCCGACGGTCCAGCCGCTGCAGGCTGGCGTAGATCGGCAGCACCATGAACGGCAGGTAGCCGTAGGTGAGGCTGGTGACCACCGCGACCGGGGAGGCGAGCAGCCGCCCGTCGGGCGCGAGCAGGTGCAGGTCGCGGAGCAGCCCGACCAGGGTGCCGGTGTCGGAGAGCACGGTCTTCCAGGCCAGGGTCCGGACCAGGAAGCTGGTAAACATCGGGGCGACGACACAGACCAGCAGCAGGTTCTGCCAGCGTCCGGCGCGCAGCGCGATGGCGTACGCCAGCGGGTAGCCGAGCAGCAGCGCCAGCGCGGTGGCGAGCCCGGCGTACCCGAAGGATCGTCCGAAGTGGACCCAGTACGCGGCGATCGCGTCCGGGTAGTTGCCGAACGACCAGGTCATCGCGTAGCCGTCGGCCAGCGAGCCGGTCGGGTCGTAGAGACTGGTCGCACCGAGCTGGACCGCCGGCAGCAGGAAGAAGACCACCAGCCAGAGCACCCCGGGCGCGGCCAGCAGGTACGGCAGCAGCCGGCGCCCGGGCCGCCGCCCCGCCGTCCCCGACCGGTGATCCGCCGTCCCTGACCGGCGCCCTGACGGGTCGGGCCGGTCCTCCACCGCCCGGGGCCGGGGTGTCGTCACCCCGGTCATCGTGGCCCGACGCCGTTCGCCGGTACCGCACCGGCCGACCCCACCGACGGCACGACCTCCCCACCCGGCGTTCCCGTCCCGGCGTCGAGCAGGAACGCGTACCGGGGATGCCAGTGCGCGACCACCTCGGCGCCGACCGGTACCGGCCGGGCCTGTCCGTCGGCGGCGGCGAAGACCGACAGCTCGGTGCCCCAGCCGGTCCGGACCACGTACTGGGTGCTGGTGCCGAGGTAGGCGGCGTCGGTCACGATCCCGGCCACCGACTGGTGCCCGGCCGGGACCTCGTCCACCGACCGGACCAGCCGCAGCTTCTCCGGCCGGATCCCGAGCAGCACCGCGCCGGCCGTGCTCCGGGACCGGACCGCCGGCACCGAGAGCCGCTCCCCGTACGCCTCGACGAGGACGTCGTCACCGCCACGCCCGATCACCCGGCCGGCCAGCAGGTTGGACCGACCGAGGAAGGTGGCGACGAACGCGGTCGCCGGGAACTCGTACAGCTCGGCCGGGGTGCCGAGCTGCTCGATCCGGCCGGCGTTCATCACCGCGACGCTGTCGGCCAGCGTCATGGCCTCCTCCTGGTCGTGCGTGACGTGCACGAAGGTGATCCCGACCTCGGTCTGGATCCGTTTCAGTTCGAGTTGCATCCGACGGCGCAGGGTGAGGTCGAGCGCGCCGAGCGGCTCGTCGAGCAGCAGCACCCGGGGTCGGTTGACCAGCGCCCGGGCCAGCGCCACCCGCTGCTGCTGGCCACCGGAGAGCTGGGCCGGCCGGCGCCGGTCGTACCCGTCGAGCTGGACCAGCGACAGCATCGCCCGGACCTGCCCGGCCACGTCCGGTACGCCCCGCCGGCGCAACCCGAACGCCACGTTCTCGAAAACGTCCAGGTGTGGGAAGAGCGCGTAGCTCTGGAAGACGGTGTTCACCGGTCGCCGGTACGGCCGCAGCCGGGTGATCTCCTCCGTGTCGAGCAGCACCCGGCCGCTGGTCGGCTCCTCCAGCCCGGCGACCATCCGCAGGGTGGTGGTCTTGCCGCAGCCGGAGGGTCCGAGCAGGGCGAAGAACGTCCCGGCCGGCACGGTCAGGTCGAGCCGGTCGACCGCGAGCGCACCACCGTCGGATCCGGCGTCGCGCCGTGGGCGCCTGCGGGCGGGGCCGAACCGCTTGGTCAGTTCGACCAGCCGCAACTGCGCCCCGGGCTGCTCGTTTTCCACCGCTATCCCCCGATGACCTGCTGGAACTTCGACTCGTACGCCCGCTCCCGCTCCTCGGTCAGCGTCATGAACTTCTTGGACCGGGCCTGCAGCGCCGCGTCCGGGAAGATCAGCGGGTTGGTCGCCAGCTCCGGATCGATCTTCTCCATCTCCGCCTGCGCGCCCTGCACCGGACAGATGTAGTTGACGTACGCCGCGACCTGGGCGGCGACCGCCGGGTCGTAGTAGTAGTCCATCAGCGCCTCGGCGTGCGCCCGGTGCGTCGCCCGGTTCGGCACCAGCATGTCGTCGGAGTAGAGCATCGCCCCGGAGTCCGGCGCCACGAACCGGATCCGCTCGTCCTCGGCGGCGAGCTGGATAACGTCGCCCGACCAGGCCATGCAGGCGGCGATGTCGCCCTTGGCGAGTTCGGGGGCGTAGTCGTTGCCGGTGAACCGCCGGATCTGGCCGCTCGCCACCGCCCGCCGGAGCTTCTCCAGGGCGTCGTCGAACTGGGCGTCGGTGAAGTTGGTCGGGTCGGCGCCGTTGGACTGCAGGATCAGCCCGATCGTGTCGCGCATCTCGCTGAGCAGGGTCACCCGACCCTTGAGGTCCGGGCGGGTGAGCAGCTCGTCCACGGTCCGGATCTCCCCGGTGACCTTCCCGTTGTAGGCCAGCCCGGCCAGGCCGCACTGCCACGGGATGGCGAGCACGTTCGCCTGGTCGTACGTCCGGTTACGCAGCGAGGACAGCAGGTTACGGTCGACGTTTGTGATCCGGGCCGGATCCAGGCGCTGCGCCCAGCCGAGCCCGATCACCCGGGCCGCCATCCAGTCGCTGAGCACGATGATGTCCCGGCCGATCGGCTCGCAGGCGGCCAGCTGCGGCCGTACCTTGCCGAAGAACTCGTTGTTGTCGTTGATGTCCTCGGTGTACGTCACCTGGATGCCCGTCCGGGCCTGGAACGCCTCCAGGGTGGGCCGCTTCGACTCGTTCTCCTCGTCGACGTCCAGGTACTGCGGCCAGTTCGAGAAGAGCAGCGTCTTCTCGCTGCCGGAGCGGTCCTCGCTGACGCAGCTCGCCTCGGTCTGCCGGGCACCCTTGGTGCCGCAGGCGCCGAGCAGGCCGCCGGTGGCGAACAGTGCCGCCGTCCCGGCCGCGCCGCGCAGCAGCGTACGCCGGGGCAGCCGGGGCAGGGCAGGGGTACGGGCGGACATGGGGCGGCTCCTCACGGGTCGTGCCGACGGGTGGGTACGCGGGTCGGCCCGCTGCCGTAGGCGTCGCGGAGATCCGATCAGATGCCGATCCTGGCATGCGGCCTTCCGGAAAGCCGAACGGGTATCCCAGGACGACCACCGGTCGGCCGACAGCACGAGGGCCCCGCACCGAACGGACGAGGCGGGCGGAGGGGTGCCGCGGTCGGCTCCGGTCCCGGCTCCGGACGGTGCACTGTCAGGAGGGGGCGTTGTCCGGAGGGGGGCGTTGTCCTTCCCACCGGCTGGCGCCGGAGCGGTAGCCGGTGGGTGGGTAGGAGCCCGTCCTTCAGTAGCTGGGCGGAATGACCCGCAGATGGCCGCGGCGTCCGGTCTGCTGGCCGGTGTGCGGATCGACGTCCACCTCGTCCGGCGGCCGGGGCGCGGGACGGGCCGCCTCGCGGACCGCCTCGGCGAGCGCGACCAGGTCGTCGGTGGTCGGCGGCGGCGGCTCGAACTCCCCCTCGTGCCGGACCACCTCCCAGCCACGCGGGGCGGTCAGACTCCGGGCGTGTGGCTCACAGAGGTCGTACGTGTGCGGCTCGGCGAAGGCCGCCAGCGGGCCCACCACCGCCGTCGACTCGTTATAGACATAGGTCAGCGTGGCGACCGCCTGCCGGGGGCAGCCGTTGCGGGAGCAACGCCGTGGTGACCTCACGGCGGCACGGTATCTCCATTACCGGCTCCGGAGCAGCGCTTGGGCCTGCGACACGCCGGTAACCGTGATCACACTTCGGGAGACGGATCGGGACAGTCAGGCCGGGGCGACCGGAGACACGGCCGAATCCACGATCCGGTACCGGCCCGACCAGGTCTACCCTGTCGTCGTGGGGCAAGCACAGCGAGTGGAGCGAGGCTGAGTTGACCAGTCCGGAGAACCGTCGCCCGGGTAACGGCCGTCCGTCGCGCCGGGACCGGCACGGCCGCGGGTTGCGTGGTCGGCTGGTCCCCGCCACCGTGCCGCTGGCCCGGACCAAGTCGGAGATCTTCGATGATCTTGTGCTGGACACCGTCGAAACCCTGGAGCGCCGGTTCGCCAAGGAACTCGCCGGGGTCGAGTTCGCCGTCGAGGACGTCCCGCCGGACCTGAACGTCTACGACTCGGACGTGCTGGAGGACGGCGAGGTGCCGCTGGCCCGGCTCCTGCCCGGGCGGCCCGGACGGCAGGAGGTGCCGCCGAGGATCGTGCTCTACCGGCGTCCGCTGGAGTTCCGGGCGATCGACCGGGAGGACCTCGCCGACCTGGTCCACGACGTGATCATCGAGCAGGTGGCGAACCTGCTCGGGGTCGACCCGGACGAGCTCGCCTGACCCCCCTGGCCGGGTTTCGCCCCCCGACGAGGACCCGGACGCGACCGGCCGGACCCGAGCGGCCCCCCACCGCCCGGATCACCGCCGATCAGGCGACGCGACGCTTCAACTTGCGCCGTTCGCGTTCGGACAACCCGCCCCAGATGCCGAACCGTTCGTCGTGACCGAGCGCGTACTCCAGGCACTCGGTCTTGACCTCACAGCGGGAGCAGATTCGCTTCGCCTCGCGGGTGGAGCCGCCCTTCTCGGGAAAGAACGCCTCCGGATCGGTCTGCGAGCACAGTGCGCGCTCTTGCCACTCCGGAGCATTTCCGAGTAGGTCGGCCACCTCGAGTCGGCCGTCCATCCAGTTGCCTCCTTATCGCGCACCGACGTGGCAGCCGGTGCAACCCCCCACGCGGAAGGCGTGTTTGTCCGCCCGGTAGCGATTTGGTGCGCTCCGTACGAACGACCCCACTGAAATTACACGCGTGTTATACGTGCGTCGTCAAGCCGAACCTGCTAAGTGGAGTCACCCCTTACCGCGTGTCCGGACGACTGTCGCGTCATCACGGCCTCGCAACCGGGCCTATCGATTCAGACCGGGTACGGGTAACGCCGACTCGGCGAGTTGGGTCGGAAATCGGCGTGGCGACTCCGGCGTGTCGCCTGGCCCGACAGTCCGGCACCGTTTCCGCAAGTCCCGGAACGGGGGGTTCAGCCGGCGAGTCCGTACACGGTGGTGCGTCGCCGGGCGGGACGGCCCGCCGCCGCCGCGATCCGCTCCAGCTGGGCGACGGTCCGGGCCGAGCCGTGGTCCGAACCCGCCATCCGGGAGATGGTCTCCTCCATCAGCGTGCCGCCGAGGTCGTTGCACCCGCCCCGGAGCAGCTCCGCCGTACCGGCGTCGCCGAGCTTGACCCACGAGCACTGGATGTTGTCGATCCGGCCGTGCAGCAGCAGTCGGGCCATCGCGTGCACGACCCGGTTCTCCCGCCAGGTGGGACCCGGGCGGGCGATACCCGCCAGATAGATCGGCGCGTTGGTGTGGACGAACGGCAGCGCCACGAACTCGGTGAATCCGCCGGTACGGTCCTGGATCCCGGCCAGCACCCGGAAGTGCGCCAGCCACTGTCGTGGATGGTCGACGTGGCCGTACATCATGGTCGAACTGGATCGGATGCCGAGTTCGTGCGCGGTACTGACCACCTCGACCCAGGTCGCGGCCGGCAGTTTGCCCTTGGTGAGCACCCAGCGCACGTCGTCGTCGAGGATCTCGGCGGCGGTGCCGGGAATGGTGTCCAGACCGGCGTCGCGCAGTTCGCCGAGCCAGTCCCGGATGGAGACTCCGGCCTTCGCCGCAGCGGTGACGATCTCCATCGGAGAGAAGGCGTGCACGTGCATCCCGGGCACCCGGGTCTTGACCGCCCGGACCAGATCGGCGTACGCGGTGACCGGCAACTTCGGGTCGATGCCGCCCTGCATGCAGACCTCGGTCGCGCCCGCCTGCCACGCCTGTTCGGCCCGGTCCGCCACCTGCTCCACCGACAGCCGGTACGCGTCGGCGTCCCGCTCCCGCTGCGCGAAGGCGCAGAACCGGCAACCGACGTAGCAGACGTTGGAGAAGTTGATGTTCCGGTTGACCACGTACGTCACATCGTCACCGACGGTCGCCCGGCGCAGCTCGTCGGCGATCCGACACACCTCGTCCAGAGCCGCCCCGTCCGCGCCGAACAGTGCCAGCGCCGCCGCCTCGTGCCGTGCCTCCAGCAGCGCGGCCGGATCGTCGGCGGCGAGCCGCAGCCCGGCCCGCAGGTCGTGGTCGGGCCCGTCGGCGCTCGACGACGGGGTCTGCCCCGCCGTCGACACCCGGGCACCGACCTCGGCCCAGTCGCCGTACACGTGGTCGAAGTCGCCGCGCCGGTCACCGGTCCGACCGGCGGTGTCGATGGTGGCGTGCAGGTCGGTCCGGCCCCCCGGCACGAACGCGTCGTCCGGCTCCTGCCAGGGCAGTCCGCCCGGCCGGGCCGCCTCGACCGCCAGCCCGGTCGCCGGGTCGGCCAGCGCCGCCACATGCGCCGACAGTCGTGGATCGAGCCAGGGGTCGCCCCGGCGGACGTACTCGGGGTAGATGGTGAGCCGCTCCCGCAGGGTGAACCCGGCTGCGGCGGTCCGGGCCGCCAACTCGTCCAGCTGCGGCCAGGGCCGCTCCGGGTTGACGTGGTCCGGGGTCACCGGCGACACCCCGCCCCAGTCGTCGATCCCGGCCCGCAGCAGCAGGTCGTACTCGCCCTCGATCAGGTTCGGCGGCGCCTGGATCCGGGCCCCCGGCCCGAGCAGGATCCGGGCCACCGCCACGGTGGCGGCCAGGTCGTGCAGCTCGGCGTCGGGCATGCCCCGCATCGCGGTGTCCGGCTTCGCCCGGAAGTTCTGCACGATGACTTCCTGGATGTGGCCGTACTCCCGGGCGCTGCGCCGGATCGCGAAGAGCGAGTCGACCCGTTCGGCGGCGGTCTCGCCGATGCCGATCAGGATGCCGGTGGTGAACGGTACGCCGACCCGGCCGGCGTCGGAGAGGACGCGCAACCGCACCGCCGGCTCCTTGTCCGGCGAGCCGTGGTGCGGGCCGCCCGGCTCCGACCAGAGCCGGGTCGCGGTGGTCTCCAGCATCATCCCCATGCTCGGCGCCACCGGCTTCAGCCGCTGCAGCTCGGCCCAGGAGAGCACGCCGGGGTTGAGGTGGGGCAGCAGCCCGGTCTCCTCCAGGACTGCGATCGCGCAGGCGCGCAGGTAGTCGAGGGTGGAGTCGTAGCCGCGCTCGGTCAGCCACTGCCGGGCCTGCGGCCAGCGGGCCTCCGGCCGATCGCCGAGAGTGAACAGGGCCTCCTTGCAGCCCTGGGCCGCCCCGGCGGCGGCGATCGCCAGTACCTCGTCGCGCTCCAGGTAGGGCGCGGGTAGCCGGTGCGGCACGGTGGCGAACGTGCAGTAGTGGCAACGGTCCTGGCAGAGCCGGGTCAGCGGGATGAAGACCTTCTTGGAGAAGGTGACCACGCCGGGACGGCCGGCGTCGGCCAGTCCGGCGTCGCGCAGCCGGCCGGCGACCGCCAGCAGTTCGTCGAGGAACTCGCCACGCGCGGCGAGCAGCACGGCCGCCTCGTCCCGGTCGAGAGCCCGTCCGTCCGCCGCCCGGCGCAACGCCCGCCGCAGACTCGCGGTGGTCGGCGCCGGGTCACTCCGATCTGCCACTCGTGCAGCCTAGGCCGTACGGCCGGCCGCGCCGCGCCCGACCGCCCCGACGGTGATCCCCGTCCTTCGAATGAACGCGCACCGCGAGGCCGGCGGTACCGTCCCGTCCGCCGTAGTCGGCGCCGGGCCAAGGCCAGCGCGTTGCCGGGGGCAGCGCCCGGCCGAGGTCAGCGCCCGGCCGGGTCGTCGTCGCGGTCCGGCGGCGGCGAACCCGCCGACGGCTGCTGGCTCGCCGGGTTGATCCGCTGGGTCTGGTCGGTGCCGGACGCGGTCGCGCCGCGCTGCGGGACCACCTGGGTCCGGCCCGGATCCTCGTCCTCCTCCGGTCCGGCCGAACCGCCGGGCAACGGAGCCGAACCGGCGGGCGACGGAGCCGAACCGGCGGGCGACGGAGCCGAACCGGCCGAGCCACCGGGCGTCGAGGGGGCCGGCCCGGCACCCACCACCGGTCCCGAACCCAGCACCGGCCCGGCGCCCGGAGCCGGCCCGGTCGCCGGCGGCGCGGAGGACGGACTCGGCGGGGCGGACGACGGGGCGGCACCGAACCCGGGCTGCCCGTAGCCGGTCGGCTGGCCGTAGACGGTCGCCTCGACCGGCGCCTGCGGGTAGGCCGCCGACGGGTACCCCTGCTGCTGTCCCGGCACCGGCGGGTAGCCCGGGTACCCGGGCTGGCCCGGCTGGCCGTACGGCTGCTGACCGTACGGCTGCTGACCGTACGGCTGCGGCTGGCCGTAGACGCCCGGCTGCGGCTTGGGCTTCGGTACGTGGTAGAGCGTCTGCCAGATCCGGAAGACCAGGAACGCCGCGACGGCGAGGACCGCGTACCAGCCGACCTGGTCCAGTCCGATGCTGAAACCGGCGTAGAACCGGGCCTCGGCCAGCGCGCCGAACCCTGCGGCGAGCAGCGCTATCCCGCCGAACAGCAGCGAGACGGCGTACTCCACGAGGGCGACCTGGACGAGCAGGCGGGCCCGGCCGACCACCGGCCGCACGTGGGTGGCGAGCAGCACGGCGAGCATCGGAAAACTGATCGCCGAGGCACCGGCGAACGAGGAGTAGACGGCCTCGGCCCGGTCGTCGAAGCCGGTGCCCGGCCAGCCGAAGAACAGGTCGAGGAGCCCGGTGAACAGGAACAGCGCGTTCGCGCCGAGTAGCACCAGCGCGATCAGTTCGCGTAGCGGCTTGGTGATCTGACTGGCCGGTGGCGCCTCGGTCGGCGCGGGCCCGGGCTGGCTGGTCACGGCTCCCCCTCGGACAGGACGGATGATGGCGACGCCTGAGCCTAGTCGGCGAACCCGCCCGCCGCCCGCCACGAGCGGATGGGCGAGGATGGTCGGTATGCGCATCGTGGTGTTGACCGGGGGCATCGGCGGGGCCCGCTTCCTGACCGGCGTACGCGGGTACGCCCGTCAGGTGGGCGCCGAGGTGACCGCGGTGGTCAACGTCGGGGACGACGTGGTCATGCACGGCCTGAGGATCTGTCCGGATCTGGACAGTGTCATGTACACCCTCGGCGGGGGCGCCGACCGGGAACGGGGCTGGGGACGGGCCGGCGAGACCTGGACGGTCAAGGAGGAGCTGGCCGCGTACGGCGCCGAGCCGACCTGGTTCGGGCTCGGCGACCGGGACGTGGCGACCCACCTGGTCCGGACCACCATGCTGAACGCCGGTTACCCGCTCTCGGCGGTGACCGAGGCGCTCTGCGCCCGCTGGCAGCCCGGTGTACGTCTGCTCCCGGCGACCGACGACCGGCTGGAGACCCACGTCGTGGTGAGTGACCCGGCGCCGAACGCCACCGACAGCGGCGCCGGCGCACCGGACAGCAGCGGCGCCGGTGACAGAGCACCGGACAGCGCCGGCACCGACGGCAGGGGGCAACCGGTGGAGGCGCGACCGGCCGAGGCGCCCGGGGCAGAGCCGGCCCGGCGGGCGATCCACTTCCAGGAGTGGTGGGTACGGCACCGTGGCGCGCTGCCGACCCACCGGTTCGTTTTTGTCGGTGCGGAGTCGGCCAAGCCGGCCGCCGGGGTGCTGGACGCCCTCGCCGAGGCGGACGTCGTACTGGTCGCGCCGAGCAACCCGGTGGTGAGCATCGCACCGGTCCTCGCCGTACCGGGGCTGCGGGAGGCACTGGTCGGCAACCGGGCGCCGGTGGTCGGGGTGTCGCCGATCATCGGTGGTGCCCCGGTCCGGGGGATGGCGGACCGCTGTCTCGACGTACTCGGGGTGCCGTGCACCGCCGCCGGGGTCGGTGGCCTGTACGGCGCCCGCTCGGCCGACGGTCTGCTGGACGGCTGGCTGGTGGACAGTTCCGACGCCGGGGTCGAGGTGCCCGGGGTGGCCGTCGAGGCGGTGCCGCTCTGGATGATGGACGAGGCGGCCACTGTCGCCATGGTCCGGGCCGCGGTCGACCTGGCCACGACGGTGCGTCCGGTCGACCGGACGGGCGAGGCGGGTGGACCGGCGTGAGGCTCGAGGTGCTGCCCGTACTCGGCATCGGCGACGTACGGGAGGGCGACGACCTGGCGGCGCTGATCGCCACCGCCGCACCCTGGCTGCGCGACGGCGACGTACTCGTGGTGACCAGCAAGATCGTCTCGAAGGCGGAGGGGCGGCTGGTCGACGTACCGACGGACGGCCCGGAACGGGAGGCGGCCCGGGCGGAGGTCCTGGCCGCGGAGACCGCCCGCCCGGTCGCCCGGCGGGGGTCGACCCGGATCGTCCAGACCCACCACGGTTTTGTGATGGCCTCCGCCGGGATCGACGCCTCGAATGTGGACCGGTCCCGGCTGGTCCTGCTGCCGAAGGACCCGGACGCCTCGGCCCGGGCGCTGCGGGCCGCGCTGCGGGACCGGCACGGCGCGGACGTGGCGGTGATCATCTCGGACACCATGGGTCGGCCGTGGCGCAACGGGCTCACCGACGTCGCCCTCGGGGTCGCCGGCATGTCGGCGCTGCGCGACCACCGGGGTGAGGTCGACCCGTACGGCAACCAGCTCAACATCACCCAGATGGCGGTGGTGGACGAACTGGCCGCCGCCGGTGAACTGGTGAAGGGCAAGTGCGACCAGGTGCCGGTGGCGGTGATCCGGGGTTACCTGACCGCCCCGGACGCCGACGACGGCGACGGCGCCGTGGCCGCCCTGGTCCGGGACGCCGCCCACGACCTCTTCTCGCTCGGCACCGCAGAGGCCCGGGCGGCCGGACTGCGGGCCGCCGCCACCCTCGGCGAGTCCGTCCGACGGCCCACGTCCCCGTGGTCTGCGTCGCCGACGCAACCGTCAACGCAGCCGCCGACCGGAACAGCCGGTCAGCCGGCCACCGCAACAGCCGGTCAGCCGGCCACCGGAACAGCCGGTCAGCCGCCGACCGCGCCGGCAACGCAGCCGACGGTCGACCCGGTCGCGGTGGCCCGGGCAGTCGACACGGTCACCGGAGTGATCGCGCCCGACACCCGGTTCGCCCTGGTCACCGACCCGGACCTGGTCGCCCGGCTCGGCGCGGCGGTGCCGGCCGTACCCGACGAGGTGGCGGCGCCGACGGACCCGTCCGCCGCGGCCGACGCGGTCACGGCGCCGGCCGGGACACCCGCCGTCACCGACGGGACCGCGGTGCTGGACTGCCGACCGCCGGCCACCGGTCCGACGGCGCTGATCAGGTTCGGCGCCGACCTGCACCGGCTGCGGGCGGCCCTGGCCGCCGAGGGGGTCGACTCCGGCGTCCTGCCGGCCCCGGACGGCGACATCGGGGTGTTCCTGCTGCTCACCGCCATACCCGCGCCGGCGACACCGAACCGCTGACCCCGGGTCAGGCGTTCAGCATCGCCCGACCGAGCGGGGTCAGGGTGTGCAGCACGGTGTTCCGGTCCCGGTGGCTGACCAGCAGGCCGGCGTTACGGAGCACGGTGGTGTGCTGGCTCGCGGCAGCCGGCGAGATGTGCAGCCGACGGGCCACCTCACCGGTCGAACAGCCGTCGCCGACCGCCTCCAGGACCGTGGCCCGGGTCCGGCCGAGCAGTGCGGCCAGCGCCGCCCGCCCGTTCTCCCGGCCGATGCCGGCCATCCCCGCCGGACCGGCGCCCTCACCCGGTGCCGGGGTCAGGCCACCGAGCCGGTCCACCGGATACACCAGCACCGGCGGCAGCTCCGGATCGACCAGGGTGACCGGGATCCGGGCGCAGAAGAACGACGGTACGAGCAGCATCCCGCGCCCGCCGAGATGCACCTCGCGGTCCACCGGATAGTCCGGCACCTCCAGCACCCCCGAGTTCCACCGCGCCATCGGTCGCAGGCTGGCCAGCAGCCCCTCCGTGCCGTCGTCGAGCAGGGCCCGGGCCCGGCGGCTCCGGTCCGCCTCCACCGCCGCCTGGATCCGCTGCCAGTACGGGGTGATCGCCATCTCCCGGTAGGTCCGCATCGAGTCGGTGAGGTGCCGGAGCACCGACACGTCGCCCCGGGCCAACGCGACGGCGGAGCCGGGCATCGGCAGCGGGTTCTCGCTGGCGAGAACGGTCAGGTCACGTTCCAGCGAGCTGACCGGGGTGGAGCGTACGGCGTCCAGTCCGGCCTCGATGCCGTACCGGCTCGCGTACGGGGTGAGGAAGTCCGGGAAGTAGCCACGTGGCGGGTTCAGCGCGAGCAGCAGCCGCAGCCGTCCGGGCGTACTCTCCCGCCGGATGCCGCCGGCCACCTCGCGCCGCCAGCCGGCCATCACCGGGTCCCGGCTGCGGCCCTGCAGCAGGTGCAGGCTGAGGACGAGCTCCCAGACCTCGTCGGCGGCAGGGGCGACCCGGGTCCGGGCGATGTCCTCACTGGAGAAGACGATCCGTAGCATGACTCGCACTCCCGAATCGCCGGCGGGTCCCACGGCAACCAGTCGAACTCTACCTGGATGGCATCCACCTGCGTCTTTCAGGCTGGGCTGAAAGACCTCGACGCTCGTCGCCGTCAGCGGGCATGCTCACTGAGCGATGCCGGTGTCGCGGGCGTTCCGACGCCGAGCGGCCGGTGTGGCATGTGCCGGGGGCAGGGGAGGAACGCGGCACCCGGACGGCTTCCACGAGGGTTCGCGGCCCTTCATCCGCGAAGGGTGCCGTCCGGGCTGTCGCCTTCCAGGCGAATGTCGCTGCCCACGCCGTCATCACCGGACCGGTCACGAGCCAGACCGTCGCGGTCCGTCTCCGGATCGCCGAGGTCCGTCTCCGGGTCGTCCCGGTCCGGCTCACCGATCCACAGCGCGATCCGGTGTGCCTCGTCGGTGACGTAGTACCGGGCCCCGTCAAGTTCGGCCAGACCCTCCACGTTGTACAGCGGCGCCAGGTCCGCGACGGGTACGGCGGCGGTGCCGGCGGGCCGGCCCGGACCGACCGGCGGACGGAACCGTACGTGCCGGCAGGGCACGTCGCCGCCGGTCGGGTGGTCGTCGAGCAGCACCGACGCCTTGCCGAGCGCGTCGATCGAGCCGATCACCGCGTCGTACGTCCCGTCGCCCCGGGCGGAGAGTGCCCGGATCCCGGTGAGTTCGCCGGGTCGGGCCACCCCGGTCAACGCGTACGCCCCGACGACCCGGGGCCACCCCCGGGCGGTCCGGTCGAACATCGCCGGGACGTCCGCCACCTCGACGACGATCGGCTCACCTCCGGCGGTGACCGGGAAGCGGAGCCCGAGCAGCAGGGTGCCCGCCGGGGTGAAGGCCGCCCCCTCCACGTTGATCGGGAAGTCCTCGGCGGTGAGCCGACGCACCCAGGTCTTCGCCCGGGCGGTACCCCGGTCCACGGTGGCGGTGATGAACCGCTCCCGTACCCGGTCGCCGAGCGGCAGCGCACCGATGCCGGCCGCCAGGAGGGCGTCGTTGACCGCGCGGTGCAGCCGGAACCCGTTGCGCACCACCTGCAGGCGGGGCAGCCCGGTGATCGCCTCGGATTCCCGGAACCGGGCGACGAAGGCGCGGCGCGGTCGCAACGGTCCCCGTTTCGACCCGAAGTGCGAGCCGACCACGTAGATCCAGCCGCCGTCCCGGGCGAGCGCCTCGCCGTCGTCGGTCCGGCCGTTCTCCCCGCCCGCGTCCATCGGCAGGTGGTGGGTGGTCCACCCGCCGTCGTACCGCTCCAGCAGCAGGGCCAGGCAGCGTTCGACCGGCCCCTCGTCGAGCACGGTCCAGAAGCCCCGGCGCGCACCGTGCGCGGCGAGCAGCGCCGATGACCGTACCGGCAGCAGGTCGCTCGCCTCGTTGCCGGGCAGGGCGAGTTCGACCGTACGCAGGGGGCGTGCCATGCCGATCATGCTACGGAAGCTCGCCTAGGCTGGATCCGTGCTGGACTCCCTACACTCCGACGCGATCGCCCTGCTCAGCGGCTGGCAGCCGGTGACCCCGGCCGCGGCCGACGCCCGGGACCGGACCCTGAAGCTGCTCGCCGACGGGCCGGTCGCGATGACCCGGGCCCACCGTCGGGGGCACGTCACCGCCAGCACGCTGGTGGTGGACGCGACCGGTAGCCGGGTGTTGCTCTGCCTGCACGGCAAGTACCGACGGTGGGCGCAGCTCGGCGGCCACTGCGAGCCCGACGACCTGACCGTGGCCGGCGCGGCGCTGCGGGAGGCGACCGAGGAGTCCGGCATCACCGGGCTGCGGCTCGCCCCGGTCCCGATCGACCTGGACATCCACCCGGTTTCCTGCCAGGGCGGCTCGTTCCACCACGACATACGGTTCGCCGCGATCGCGCCGCCGGGGGCGGTGGCCCGGGTCAGCGCCGAGTCGCTGGAGCTCGGCTGGTTCGCCCCGGACGCGTTGCCCGGAGAGCTGCTCGACGCCACCGAGCAGTTGGTGGCACCGGCGCTGGTCGCGTTCGCGACCGCGACCGCGACCGCGACCGCGGACCGGCTCGGACCGGCGTCGCCGTCCCGGACCGGATAGCCGTCCGGGACGGTGCGGTCGCCGACCTCAGACCAGGTCCTCCTCGCCCCGCGCCTTGAGTTCGTCGACGAGCTTCTTCACGTCCTGGGCCCGGTCCCGTGGGCAGACCAGCAGCGCGTCCGGAGTGTCGACGACGATCAGGTCCCGTACGCCGAGGGTGGCGACCAACCGACCGGAGTGCGGTACGACCACCAGCCGCTCGCAGTCCCGCAGCAGCACCCCGGGCTTCGGCCCGCCCGTCTCGGCGCCCAGCACCACGTTGCCCGACCCGTCGGCGGTGAGCACCTCACCGAGGGTGTCGAAGTCGCCGACGTCGTTCCAGCCGAAGTCGCCCGGTACGGTGGCGACCCGGCCAGCCGCGGCGGCCCCCTCCATCACCGCGTAGTCGACCGAGATCTTGGGCAGGGTGGGCCAGATCCCGGTCAGCACGTCCTCCCGGTCCGGGGTGTCCCAGGCGTCGGCGATCGTGGTCAGCCCGGCGTGCAGTTCGGGCTGCTGCCGGGCCAGCTCGGCGAGGAAGACGTCGACCCGCCAGACGAACATGCTGGCGTTCCAGAGGTAGTGGCCGGAGCGGACGTACTCCCGGGCGACCTCGGCCGCCGGCTTCTCCTTGAACTCCTCGACCCGGCGCAGCGGGCCGCCGTCGATCAGCTCGCCGCACTGCAGGTAGCCGTACCCGGTCTCCGGTCGGGTCGGGGTGATCCCCACCGTCATCAGCAGGCCGCGCTCGGCGCCGGTGACCGCCTGCCGGACCGTCGACACCCAGGTCGCCGGGTCGCGGATCAGGTGGTCGGCGGCGAACGAGCCCATCACGGCCGTCGGCTCGCGGGTCGCGATCAACGCGGCGGCCAGCGCGATCGCCGCGCAGGAGTCCCGGGGCGAGGGCTCGACGAGGATGTTCTCCTCGGGCAACCCGGTCAGCTGCCGGGCGACGGCGGCCACGTGCGCGGCGCCGGTGACCACCATGGTCCGTTCCGGGGTGGTCAACGGGCCGAGCCGGTCCACGGTGGCCTGCAGCAGCGAGGCCTCGGTGCCGGTGAGCGCGTGCAGGAACTTGGGGTGCCCCGCGCGGGACAGCGGCCACAAACGGGTCCCACTGCCACCGGCCGGGATTACGGCGAAGAGCATCAGCACATCATGCCGGACGGGTGCGCCCGATCACCTTTCCATGTCATTGCCACAAGCAATCAATATGTCACTAAGCGTAGTTGGCCGTCGGGTCGGTGGCCGGTAAACCCGACCGCCGCCCCACCGGACCCTCCGCCCGGGTCAGGCCCGGGCCCGGCTCCACGCCGCCAGGTGCACCTCGGCGCTGGACTCCCAGGTGAACTCCTTGGCCCGGTCGAAGCCGGCCTTGGCGAGCGCGAGCCGACGCGCCTCGTCGTCCAGCAGCGCCCCGAGATCCGCGGCGATCTGCGCCGGGTCCTCGCTGGTGTACGCGACCGCGTCACCACCCACCTCGGGCAGTGACAGCCGGGGCGTGGTCAGCACCGGCGCCGCGCAGGCCATCGCCTCCAGGATCGGCAACCCGAAGCCCTCGCCGTACGACGGATAGGCGGCGACCAGCGCACCGCCGAGGAAGCCGGGCAGGTCGGCGTAGCGCAGGTAGCCGGGGCGCAGCAGCCGCAGGTGGGCCGGGACGTCCGCGACCGCCCGGTCGATCTCGTCGTCGTGCCCCTGACCACCGGCGAGCACCAGGACCGGCGGGTCCTCGCGGTCCTTCACCGCCAGCACCCAGCCCCGGATCAGGTTCGGCACGTTCTTGCGCGGCTCCTTCGACCCGAGGAACGCGACGTAGCTGTGCCCGCCCAGCCCGAGCCGGGCCCGGACCCGGGCCTTCTCCTCGTCGGTCGGGGCGTGGAAGGCCGCCGGGTCGACCCCGTGGTAGGCCACGTCGATCCGGGTCGGGTCGGCGTCGAGCAGCCGGATCAACTCGTCCCGGGTCGCCTTGCTCGGCACGATCACCCGGTCGGCGCGCCGCAGCGACGTCTTGATCGCGCTGCGGAAGAAGGTCCGCCGCGACTTGTCGTAGTGCTCCGGCTCGGTGAAGAAGGTCGCGTCGTGCACGGTCACCGTCACCGGACAACCCGCGCGCAGCGGGCAGGTGTAGAACGGCGAGTGCAGCACCTGCGCGCCGACCTGCTGGGCGAGCAGCGGCAGCCCGGTCTGCTCCCAGGCGAGCCGGGCCGGCCGGTGCGCCACCGCCGCCGGTGCGGCGAGCACCTCGGCAGCCGGCAACATCCGCGAGTACCGCTCGACATCGGTACGGAGCGCGACGACGGCCAGGTCCTGGCCGGACCCGGCGGCCCCGGCCAGGGCGCCGAGCAGGCCGTCAACGTATCTACCAACGCCACCCCGGTCGGCGGGGACGCTAGTGGCGTCAATGAGCACGCGGGGCGGACGACCGGCGGTCACGTGGCGACTCCTCGACTGACAGGTGCGGGAAACGGAACATCTGTGGGGAAGAACACTCACGCCAAGCCTACGCCGCACGGGCCCGGACGCGACGACGGCGACCCGTCGGGCAACTGTCTTTCCGGTGACTGTGATCTTCGATGACCGAGGGTGGAATCGCCGGTGACCGAAGGTCCTCCCCCGACGGGTCCGGCACCCCGCGCCGGCCGGGTGGGTATCGTCGCGGACGATGGCCGACAACCTGACCCGCATCCTCGCCGCCGCGGTCGGCGCCGACCCGACCCGGCCGCTACTCACCTGGTACGACGACAGCACCGGCGACCGCACCGAACTCTCCGGCGCGACGCTGGCCAACTGGGTCGCCAAGACCGCCAACCTGCTCGTCGACGCGGGTGGCCTCGGCCCCGGTGACCCGGTCGGCGTCCTGCTCCCGCCGCACTGGCAGACCGCCGCCGTACTGCTCGGCGCCTGGTCGGCCGGGGCCGAGGTGCACAGCGGGCCGGCCCGGCCGGTCGACGTGCTCTTCGCCGCCGCCGACCGGCTCGCCGACGCGGCGGACTGGTCGGCCGGTGACCGGTACGCCCTGGCGCTCGCTCCGCTCGCCGCCCCGCTGCGTCAGGTGCCGCCCGGGTACCTCGACTACGTGATCGAGGTACGCGGACACGGCGACCACTTCACGCCGTACCCGGACGGCGGGCCGCAGGACGCGGAACTGGCCGGGCGGGCGGCCCGGCGCGCGACGGAGCTGGGCCTCGACGCGGGCGCCCGGGTGCTGGTCGACGCGGCCCGCCACCCCGACCCGGTCGACTGGCTGCTCGCCCCGCTGGTCGCCGGGGCCAGTGTGGTGCTCTGCGGCCACCTCGACCCGGCCCGGCTACCCGACCGGATCAGGGCGGAGAAGGTCACCGTCGCGCTGACCTGACCGGGAACGGCGGCGTGGGACCGCCGCCCGGGCCGCTACCCGGCGACCGGCGCCCCGCCGGCGGCGGACCGCTGCCGGGCCAGGCGCTCGAACGCGACCAACGACTCCGGGTTGGCCAGCGCTCCGGTCGCGGCGGCGGAGTCCACCGGCGCACCGGTGAGGATCTTCTTCACCGGCACCTCCAGCTTCTTCGCCGACAGCGTCCGGGGCACCGCGCCCACCTGGTGGATCTCGTCCGGGATGTGCCGGGGCGACAGCGCGGTACGCAGCTCGCGGACGATCCGGCCGCGCAGCGTCCCGTCCAGCTCCAGTCCATCCCCGAGCACCACGAAGAGCAGCAGCTCACCGGCGCCGCCCTCGGCGTCCTCCAGATGCACCACCAGCGAGTCGGTCACCTCCGGCAGCCCCTCGACGACCGAGTAGAACTCGGCGGTGCCCAGCCGTACCCCGCCCCGGTTCAGGGTGGCGTCCGAGCGGCCGGTGATCACACAGCTGCCCCGACCGCTGACCGTGATCCAGTCCCCGTGCCGCCACACTCCCGGATAGACGTCGAAGTACGCCTCCCGGTACCGACGCCCGTCCGGGTCGTTCCAGAAGCCGACCGGCATGCTCGGCATCGGCGCGGTGATCACCAGCTCGCCGAGCTGGTCCAGCACCGGGGTGCCGTCCGCCGACCGGGCCTCCACCCTGGCCCCCAGGCAACGGCAGGCGATCTCGCCGGCCCGTACCGGCAGCAGCGGCACGCCGCCGACAAAACCGGTGCAGACGTCGGTGCCGCCGGAGAGCGAGTGCAGTTGCAGATCGGTGCCGACCTCGTCGTACACCCAACGGAAGCCCTCGGCCGGCAACGGCGCGCCGGTCGACGCGACCCCGCGCAGCGCGGAGAGGTCGGCCAGTTCCGCCGGACGCAGCCCGGCCTTACGGCAGGCCAGCAGGAACGGCGCCGAGGTGCCGAAGTAGGTGGTGCCGGTCTCCGCCGCGAGCCGCCACAGCGTGCCGAGATCCGGCTCGGCCGGCCGGCCCGGCTCGGCCCGGACCGCCGGGTTGCCGTCGAAGAGCACGATCGCCGCCCCGACCGCCGGCCCGGAGACCAGGTAGTTCCACATCATCCAGCCGGTGGTGGTGAACCACAGGAACCGGTCGCCGGGACCGAGGTCGTGGTGCAGGGCGAGCACCTTCAGATGCTCGAGCAGGATGCCGCCGTGCCCGTGCACGATCGGCTTCGGCAAGCCGGTGGTGCCCGAGGAGTAGAGCACGTAGAGCGGGTGGTCGAACGGCACCGCCGCGAACTCCAGCGGCTGGTCCGTCTCCGCCGTCAGCTCCGCCCAACTCAGCGTGCCCGCCGGCGGCGCGGCCTCCGGATCCAGGTACGGCAGCACCACCGTGTGCAGAACGGACGGCAACTCCGCCCGGAGTTGGGCCACCTCGGCGCGGCGGTCGATCGGCTTGTCGCCGTACCGGTAGCCGTCGACGGCGACCAGCACGGTCGGCTCGATCTGCCGCCAGCGGTCCAGCACGCTGCGGGTGCCGAACTCGGGCGCGCAGGAGGAGAAGATCGCGCCGAGGCTGGCGGTGGCCAGCATCAGCACCAGGGTCTCCGGGATGTTCGGGGCGTACGCCGCCACCCGGTCACCGGAGCCGACCCCGAGCCGGACCAGTCCGGCCCGGACCCGACGTACCTGCTCGCGCAGCTCGGCGGCGGTAAGGGTGACCGGCGCCCGGGTCTGGCTGTGCGCGATCACCATCGGCTCGTCGTCGCCGACGCCGGGCATCCGCAGCACGTGCTCGGCGTAGTTCAGCGTCGCCCCGGGGAACCAGCGGGCCCCGGGCATCCGGGCCCCGGCCAGCGTGGCGGTCGGCTCCGCGTACGCCCGGACCTCGAAGAAGTCCCAGATCGAACGCCAGAACGCGTCAAGATCGGTGACCGACCACAACCACAGGTCGGCGTAGTCGGCGAACTCGAGCCCCCGATGCGTACGCAACCAGCGCAGGTAGGCGCCGATCCGGGACCGGTCGCGCACGTCGGCCGGCGGCGTCCAGAGCACCTCACCATCCATGCCGAAGCTCCTCCCTCGGCCAGCACGCCGGTGTGCTGGGCCCGATCGCCATCCTGCCGTACCCGACCCGCAATTCTGCGATCCGGAGGGCGGTGGAGGACGCGTGCCCAGCCCACACGGACCCGCCCCGGATCATGTGGGCCCGACACCCTCCGGGGTGTCCGACTGGCGTCAGCCGGCGGCGGGGAAACCGTCGTCACCCCGGTGGGCCTGGATCGCCCGGCGACGGGCCAACCGGTGTTCCCGGCGGATCTCCGCCTCGCGGAACCGCCGCTTGTCCTCCGTGCTCTCCGGCAGCACCGGACGGACCGGAAGCGGACTACCGGCCGCGTCCACCCCGACGAAGACCAGGTACGCCGTGGCCACCTCGATCGGCGCCTCCTCGGCACTGTCCCAGCGCTCGGCGACGACCCGTACCCCGACCTCCATCGAGGTGTGGCCGGTCCAGTTGACCTGGGCGTGCGCGTGCACCAGGTCACCCACCCGGACCGGCTCGGCGAAGACGATCTCGTCGATCGCGGCGGTCACCGCCGTACCGCCGAAGTGTCGGGCCGCCGCCGCCCCGGCCACGTCGTCGACGAACTTCATCAGGACGCCGCCGTGCACCGTGCCGTAGAGGTTGACGTCGACCGCGGTCATGATCCGGCTCAGCGTCACCCGGGAGTACGAGGTGGGCTTGCCCGCCGGCGGCGGGACCGGGGTCGACGGGGCGGAGGTTTCGGTCATGTCGGCAACGGTACGGGTCTGTCCGCCGGCTCCGCCCCGTCGCGTGACGTCGGTTACCCGGTCTCCGGCAGGCCTCCGGTCACCCACCCCGGGCGCGGTGTCCGGAGGAAGACCCTGAGCTGCCGCATGCTCCGGCCCGATGCCCGGCCCGGACCGTCGCGGCGCCCACCCCGGTGGTCACCGAGCGATCCATGACGGTGACTGGCCGCAAGATCGGTGCGGGCCTCCGCGCCGCCGGCTGACCGATTCCGGCGGAAGCGGTACGGTGCGCGGATGCGACATCTCTGGAGCTTCCTCGCCGGAGTGGTGGCGGCACCGCTCAGCTGGGTTCTGATCGCACTGGGTCAGGACGGGTCGGCCCGCACCGTCACCCGTTGGGTGGAACTCGGCACGTACAACACGGCCAACCTGATCCAAGGAGCCGTGTACCTCGCGGTCGCGGGCGTCCTGCTCGGACTCCTCGGCACGCTGCGGGTCTCCCCACTCGGTCCGCTCGTCGCGGGGCTGCTGCTCGTCGCCCCGTACGTCGGGCTGTTCATCGACCCGTTCACCGTGCGGGACGCGGTGCCGACGAACTGGGAGGTGTTCGGCGACCCGATCCCGCTGGTCCAACTCCTGGACAACGGCACGATGTTCCTGATCGGAGCCCTGCTGCTGATGGCGACCTTCAGCGTCCAGCGGTGGCGGCGCTGGCCACGCCCGGTCGTCGCCGCTCCGCCCGCCCCCACGCCCGCCGCGGAGGAGCCGACGCTGACCGACTGGTCCGTGCTGACCAGTCCGGTCGAACACGACACCAGGCCGCCGACGCTGGGATACCCGGAGGCGGACACCGAGCCGCTGCCGCCGCTGCCGCGCCGGGAGGCCGGCGGGTCCGGCTCGCCGTGGTCGGCGCCGCCCCGGGCGAGCGCCAAACGGGACGACGCGACGGACCGGAATACGGCAAGCTGAGGGGCCTCCGGGCGGGCCGTTCCGTCGGCCCGCCCATCCGGTACGGCGACGCCGGGGTTGCCGCGTCGGACTAGGGTGCGATCAGGCGACCGGCTGAGGAGGTTGTGGACGTGCGACACCTTGGATCGCTGCTCCTGGGGCTGATCAGCGTGCCACTGATATGGATGCTGAGCGCCTTCGGATCGTGGAAGCTCAACGGCGGACTGCTCGAGGAGAGTGCCGGAGACCGGTTCCTGGGCTTCCTGTGCCTGCTCGGCGTCGGCATCATCCTGGCCGCGATGCTGGTGCCCCGGATCTCACCGATCGGCCCGATCATCGCCGGCGGCTTCTACCTGCTGGTCAGCTTCTGGGCACTGGTCCACATCGAATCGCTCGCGAAGGTCATCCCGGACGATCTCGTCGGCCCGGCGGGGCTGATGAACGTACCGGTCGGCACGATTTCCATGCTGGTCGCCATCCCGCTGCTCGCCACGGCGGTGAGTCCGGACCGCTGGCGGGGTCGCGCCCGGTCGGCTCCCGCCGCCGGCTACCCCGGGGTGCCCGGTCAGCCCGGCCAGCCGACGTTCCCGCCCGGCCCGGCCGGTCAGCAGCCACCCGCCGGCCAGTTCCCGCCGGGGGGCCAGCCGCCGGCCGGCCAGTACCCGCCCGGCGCTCCCGCCGGTTATCCGCCGAACTTCGGCCCGTCGGCGCCGCCGAGCCACAGTCCGGCGGCCCCGCCGAACTTCCCCGCCAACTACGGTCCGGCCGCGCCGAACCCGCCGGCGGCCACCCCGTACCACGGTCAGGCCGGTCCCCCGGCTCCGGGTTCGGTACCCGGCCAGCCGGTGTCCGGCGTGCCCGGCTCGGCACCGCCGGTACCGACGCCCATGCCGCCGTCCTTCGCCCCGCCCGGGCCACGCCCGCCGACCTCGGCGCCTCCGGTGAGTTCCCCGGGTTTCGCGCCGCCGGCACCGCCCCGCTCGCCCGCGGACGAGACCACCCAGTTCGGCGGCCGTTCGGACGACGACGGTACGGAGGGGCCGACCCGCAAACTCGGCGACACCCGACCGTTCTGAGCCTCCACCCGTACCTGCCGCGACATCGGGGCGGTTCGGGGCGACACCAGCGCCACAGTCGACGCACCGTGGCGCCGACCGACCGGCTGGCCGTACCGCCAGGACGATGACGGCCCGGACACCGTGCTGCGGTGTCCGGGCCGTCATGGTCAGGCCGGCATCGTCAGGCCGTCGACGTGGGGACAGCGGCGTCAGGCGGTGTCTCGGTGATGGCCTCCCGGACGACCTCGAGGATCTCCTCGGAGAGCGGCGTCTGGCTGGTCGCCCGGGCGAGGGTCAGCGCGCCGACCATGGTCGCGAAGTCGACGATCGCCCGGCGGCGGGCCTGCTCCGGCGTACGGCCCGGTGTCTCCTGGTACGCCGTGAGCCGCTCGAGGGTGGTCTGGAGCCCGGCCGCGTACGAGGTCCGCAGTGGGCTGTCCGCCGGCGACCGGGCGGCGTCGGTGGCGAGTGCGGTGTTGGCGCAGCCGATGCCCGGTGAGTCCCGGTGCTCGGTGGAGAGATAGCGCCGCGCCAGGTCGGCCTGGGCCGTCGACGGGTCGTCCGCCTCTTCGGCCAGTTCCACCAGCAGGGCCATGATCTCGTCGAACGCCGCGGTGGCGGCGATGCCGACGAGTTCCTCCTTCGAGCCGAAGTGCTTGTAGAAGCCGCCGTGGGTGAGTCCGGCGGCCGCCATGAGTTCCTGCACGGTCATCGCCGTGGCGCCGCGCTCGCGGAGCAGCTTCGACGTGGCGACCACCACCTCGGCACGGTGCTTCGCCGCGTCGGCCCGTGACGCCCTGCCCATCTCGATTCTCCCTCCGCCTCCGGTCACCCGGCGACCGCTGTCCCCGGGTTTCTCCATCGCCGTCCGCCCCGGTAACCCGATGGCCGAGATTTAGATTACACCCAGCCTCTAACTGGCGCCCAACCCCGGCGACCAGGGTTAGATTACAGACGTCATCCGCGATCTCGACAAGGCATCGATCGGACAACCAGCCCGAACGTCACATCCTCCACGCCCTCCAGGCAGCAAGGGAATGGCATGAAGATTCAGGACTCCGTCGTATTCGTCACCGGAGGCAGCCGCGGCATCGGTCGGGCCCTGGTCACCGAGGTGCTCGCCCGGGGCGCGGCCAAGGTGTACGCCACCGCACGTGACCCGAAGACGATCATCTCCGACCCCCGGGTCGTCCCGGTACGACTCGAGGTCACCGACCCCGCCTCGGTGGCCGCCGCCACCGCCGACGCCACGGACGTCAACCTCCTGGTCAACAACGCCGGCGTCACCCTCAACGCGGACCTGCTCAACGGCGACCTCGCCGAGGTCCGCCGGGAAATCGAGATCAACTTCTACGGACCACTCCAGGTGACCCGGGCGCTCGCCCCCCGCCTGATCGCCAATCGCGGCCACCTGCTCAACATCCACTCGGTGCTCTCCTGGTACGCGGCCCTCGGCGCCTACGCCCCGTCGAAGGCGGCGATGTGGGCGATGACCAACGTGCTGCGCCAGGAACTGCACCCGCAGGGGGTGGGCGTCACCGGCCTGCACGTCGGCTGGGTCGACACCGACATGGCGGACCAGTGGGCCCCGGCGGACGTGCCCCGGTCCAACCCCGCCGACGTGGCCCGACTGGCCATCGACGGTGTCGAGGCCGGCCAGCACGAGGTGCTCGCCGACGACTTCTCCCGGACCGTGAAGAGCGCGCTGGCCCAGGACATCGCCGTGCTCTATCCGCAGCTGGCCGGCGACGCCTGAGCGGCGGCGTGGGTCGAGGGCGTTGGACCGCCGGATCCTCGACCCACGCACCGCCGGCAACAACTAGGTCGGCGGCTCGATCCCCAGATTCCGCGCGGCGTCGCGTACCTGCCGGGCCACCACCGTCGGCTCCGTTCCGGCGGACAGGGCTCGGATCGCGATGTTCAGGAGCTGCTGGAACCGCGGGTCACCCGCACCGAGCACACCCTGGTACGGACGGACGATCGCGTCGGCGGTCAGGAACAGGTTGTTCCGGGCCTGCAGCCCGGTCATCGGCTGTCCGGGCGGCTGCGCCGGCGGCACCTGCGGGGGCAACGGTGCCGCGGGCAACGGTGCCGGCCCGGCGTACTTGAGCAGGCCGGGAACGACCTCCACACCGAACCGGGCGCTCAGCCGCCGGGCCACGTTGTTGACCCAGCGGATGTTGTCCTCGGGGTTCAGGTCCGGCCGGACCTTACCGCTCATGTACCGGCCCGACTTGTCGTTCAGCTCCCACCGCTCGGTGCTGGGGTTCCACGCGATCTCGCCGCTCACCCGGGCCGACGACACCTCCGTCCCGCCCCCGCCGGCAAAATCCGCCGCGATCGTCGGGTGTCCCTTGCTGTTGAGCGACTCCTTCAGCTCCTCCAGCGTCAGCGTGAACGGCTCGCCGTTACGCGCCGCCGCCGCCCGCATCGAGTCGAAGAGTTGCTGCCACTCCGCGTCCTCCACCACCGTACGGATCTTCTCCGACCCGATCCGGATCTCACCGGCGGCGTCGACCGAGTAGTGCCACAGGGCGTCCTTGCGCTCCAGCAACTGCGGCCGGAAGTCACCGATCCGGTACCACAACGGGTTCAACCGCACCCGACCGTCGGCGTCCTGCTCTGCCGGCTTCACCTTCTTCGGCCCGGCGAGCGGACCGTACTCGTGGTCCAGATCGGTGCCCGGCGGCACGTCCCACGGCGCCGGCTCGGCCGACTCGCCCGGCAGCCCGGCGGCTCGCCTGCCGGGCGGGACCGGCGGCGGCTTCGGCAGGTCGGCGTGTTTCAGCAGTACGGGGTCCACCTCGACCCCAAGTCGGGCGCTCAGCCGCTCCGCCACGTTGCCGACCCACCGGGACAGGTCCGCCGGGTTCAGGTCCGGCCGGACCTTGTCACTCATGTACCGGCCCGACTTGTCGTTCACCTCCCACCGGCTGGTCTCCGGATTCCATCCGAACTCGCCGCTCACCCGCCCCGACAGCACCTCGGTCGTGCCGCCGCGGCCGAACCCCGCCGCGATCGTCGGATGCCCCTGGCCGTTGAGGGACTCCTTCAGCTCCGCCAGCGTCAGCGTGAACGGTTCACCGTTACGCGCCGCCGCCGCCCGCATCGAGTCGAAGAGTTTGTCCCACTCCGCGTCCTCCACCACCGTCAGGATCTCTTCGGAGCCGATCCGGATCTCGCCGTCGGCGTCGACCGAGTAGTGCCATCGCGCGTCCTTGCGCTCCAGCAACTGCGGCCGGAAGTCACCGATCCGGTACCACAACGGGTTCAACCGCAGCCGACCGTCGGCGTCCTGCTCTGCCGGCTTCACTTTCTTCGGCCCGGCGAGCGGACCGTACTCGTGGTCCAGATCGGTGCCCGGCGGCACGTCCCACGGCGCCGGCCCGGTCGACTCGACCGCCGGCCGGGAGTCGGTGGCCGGCTGCGGCACCTCCGGCGGAACGACCACGGGCGACGGACGGGTCGGGACCGACTCGGCGGGCCCCTCGTCGATCAGCACCGCGGCAGCCTGGTCCCGTCGTCCGAGGTACGAGGTGAGGTCGACCGGCAGGGTGTCGGTCGCCGACCGGGCGAACGCGTCGGCGTATCGCCGGATCCGCAACTGCTCTTCGGCGGGGCGCGACGACAGCGTCTCCGCGACGAGTGCGGGGTGCGGCGTCCGGGCCGTTGGCGTCCGGGCCGTCGGCGTCCGGGCCGGTAGCGTCCGGGCCGGGGCCGACGGCCCGCTGCGCACCGCCGGGGCCGGATCGCCCGGGTCGTCCGCGTACTCCAGGTCGTCCGCGTACTCCAGGTCGTCCATGTCGGGGTTCTCGGGAATGCTGGAGAGCACCGGGATGGACGGCGGCGCCACCCGGTCGGCGACGGCCACGTGGTGTGCGTTGAACTCGTCGAGCCCCCGGTAGTGCTGCTGGGCCAACTCCCACCAGCGCCGCTCGGCCGCCTTACGCCGTTCGGCCGCCTGCTGCCACCGGAGTCGGGTTCCGGCGTCGACCGACGAGCCGCTCGCCTCGGTGGCGACGATGGCGTACCGGGCGGCGTCCTCCGCCTCGCCCTCCTTGACAAAATCGCTCTCGGCCCTGGCCAGTTCGCTCTCGTGCCGGAGGATCTCCGCGAAGCGGTCGTTCGCGTCGTCGGGCGCACCGTAACCGTCCAGGCCCAGCACCCGGCGGGCATGCTCCGCCGACATGCGCAGCACGACCCGGACGTTCTGCCGGGCGGTGGAGGACACCTGCCGCTCGCCCCCGACCAGTTGTGGCAGCGTCACGTCCACCACGGGCTGACATTCGTACTCGATGGCGACCGACCGGCTCTCCGGCTTGACGTTGCCGAAGGCGGTCGCGGAATTGCCGCCGCCGACGGAGAGTTCCACGGTGTCACCGCCGACGGCACCGCTGTTGCCGGTCTCCAGCGGCTGGTACGCGTCGCCCATGTAGCCCCGGCCCAGCACCAGCCGCGGCGCGTGCTGCGACTGGCTGACCAGGTTGGACCCGCTACCGACCTCGTCGGTGTGCTGGGTCACGTGCTCGCGGTAGACCGACGAGTCGACGTCGGCCAGCCGCGCGGCGACCGGCACCAGGCCAACCCTGATCATCGCTTGTTGGAACAGCAGTTGGGCACTCGGCACCGGGGGCAGCACGAGCCCGTCCGCGGAGAGTGCGGCACCGGCGTTCGGCAACAGCAGCTCCGGGCTCAGGCTCTCGTGCACCTGGTGCGCGCCGACGTACCCCGGTTGCCGGAGCCGTCGGGCGGCGTCCGCCAGGGCCCCCTCGGTGGTCCGCTGGATCTCGACCGCCCCGGAGAGATCCTCGGGTACGAACCGTGGCGGCAGCAGGAGCCTGTGGTGGCTCTGCCAGCCCGGCTCCGGCCCGGGCCCGGCCGTCGGGTGGTACGGCACCGGCCGGCCGGGCCAGTTCGGGTCGGCTGGTGTCCTCCGGGCACGCAGGCCGGCGGCCCACCGGTCGACCCTGATGGCTTCCGGGGTCCGGACCGGGATCACGCCGCCCGGCACCGGCTCGCCCCGGTGGTAGATCCGCAGTTGGAACCGTGGGGTGAGGGCCAGTCTGGCCTTGACCCCACGACCGGAGCTGATGCCGGAGGTCCGTTGCTCCGACTCGGAGGTCGTGGTGTTCGAGGTGACGTTCACCAGGCTGTACTGGTAGCCGGGGCCGATCGCCGCCTGCTGGCCGTTCTCGTTGATCACGCCGGCGCCGGCCGCGCCGGCGAAGAGGCCGTCGCCCCGGGAGCGCCGGTCCAACCGCGTCTCCCCGATCACGCCCGTGGTCCGCAGGTCGATGTCGTTGTGGTCGGCGACAAAACGCTCGAAGCGTACGTCCCGGTCGGGGTCGAGCGTCGCCTCGATCCGGACGTCGTACTGCAGTTGCCGGAAGGTCTTCGGCAGGATGTGCATCAGCGACACGCCACCGTCGAAGAGGGAACCCAGTCTGCGCTGCAGGCCGTCGGACGACAACGCCCCGGCCGCGCGGCGACGGTTCAGCATCGGATCGTCGAGCCCGTTGCCGGTCAGCGAGTCCAGCAGCAGTCCCGCGATCCGGCGGCGCTCCTCCGCCGGATCGGTACGGTGGTCGCCGGACAACGCCCGCATGATCCGCCGCGACCACGGCTCCGGGCCGGCCCCTCGCGCCGTGTCCCGCAACGCCTCGACCACGGAGTCGAACAGCGTCGGCACGTGGTGGAGGGTCTGCAGGCCCAGTCCGGGTGACCGGTCGTCGGGCAGGCTCAGCCCGGTCTGCCGTACCTCCGGCGCGATCGGGTTGTCCCGGCGTACCGACGCCGAGTTTAGCAGTCCCGCCCTGATCGCCTGCTCCTCGGTGAGCCGCAGGTAGACCGCGTTCGTGATCACCGCACTGTGCCGGGTCGTCTTGTGGTGTTCCCAACCCGCCGGCTGGAACGGCGCCGGCACCAGCGACTTCGGCAACTCGGCCGGATTGGTCACCTCGGCGACCGCCGTCGCCCGGAGGTCGGCCACCACCAGGTACGTCCGCTTCCTGCCCTTACGGTTGTTGACGTTGCGTTCGATGCTGCCGCCGACCTTGGTACGTGTCCGGGTCAACCGCTGGTACGGCATCCACTGGTACCCGACCGTGCCGGTGCCGCTGCCACCGGACGGGTCCGTCCGTTCGGTGGGCTTGCGCAGGGTGAGGCTGAACTGCGCCCGGGCCATGATCTGCCGCACCCTGGTCCGGCTGTGCCAGACCTGGACGCCCCCGCTGGGGGCGTGTTCGGTGGTGATCTCGGACTGGTTCGGCACCAGCCGCGGGTTGACCAGCCGCCCGGCGAGCGCCACGTCGAGCCGGCCGCCGCCGGCCTCGGTGGTGATCGGTTCGAGTTCCCAGCGCTGCTCGGTCATCGCGGCCAGGTTCGCCTGCTGACGGTTGACGGAGAGGCCCTCGGTGAGGTCCGCCCAGACCGGCATGCCCTCGACCAGACCCGCGTCACCGCGTACCCCACCGAGCCGACGCTCGGACGCCCGCTGCACGGTGCCCTGCGGACCGTCCGCCGGTGTGCCGAACCGTGGCCGGGGCGCCGGCTCGGTGTACCGCTGGGTGTCCCGCACCGCGCGCCGGGCCAGGTCGAGCACCAGCTTCGCCCCCGGCATCGACTCGACGTAGTCCCACGCCTCGACAGCCCGCTCGGGGCCGGTCCGGCCGCTCGGCGGGCGGTCGACGAAGTCCCGTACGGTGCTCAGGTCGGTGGCCGTCCGCCGGGCCAGTGCCCGCACCTCGTGGTCCCGCGCCTGCACCGGTCGGTCGACGACGGTGTCCGGGACGGCGCTCCCGGCGTAGAGGACGTCCACCGACCGTCGCTGGCTGATCCGGTACCGGGGGATCCGTTTGTGCGCCACCTCCACGGTCCGCCGGCTGAACCCGCCGCCGGGGACCGGCCGGATCGCGGTGATCCGCCGGCCGACGCCGAAGAACCACGAGCCGACCGCCCGGCCCAGTCCCACCTTGTACGAGTACACCCGGACCGTCAGTTCGAGGTCGCCACGGAACCGCTCCGAGTCGGGCGTACCGCCGTGCAGCGCGGTGCGCTGTCCGCTGACGTCCACCCCGCCCTGCCGCGCCCACCGGCCCTGTACCTCGACCGCCCCGCCCGGGCTGAGGCTGACGTTCAACGCCTGTCCCGGATGTCGGTCGATGAAGCCGCCCTCGACGGCCACCGCGGCCCGCAGTTCACTGCCGGCCGCCGTCCGGTCCTGCCCACCCGAGGCCTGGTAGTTGCGGACCGCGACGTTCTTCTCCGGGCCGACGTAGCCGGGCGCGGTCGGATGTTCGGCGGTCACGTGGATCACGACGTGCCGGGTCTGGAACAGACTCCGCCGGGTCAGCTTGACCGCCACCCCGCCGCCCAGCAGCGTGGAGTAGTTCTGCCGCAGCGCCGACGGGGAGAGCGCGTAGTCGAGTTCCGCCTGGTTGCGCTGCCGCTCACTGGCCGAGCTGACGAAGAACATCCGCCTGGGGACGTGCGCGTCCCGGCTACGGGGCAGGAAGCCGCCGCCGATCCGGCGGACCAGGTCCCGGGTCTGGGTGTGCAGTGACTGGAACTGGCTCATGCCGTACGGCATGGCGTGTCCGCCCGACCGGGCGAACGGTGGGGCCGGCCGGGCCGTGGGACTGCTGTCCACCGTGCCCGTGCCGGCACCACCGGCCGACGTCGACGCGGTGGCCGACGGTGTGGTCGGGGCGGTGGTCGACGGCGCCCCGCGCAGCAGTTGTTCGGCCTTGTCGGTGGGGATCCGGGTCAGCACCGTCAGGTCGAGGACCACCGGACGGACGGCCGACCGGAACGGCTGCTGGAACGCGTTCACCCGGGCCGTCGGATCGATGGTCACCCGGAACCGCACCTTGCTGAGGACGTTCTTCACGTCCTTGAACTCGGTGCCCGTCCGGGAGGTCGCGGTCTGCCGGACGCTGGTCGTGGCGTTGCGCCGGAACAGCGCGCTGAGCCGCAGCTGTACGTAGGCCATCCCCCATCCCCAGCGGATCGGTACGACGCTACCGCCTCCACCGACGCTGCTGGTGTGCTGCTCACGCCCGCTCCAGCTCACGCCGGGCTGCCACCGGAACGACGACTTCGCGACGTCGGCGATCACCTCCATGCCGGTGACCTCGGAACTCATCCCCAGCATGACCGCCTGCCGGCGGGACGGGCTGACCACCAGCGGCGAGTGCACCGTCGACTCCAGACTCGGCAGCAGTTGCCCGAGCAGACTCGGCTCGCTGAGCAGCCCGCGCAACTGCTCCCGGCTGAGCGAACCGGCGTCGACGGTGCCGGTACGCCTGAACCGGCCGATGATCGACTCGACCAACGAGTTCCAGGACCGGACCGGGGTCGCCGTGCCGTCCACCACCTCCCAGGCGTCGAGCAGACGTACCACGCTGGCGTTCTCCGCCACCAACGCGTTGTCGAACGCGCCCGTCCTGACGTGCCCACCGGGCCGCTGCCTCGCGGTGGCGATGTCGTCGGACACCCGGAACCCGATCTCGGCGGTGACCTGGTTCCGCAGCGGCGGGTACGTCACCGGCGGCGCTCCGGTGCGGGCCGGTTCGTACGCCGGCGGCGTCACCGGCGGGTCGGCGCCGATCCCGCGCGCCGTGACGGTGAACCGCACCTGGGAGAGCAGCAGGTGCGAGACGCCACCGCTGCGCACGTTGTGCGAGTCGAAGAGGTTGACGCTGGACTCGCTCGTCTCGGCGGCCTGGGCCACGGCGATGTCGATGCTGGCCCCGCCACCCGGCCCGAACCTGCCCGCGGCGGCCCCGCCGACGCCGACCATCAGGCTGTCGCCGGCGGTCTCGGTGTCCCGCACCGTGGTGTTGACATCGTTGCGGGTGTCGTACTTCGCCTTGTCCGGCTTCTGGTCCAGTCGCCGCTGCCCCTGTTCCAGCCTGGTCGGGGCGACGGTGACGGAGTGCCACCTGCCGAACCCGTCGCGTACGTCGAAGGTTCGACCGCCGGTGGTGAAAAAGGACTGGAGATCCTGGCGCAGCGCCGCCTCGATCGCGGAGGTGTCGACGTTGATCCGCTCCCGGTTGCGCCGGTCGAGGCGTCCGAACCTCGGGCGGGTCCGGGCCCGTACCTCCTGTTCCACCACGGTTCGCAGGTCGGTGACGAGCTGTTCCGGGTCGGTGGCGCCGTCCGCCTCGTACACCAGCTCCGGATGTTGCTGGTAGAGGCCGAGCTCCTGGGCGGGGTCCGGTGGTGGGCCCGACGGCGGCCCGCCCGATCGTGACGGAGCCGGGCCCGGCTTGACCGGACCGGTGCCCGCCCCCTCCCTCACCGGCGTCTCGGCGAACCTGACCTGGCGCTGACGCGGTGGCGGCGCGGCGGACGTCCGGGAGGTGCGCGTCCGGGTTTCCGGCTGCTTCCGCTCCGGAACGACCCGCGTTCCTGACTCCGGAACGACCCGACTGCCTGACTCCGGGCCCGACGGCATCTGCTTGGCCGGACCCGACCTGACCGGACCCGGGCTCTGCAGACCCGGCTTCGACGGCATCCCCCTCGACGGACCCGGGCTCGACGGCACCGAACCGATCCCGTCGAAGCGGCGCCGCAGCGGTGCACCGTGCCGGGCTGTTCCCCCGCCCGGGACGATCTCGTCGTTGACGACGTCGAAACCCTCGCCGCCCTGCCCCCCGGGCACGAACAGCAACCAGGACCGACCACTTGCCGAGACGACCTCCCCGGGGTGGTCCGGCAGCCCGACGCCCACCTGGTCCGGTGGCGCCAGTACGTCCCGACCGGTCGCGTCCGCGAGCCGCTGCGCGAGCCCGCCGGGCAGACTGCCGCTGCCACAGGCGACGAGCGTCATATCCACGTCGGGCGGTGCCAGGTCCCGCACGATGTCGGCAAGCTGCGACCCGTCCAGTTGCACCTCGCGAACGATGCCCTCCGGCGTCCGGACCGGCACGGTGACGAACCGGCCGACGCTCGCGGTGTTGCCGTCACCACGTACCAGGATCGGGAAACCCGAGCCCGGCGGCAGCACGTCGGTCTCCGGCAACTGTGCCGACAGGTCGGGCGTGAGCAGCATCAGGCCGGGCCGACCGCCGGGGATCCTCCGCACCAACAGTTCGGCACCGTCGACCCGCCACCGGCCCCCCGACTTCAGCACCGACGTCGCGGACGGCGTCACCGTGTCGTCGTCGCCGTCCAGCCAGACACCCCGGCGGCTCTCGGCGGGACCGGACGGCACCGGACGGGCACCCGGTAACGGTGTACCGCCGGTCGGGCGTGCTCCGGACCAGCCGGCCGAAGCCCGGGTCGCCCGCCGGGCCGCCCGGCTGAGCGGGAGTCGGGCGCCGTGGCCGATCCGTCGTTGACGGATCGACGGTCCGCTGGTGGAGCCGCCGGTCCAGCCGCGATTCGCCGGCGGGTCCGACGCCCGGCCCGGTGCACCGGCGGGGCTGGCGGTCGGCGCGGCACCAGGCCGCGCCGCCGGGTCCGGCTGGTCGGGCCGCGCCGCCGGGGCAGCCTGGTCCGACCGCGCCGCCTCCGGCCTCCGGCCGGGGGTCGGGTCACCGGCCCCGAGCTCCGGAGTGCGCCGTACCGGCGCCGGCCCCGACGGCAGGTCCGACGCGGCGTGTGCGGATGGCCCGCTCCGACTGTCGGCGCGCGTCGGCTCCGCCAACCCCACCCGGGGTACGACGTCCGAGCGGCCGATCCTCGTCTGTGTGGCGGCCGGGTCCACGGCGGTCGTACCGGCACCACCGGCAGCGGCCATCGACGTCACGCCGGCGGTCGTACCGGTGCCAACGGCGGTCGACGTCACGCCGGCGGGGCCCGGCCCGCCGAGGTTCGAGGTGACAGCGGAGTTCAGCGGCGGCACCGGCTCGGACGGCGTGACATCGGAGACCGAGGCAGGGACCGGCGGCGGGGGCGTGGCACCAACCCACACGCCATCCGCCACGGCACCGGGGTCCGGCGGCGTCACCGTCCCAGCCGGAGTCGGGACCGTCGACGGGGAGATCACCGACGGCGTGGGCCCCGGGTCCGCCGCGTCGGGTCGCTCCGCCGTGGGAGTCGACCCCGAAGCCGGCGGAGCCGACCCGGAACCTGGCGCGGTCGACCCGGAAGCCGGCGGCGGCGCCCCGGTGAGCGGCGCAGATCCCTGGAACGGCGCAGACCCCTCCGGGACCGGCGACGTCGGCTCGGGACCCGGGCCCGGTCCGGACGGTGAGCCGTCTGTCACCGGGTTCCTGCTCCCCTGGGTGCCGGGGACATCCGAGGGGAGAACGACGGCGTCCCCGGGCCCGGCCGGCTGGTCCGACCGGTCGGGGTCCACGTCGACCCCGGCTCCGACGCCGGAGCCGGACCCGACGCCGGAAGGCAGATTCGGGATTCGGGTCGGTCCGCCGCCGGCCGGCGAGGCGGGGCCGTTCGTCGAGTTTCCCGTACCGCCGCCGGAGACGTCGGGCCCGCCCGAGACGTCCTGCTCACCCGGAGTCGACGGTTGTCCGGGAGACGCCGCCGGTGGCTGGCCGGCCGTCGAGGGTGGGGAACCGTCCGCCGGGTCGGACCGGGTCACGTCCTCCCCGTCGCCGTTCCCGCTGTCGTTGCGGTGCCGCAGGGTGTAGCCGATCGCCGTACCTGTGCTCTCGGCCAGGGCGGAGAGCCCGCCCGAAACGGCGGTCACCGGGATGGTGCCGACGTTCCACTCGCCCTCGGTCATCAGTCCGTACGTGCCCTCGGTGATCACCTCGGCGGTGGCCTCGTGCGCCACGTCGCTGGTGAACCCGGACAGGGTGGGCTTGTCGGGGGCGCGGTAGAACATGCCCCCGCCGCCGACGTCCGTGACGTCGTCGCCAGCGTTCCGGGCGGCACCGCCGGCGACGTTACCCGTGCCGTTGTCCGCCGTGTTCCGGACGACACCCGTACCCCCGAGGCCGCCGGCCACGTCGATCACCTCGTCGGCGGCGCCCCGGAACAGGTTGCGGGCGCCCTTGGCCAGGTTTCCGATCCCGTTCCCGGCGGGGCCGAGCAGCATGCTGACCGCCCCGCCCAGGGAGCCGACCGCAGCCGCGTCGCCGGTCAGCTTGGTGTCGATCCCGTCGCGGTGTCCCTGTTGGATCTGCAGGGCCTGCACGATCAGGTCCATCAGGACCTGCATGCCGATGCCGACGACCTGGCCGAGTACCACCGCCATGATCAGCTTGGCCAGCCACAGTTTGATGCCGAGCCGGGCGACGAACAGCCGCTCCGCGAGCAACTCCAGCACGTTGGGAAAGAACCACGCGATGGCCAACGCGACCGCGATCTCGACCATCAGCTCGACCAACGTCGCGATGATCATGAGTTTGGTGTACTCGACCTGGGTGGCCGTGTCCTCGAGGCCCTCCCCCAACCGTCGTACGTACTTGCCGGCGAGGCTGAGGTAACCGGGCTCGCGGATGAACTCCTGCATGGCGTCGACGAACGCCCGCTCGGAGTCCCCCTGTACGCCCTCCCGAATGCTGTTGACCGCGCTCACCAGCATCGGCAACACCTCGTCGATGCCGTCCGCGGTCTCCCGGTGCACCACACCCAGGTTGCGCAGCTTGTCCTCGTTGGTGCCGGGGAACTCCTCGCCGGCGAGCCACCGCAGGAAGCTGGCCAGATCGTCGGACACCTCGATGGCCATGACTACCGCCACCTCCGCCGGGCCGGCCGCGACAAGGAGGACAGCTCACCGCAACGAGGGAACAGGCACCTTTCGGCGGGTTAACCCGAGGAAAACTGGCGCTGAAGAACTCGTTCACCCTGTTCAGGGGCGCGCGTCGGGGCGTACCCGTCCGGCCCGCCGTGGTTGTCGAGGCGGATTCGTGCTGGCGCCCACGCCTCGGGCGACCTCCAGGTGGCGCCGACTCAGTTGTCGGCGGCGCCGCCGGCGGCCACCTCGTCCGGTGCGACGTGCCCCAGGGCGCTCACCAGCGGACCGAGCGCCTCGCACTCGTCCTGGCAGGCGACACAGCCGGTGAGGTGGCCCTCGAAGGCGACCACGGCGTCCGGGGCGAGCGCACCCATCAGGTACGGCCCACAATCTGCGCAGAGAGCGTCGTCGCCCTCGCCGTCCTCGATCATCAGCGCGTCGGACCTACTCGGTGACATCGCCCGCGATGGGCGACTGGTCGGGGTGAGCCCACCTCGCCCCGGTGACGTGCCCGCAGCGTACCCGCTCTTCACCAGGTGGCGCGGCGCACACCCGCCGACGTCAGTCCAGGTCCGTGGGTCCGATCGCGGCCCGGAGGGCCCGAAGCGCGTAGTGCGCCCGGGACTTGACGGTCCCCTCGGGTATGCCGAGCCGGGCGGCGGCCTCGTCGGTCGAGCGGCCCTGGAAGTACAACTCGTTGAGCACCGCCCGATGGGCGGCGCTCAACTTCGGCAACGCCCGCCGGACCGTCTGCTCGGCCACCACACACTCCACCAGGTCACTGCGTCCCGGGATCCCGGTCAGGTCGATCACCCCGACCTCGGTGGGTCGCGCCTGTCGGGCGCGGGCCGCGTCGATGGCGATCCGTCTGGCGACGATGAAAAGCCACCGGCGGACCGACTCACCCTCGGCGGGTAAGCGGTCGAGATGCCGCCACGCCTGCAGCATTGTCTCCTGGAGCAGATCTTCGGCAAGGTGTTGTTCACCCCACGTTAACCGAAGCAGGAATCGATAGAGCGGCTCGGCGTGTTCGACGTGCAACTGACGCATTCGCGCCTGCGCTCCCGCAGTATCGACCGGTCCCGCGCCATCGGTTCCGGTTCGGGTCTCCTGGACCGTATCGCAGGGGTTGGCCAGTGCAAACACCGAGTCGCCCTTTCACCGGATCGCCGTGACTGTCTGGCACGCGCCACCCTCCGGCCTTGTGAACCGGCTGCGGCTCCGATGAGCATACGATCGACTTCACCCCGATCAAGCAAATGTTCAGCCAATTTATCGGGGCATGCGGGAGCAGCCTTTTATACGACCACCGGCGCCGTGGGCACCAGATCCTCGACCAGCAACGTCCTCAGCTGGTCCACAGTGGGCGCACGCAGCGAGCGGAGTCGGCCGGCCTGCCGGGTGACCGCCTCGTCGAGCACCTGCCGGGCGTAGCGGCCGTTGCCGAAGGAGCGCGTCTTCGGCACCCGCTCGAAGTGCTCACGCAGCGCCACCAGCGTCCGGCCGCCGCACTCGTAGCCGCTGGCCGAGGCCAGGCCCTGAAAGATGGCCACCAGGTCGTTCGCGTCGTAGTTGGCGAAGTGGATCCGGCGGGAGAACCGGGACGCCAGACCCGCGTTGGCGGACAGAAACTCCTCGATCTCCTCCTCGTACCCGGCGGCGATCACCACCACCTCGTCCCGGTGGTCCTCCATCAACTTGACCAGCGTGTCGATCGCCTCCCGACCGAAGTCCTGCCGGGCATCCGGCGGCGCCAGGGTGTACGCCTCGTCGATGAAGAGCACCCCGCCCCGGGCCCGGTCGAACGCCTCCCGGGTGCGTTGGGCGGTGTGCCCGATGTACTCACCGACCAGGTCCGCCCGGGCCACCTCGACCAACTGCCCACCCGCCAGTACGCCGAGCGCGGTCAGCAGTTGGCCGTACAGCCGGGCCACCGTGGTCTTACCGGTGCCGGGCGGCCCGGAGAAGACCAGGTGCCGGGAGACCGACGGTGCCGGCAGCCCCGCCTCGACCCGGGTCCGGATGGTGGCGAGCAGGTCGATCATGTCGGCCACCTCGCGCTTCACCGCACTCAACCCGATCATCCCGTTGAGTCGGGCGAGCAACTGGTTGACCTCGTCGTCGCGGGCCACCCCCGCCGGTCCGCCGCTCTTCGCCACCTCTCCGAGGTCCTGCGGCAGAAGCTGCGCCAACTCCACGCCCGACGACGAACCGGCCTCCGACAACCGGAACGCCTGCCGCCCGACCATCTCCTCGAACACCTTCCGGGCCACCCGGGCGTTACCGAAGTTCGCGTCCCGGTCCATCCCGTCGAACAGCCGGGCCAGGGCCAGCCGCGTGTCGTACTCCAGCGAGTAGTGGTGCGTGCTGCACAGTCGCTCGACGATGGTGACCAGTTCCTCGGTCGAGTAACTCTCGAACTCGACCGACCTGGAGAACCGGGAGGCGAGCCCCGGGTTGGAATCCAGGAACGAACGCATCTGGGCGGAGTATCCGGCGACGATCACCACCACCTCGTCGCGGTGGTCCTCCATCAGCTTGACCAGCGTGTCGATCGCCTCCCGACCGAAGTCGTGGCCGGAACCGCCCTCCACGGCGGCGAGCGTGTACGCCTCGTCGACGAAGAACACCCCGCCCCGCGCCTCGTTGAACCTCTCGGTGGTCTTCACGGCGGTGCCGCCGATGTGCTCGGCGACCAGGTCGGCCCGGGACACCTCGACCAGCTGGCCGGTCCGCAGCACGCCGAGCGCGGCGAGAATCCGCCCGTACAGGCGGGCCACGGTGGTCTTGCCGGTGCCCGGAGCACCGGCGAAGACCATGTGCCGGGACATCGGCGGCGCCGGCAGGCCGGCGGCCGCCCGCCGTTGGCCGACCCGGTGCAGTCCGACCAACGTCGCCACCTCACGCTTCACCCCGGCCAGCCCGACCAGCCCGTCCAGCTCCGCGAGCAGCGGCGTCGCCGGGTCGACCGTGGGCCGGGTCAGACCCTCCGGTCCGACGGCCGCCGGCTGGACGCCGCCCACCGCGTTCCCCGGGTCGCCCGGGCCGGGCGTCCCCGGTACGACGGAGGCCGGCCGCCCAGGGGACGGATCCTCCCGGGGCGGCTCACCGGCCGACACCGGCCGGGCCGGCGGCGCGGTCTCCTGCTCGTCCACGTCGAGCGCACTGCTCGGCACCACCAACCGGATCCGCTCGCCGCCGTTGTTGACGATCGTGGTCGTCCGTACCCGGACCCGTTCCACCGTCTCGACCAGCAGGCCGTCACCGGCGTTCCCGACCAGTTCGCAGCCGTCGAGCCGGCCGGACGAGCCGGGGCCGAACCGGACTCCCGGCCCGCCGCTGTCCTGGACCCGGGTACGCCGCAGGGTCAGCTCGGCGTCCTGCCGCAGCAGGATTCCCGCGTCCCGGGCCGCCCGGAAGTCACAGGCGGTCACCGTTGCCGTACCGCCAGGGGCCAGCAGCAGCGCGTTCGTGCCGCCCCGGACCGTGGCCTCGTCGACCGTCAGGGCCGCGCCGCCGGCGACCAGGAAGCCGCCCGCCCGGCAGCCGTCGACCTGACCGCCGTGCACGGTCGGCCGGGCGCTGTCGGTCACCCGTACACCGTGGTCGGTGCAGCCGGTGATGGTGACATCCTCGACCACCGGAGACGCCGAGCCCTGGACCAGCAGACCGACCTGTCCACCCCGGACAGTTGTGCCGCGTACCGTGCCCGCCGCGTCGGCCTCGAACAGCAGGCCCACCCCCACACCACCTGACACCCGCCCACCCTCGATCCGGGGCGTCGCCGAGCCGCTGACCGCCACCGCGGCTGCCCCGGTTCCGTCGATCTCCCCGTCGGTGAACTCGCCGGTCGCCGACTCCAGCACGTACAGCCCGTGCCCGGCCGCACCGTCCACCCGGCACCGACGAAGTACCGGGTTCGCGCGGTCGGTCAGGACCACGCCGTGCCCACCGACAGCCCGGACCTCACACTCCTCGAACGTGGGCGTGCCGCCGGCGACCAGGACACCCGCGCCCGGCGTGTCGTGCACCGTCGTCCGTACCACCCGCACGGCGCCGTCCCCCTCGACAGCCACCCCGGCACCCTCGACGGCGCTGATCCGGCAGTCCTCGACGCGGCCCCGGCCGCCCCCGGTGGAGAGCACTCCGACGCCCCGGCCGTCGGTCACGGTGCAGTGCCGGAACACCGGGTCGGCACCGCCGGCGATCACGATTCCGGTACTGCCGACGCCGCGTACCTCGGTCCGGACGACCGTGCCGGTGCCGCCTCCGTCGACCAGGAAGCCGGCCCCGGCCGGGTTGTTGACGCGGCAGTCGGTCATGTCGAGACGGCCGCCGGGCACGTGCACCGCCACGATCCCGGCTCCGACGACCTCACAGTCGACCAGATGCAGCGTGCCACGACCGAGCTGGATCGCGGGCAGGTCGGCGCCCCCACCCCGGACCGTCAGGCCGCGTAACGTGCCCACGCCACCGGCGGCGAACACCGCCACCCCAGCTCCGCCGTCGATCGTCACGGTGCCCGGGCCGTCTTCGGCGGTCACGGTGACGTCCCCGGTCAGCCGTACCTGCTCGCGGTACGTGCCGGGCTGGACGACGACGGTGGCCCCCGGCCCGGCGGCCCGCACGGCGTCCGCGATGGTCGGCAGGCATCCGGGGTCGGTCTGGGACACCAACAGCATGCTGTTACTCACGCTTCTCCACCTGATCCGGCAGCGCCGCCGGTGGATTCCACCGGCGGAGGGAAAGGTCGCCCGTTGTCGTCCAGCCCCGGGGCGAACCGCGACGGCGCCGCGTCGGTAGTAGCACCGTCGTCGGCCCGGGGCACCGCCCGCAGTTGGGCCAGGATCCGCTCCGGGTCGTCCCGGACGGCCCGGCCCGGCGTACTCCGGAGGGCACCGAGATCCCGTAGGAACACCCGTACCGGCCCGGCGCCGTCGCCCGGGCCGTCGACGGCGAGCACCAGGAACCGGCTCCCCGACGCGAACAGGCCACCTCCGGTGCCGGTACCGGCGCCGAGGCCGGCGAGGCGGCGGGCGCTGATCGACCAGATGGCGAATTCGACGCCGGACTCCGGGGGCCGACCGGGCCGCAGGTCCACGTCGACGAAGGCCGGCTCGACGAGTACGTCGCCGGGGCGGTATCCGGCGACGTACCCGGAGCCGGCGGGACCGGGCCGGAAGACCGGACCGAACACCGACGGCATCCGGTGCAGTCCGTAGCTGGCCCAGCGGGCCAGCAGCCCCAACCGGGTGACCTGCTCCACCGGGCCGGCGCCGCGCAGCACCTCGTTGACGAGATCACGCTCGCCGTCGCAGTACGCCCGGACCGCGACCAGCCCCGCGGTGAGGTCCGCGAGGCCGCCCGGTGTGGCACGCAGTCCGGGCGACTCGGCCAACGTCCGGGTGACCACCCGCGCGTGGGCGTCGTACCGGCCGCCGACCGCCGACCGCAACGCGGGCCGCTGGGCGACGACCGTCTCGACGTCGGCCTCGGAGAGCCAGCGTGGAGACACGGACGAGGCGGCGACAAAACCACCGGTCCCGGGGCCGGGCGCCGGTACGACCTGGCCGGGCCCGTTGCCGTCCGCCTCGGACAGCTCGTCGCTCATGGACAGCCCGGACAGCCCGGACAGCCCGGACAGCGTGGCCGCGGTCGGGAGGGTCGAACCGGCGGCGACGATGCTGCTCTCCGGCACGAACGTGCCACCGGTGACCTGGTCGACCGTCGGCTCGGGCGGCCCCGCCGGGTCGGCACCTGGCCCGGCGGGCGTGGCGGTGCCGGCGGCCGGGGCGGGTACGACGGTCGCCACCCCGGCGCCGGCGCCCGGCAGGGCCGTCGGCGACACCGGTCCGGGCAGCACCGACATCTCGGCCACCGGTGTGGCGCCGAGCGTCCGCCAGCGCTCCGGATCGAGCAGGTCGACGATCGCCCGGCCCAACACCACCGGCTCGGTCCGCGGCGGCACCGGCTCCGCAGGACGGGGTGCTGACGTCGGATGCCCGGAGGTCGCCCCTGCATGACGGGGTGCTGACGTGACGGCGCCGAACGTCAGCACGACGCCACCGGACACCGGCCGGGCGTCACCGGACACGACAACAGGCAGTGGCGGCAGCACCGGGCCGAGTGCCCGGACCTGACGCGGCGGCCGTCGGTCACCCACCCGCACCGGCCGGGGACTCCACCGGCGGAACGTGCCGGAGGTCCTGAGCAGACCGGTGGCGGACAACTCCACCGCCGCGTCGGCGGCGTGGACCGGGACCCCCAACGCGTCGGCCAGTCCCCCGTACAGCAGGTCGGCGGCCGCTCCGCTGACGGTGACCCCACGGGCGACGACCACGACCGGCTGACGGGTGTCCCGGTGGCAGGAGGCGAGCATCCGGGCCAGCGCGCGGGGGGACTGCGGGCGGCCGAGGACCTGGAACCCGGTCACGCTGACGCCGACCTCGACGACAAAGCCGGCCAGGGCGGCAACATTCCGGTTTCCTGGCCGTTCGAGGAACGACCAGCCGGCGCGGGTGCGTACCCCCGGCAGGTCGGTCGACGGCGGGGTGACCGCCGCCTCGGCCCGGGGCGCCGCGGCCGTCGGACGGGCGGGCCGCCACACGACGTCCGGGCGTGTCCGGGGTACGACCGCGAGCCCGGCGTCCGCAGCGGCCCGTACGAGCCACCAGGATCCGCCCGCCGGCCAGTTCCAGCGCCCCGGACCGGTCGACCGGGCTCGGGCCGGCGCCCCGACCGCCGGAGCCGGCTCCGGAGCGGCCGGCGCCGCCGGGGAGACCGGCGACTCGACCGGGGCGGCAAACGACGGCCCGGTCGGCGGCCAGGCAGCAGCGGGCCGGGGCGCCCCGCCGGGCGGACACCGTACCCAGGTCGGCTCGGCCGGGTCACCGGCCGGCCGGAGGGTGCACCCGTCGGGTGCCAGGGCCAGTCCGGAAACGGGTAGCAGGACCTCCTGGCCGACCCACTCGGCCAACCGCCGCGCCGCCGGTACCACCTCGACCGATCCCGCGTACCCGCCGAGCGCGATCAGGCGGACCGCCCCGATGCTGCCGCCGAGGTGCTCGACCAACAGGTCCGCGACGAGTTCGAAGAAGTCCTCCCGGCCGGTGACCGGGGGTGCGCTCAGCACCGCCGCCGGTCCGGACTCCGCCGGAACCGCCGTGGCCAGCGCGACCAGCGGCTCCAGCGGGTCTGCCGCGCCGCGCAGGACGAGCACGTCACCGACGGCTTCCACGGCGACCCCGGCCGTCCGCGCTGGATCGGACCAGCCCTCGGGCATCGGGCAGATCTCCTCGTTTCGACGGACCGGACAGGGGATTCGTGGTGTCGGGGCCGGGGTGCGGCCGGGTCAGCTCGCCTTCGCCGTGCCGGTCTGCCAGAGCGTCCGGCCGTGCTGCGAGATGGTGACGTTGCCGTCCGCCTGCAGGACGAGGATCGCGCCGTCGTGACCGTCGGTACGCGTACTCCAGATCGTCGCCTTCCTCGACGTGTACAGCACGAAGTTGCCGTCAGCCTGGAAGACCAGTTCCGCGGCGCCCCGGCCCCCGGTACCCGCGCTCCAGACCAGGCGCCCCTGGTCGTAGAGGGCAAGGTTGCCGTTGGCGGTGAGGGTCAGCCTGAGTCGGTTGGTGCTCCACGACTGCCCGGGCCGCAGGACGGAGGTACCGTTGACCACCCGGGTCTGCCAGTCGGGCTTCGCCGGGGGACGTGTCGTGGCCGGGGCCCTCGGCGGTCGGGTCGGCGACTGCGTCCGCACCGGCGGGCGGGCGGGCGGTGGACGGACCCCGGTCGGCGGTGCGGTGCCGGTCGGACGCGTCGAAGGCTTGCCACCCGTGGGCGCCGACGGACTGCCGCCCAGCCTGGGATCCCTGCCGTAGTAGTGGTCGGCGTAGGACGTCACCAGGTCGAGATGGTCACGCAGGCCGGCGTTGTCCGGCACCCCGCCGGCCTGACGCACCGCGTCCGGACCGACCCGGAACGCGGCCACCGCCGTCAGGTACGGATCGCCACCCACCCCGCTCAACTCACCGACCAGCGAACACATCGCCCGCCCGAGCGCCGGTACGGCGGCCGCCGGGTCCCAGGGCGAGGTGGCGGTGGCGAACGGCGCGTACCGGGCCCACAGCTCGGGGGTGAACTGGGCGATCCCCTGTCCGCCCTGCGGGCCGAGCAGGTTCGGGTTGAAGCCGGAGGAGGCCATCAGCTGGGCCGCCACCCGGGCCGGTGTCACGGCGGCGCAGCGGTGTCCGGCCGCCCGGATGGCGGCCAGGTAGTCGTCCGGCACCGGCTTCGGGTCGGTGCCCCTGCCGGGCACCGTGCCGACCGGGCCCCTCGTGCTGGTCGGTCCGCCGCCACCGGTGCCCGGCTGGTGGGCGTACCAGGCGGCGTAGCCGGCGACGGTGTCCACGTACTGCCGGGCGGGGGCGGGGACCCCCCTGGTCTCGCGTACCGCGGCCAGTCCCGAGTGGTACGCGCCGAGGGCGAGTCGCCAGGGGTCACCGCCGATGCCGGCGTGCCGTACCTGTCCGACCAGGTCGCAGGTGAGGTGGGCGAGCGCCAGGATGTTGGCGGCGGGGTCGTCGCGCCGGGCCGACGCGCGCGGCTTCCACCGCTCCCAGGCGGCGTCACTCAGCCCGGCCACGCCACGACCGGTGGCGGTGGTGGCGGCGGCGTCGAAGCCGGACGCCGCCATCAGTTGCCCGGCGAGCCTGGCCGGGGTGAGCGCCGGACAGGAGAGCCCGGCGGCGGCGATCACCCGTGCCTCGCCGGCCGGCACCGGCCGACCGACCCGCTGGGTCGCCTCGGCGGTGGCGCTGCCGAAGCCAGCGCTGGCCACCACCCCGGCCACTCCGACCAGCACCAACAGCAGGAGCACCGCCATCGCCCGCCGGACCGGGTCGAGCCGGCGAAACAGGTCGCCGGACAGGCGGGCGAGCCGGCGAAACAGGTCGCCGGACAGCTTGCCCTGCCGGCGGAGCCGGTCGCGCAGGCCGGTACGTCGGAACCAGGACGGCACACCATCACCGGGCGTCGTCGGCACTGTTCGATCCCCCTCAGCTCGATCCCCCTCAGCAACGGCTTCCCGCAACACGACGGACGTCGCCCGTGTTCGGTTCAACCAGACGCCCGGTTCAGTCGAACCGGGCGGACGGCAACCCACCTCCGACCCGGTCGACGTACGCCGACCTCGTCCCGGAGTTGTCCACCACGACAGCGGTCGGGGCAGGATCCGGGTCAGCCACGGTCGGGCCGGCGGCCACCCCCACGGCGGTCGGGACGTCGACCGGGTCAGCCACGGTCGGGCCGTCGGCCGGGTCACCGGTCGCCGTGGCGTAGAGCACCGACAACGCCCGGTGCATCGCCACCGCGTCGACCTCGGGCGGCAGGTAGTCGTTCGCCCGGATCGCCTCGAGGAGGCCGGCGTCGGGCGCCAGGCCGTAGCCGCGCAGGTAGTAGCCGACCGCGTCGGTCCAGATCCACCGTCCGTCGGTCCGGACCACGGCCGGCACCACCTCGGGCCGCTCCGGGTCGAGTACGTCCGGCGCGAGATCCGGCGTGATCAGCAGCGGCACCCCCGCGTCGAGATAGCCGGCGACCCGCTCCCGTTCGGCCTCGTCGAGCCGGGGATGCGTCGGCTCGAACCCGGGACCGGAGTCGGGCTCGAAGGTGTCGAACACCCGGGCGACGAGGGGCACCACCGCCGGCGTGGCCGTCCAGAGCAGCGCGGCGAAGCCGAGCCCGGTCCGCTGGTACGCCGGCAGTGTGTCCGGGTCGCGGAAGACCTCCACCTGCGGATGGGTCTCCCCGGCGGCGGCCAGCGCGGCCTGGAGCCGGACGGCCAGCCCGGGTAGCGACGCCTCGTCGTCCGCCTGCAGCAGGTACACCCGACGGGCCGGCGGCCACCGGGTGTCCCCCGCCGGAAACCGCCAAAAGCGCCAGAGCGCGCGGACCGGGTACCCGGCGGCGATCGACGCCGCCGCCGCGACCGCCGCGGCGTCGACTCCGTCCGGTCCGCCCGGTCCGGGGTACGGCACGGTCAGGTCGATGCTGTACGGAACGTCGGGGCCGTGCTCGGCCAGCACCTCGGGGCTGACCGGTGCCACCCCGTACACCGGTTGCGGGTCGGCGTCGGAACGTTCGAGGTCGGCCAGCGCCTCGACGTCCTCACCGGCGGCACCGAGGACGTCGGCCAGCAGTGTGGCCTCGGCCCCGGTCACCGCGATCCGCCCGGCGAGCGCGGCGAAGACCACCGCCTGGCTGATCTCCGCGAACTCGCCCTCGACCAGCCAGCGGCGGGCCTCGACGATCAACTCGTCGGGCAGCCGACCGGCCATCCGCAGCAGCATCTGGTGGAAGGCGGCGCTCTGGTCCGGCCGGCTCTCGATTGTCTGGCTCATCGTCGGGTCTGGTCCTTCTGGTTCGTCCGGGGTCTGGTCCGTCCCGCTCCGGACGGGGGTGCCGTCCGGTCGGACGCTCAGTGCCTGGGCGGCACCCGGTCGCCGCCCGAGCGCGCCAGGTCGGAGTTGTCGTCCTCCACGTTCTCGAGGAGGGAACGCCAACTGCCGACGTCGTCGGTGTCGCCGTGGGCGAGCCGGGTGATGCCGTCGATCACGGCGGTGACCAGTTCGATCTGCACCGCGAGTCGGTCGTGGATCTGCCGGTCGACGTCGCCCCGGACCGTCCCGGGCGGGACGTTCTGGCTCGTGACGTGCCTGAACCTCTCCCCGACCACCGACATGTGCGCGAACGGCGGGACGAGCTTGTCGTTGTCGACCAGGTCCGTGTCGGCCCGAAGGTGGTCAGCGGCCATCGGTCGCCCCCTCGCCCCCGGCACTCGGGAACGGCTCGGTCACCACCCGCACCGTCTCCCGCATCAGGTCGTCGAAGTCCGCCGTTCCGTTGAGCATGTCCAGGAGCGGCAGACCGGTCGGCAGTAACGTCTGGAACGCGTTCGCCGTCCGTCCCCTCGCCTGGTCCCGGGCGGTCTTGACGGTCTCCATGAGGAGGTTCGCCAGTTCGGCCGGCGCCATCGTCCGGTACGAGTTCGTCGGAAACCTGATCTCCACCAGGTCTCCCCGACCGTCCACCGTGACGGTGAGCGCCCGGTTCTTGGCGGTGACCGTCGTCTGCGCCGTCGACAGTTCCCGTCTGACCTCGGTGATCGCCTGCTTCTGCCGTTCGAACTCGGCGTACGCCTGCTCGATCCTGTCGTGCAGCGGGCTGGTCACGTTCGACTCCTCCTCAGTTGGCGCGGTTGGTCTGTCGGCCGGTGCCTCTGGCCGGCCCGAACGGGGACGCGGGCGTGCCGGGCCCGGTCGGCGACCAGGGAGTGCGCTCGCCACCGGGGGCCGAGGGCACCTCGTCCCGGCCGATGACCGCCGGAGCGACGTCCGGGTCGGTTCCCCAGACCTCCTCCTCCTCGGCCAACCAGGTGGTGCGCTCGCGATCCTTCTCCTGCTGCCCACCACCTGCTCCCATGCCGCCCATCGGCGGCATCATGGGCGGGTATCCCCCGCCGAATCCGCCCGGACCCGCCGCGCCGGTGGACGGCGGGATCAGACCCTCGATGCCGGCATCGGGGCTGACCGGCGCGGGACCGAGCGCGCCGACCATCAGCCCGTTCGGCGGCGGGGTGCCGGGGCTCCACTGCCCACCGGAACCGCCGCCACCGAGCCCCACGCCCCCCGCGCCGCCGAGTTCCGGATGTTCACCGCCGGCGCTGCCGCCGAAGAAGTCGTTGGCCCCGACAGCGCCGGTGCCCGAACCACCGAGGCCCGGGAAGGAGCCGCCCGAACCAGATCCGCCCAGACCCGGGAACGACCCACCCGAACCCGAACCACCCGGACCGGGCAGGGCGCCACCGGAACCCGAACCTGACCCACCTCCGGTACCCGGCGGCAGACCATCCAGCCCTCCGCCCGGACCGCCCAGGCCGGGGAACGAACCACCACCGCCGGAACCAGGCAACTCGTCGATCGGCGACGGACCTTCCTCGAAGTCCCCGGTGCCCGGGAGTCCGGTCGGCGGCTTGGCCGGCTGCTCGTCATCGCCGGGCCGGCCGTTCAGGCCGCCACCGCCGAGGCCGGGAAGTCCACCGAGGCCGGCGCCGAGCCCCAGGCCGCCACCACCGGGACCGGCACCACCGCCGGTCAGCCCGCCAAGGCCGGCACCGGCTCCCAGGCCGCCGCCACCAAGGCCGGCACCGCCGCCGGTCAGCCCACCGGCGCCGGCCCCACCGCCGCCGAGGTCGGAGGCCGACATTCCGCCGCCGCCGCCACCGCCGAGGAGGTCCTCCAGGTCGGCGCCGCCACCGCCGCCACCGCCACCGCCGCCGCCACCGCCACCGCCACCGCCACCGCCACCGCCGAGGATGTCGTCCAGGTTGGCACCCCCACCGCCGCCACCCCCACCGCCGAGAATGTCGTCCAGGTTGGCGCCCCCGCCACCCCCACCAAGGTTGTTGAGCAGGTCGTCCAGGCCGCCACCGCCACCGGAACCGGAACCGGAACCGGTGGTGGGCGGCGGGATCGGCACGTACGTCTGCAGGTCGACCATGCTCGTATAGGTGTGTTCGAAGCTGTTCCGCAGTTCCTGGAATCGCACGGCCATCGCGTTGTGCAGCGAGGCCGCAGCCCGGTTGAAAAACGCGTGCATCCGGTCGTCGATTTCCTTCAACGCCACATCCGGATGCTTGAAGTCGTAATCGACCGCACCCCGGCCGTCGCCGATGTCGACGCCTATCCACCAGTGTTCGAGGTTTTCCCAGACGACCAGGTCACCGTTGTCCCAGGCCTTCCTGTTCCAACCGTCGGTGCTCCGGCCGAGGTCGTCGATCGCGCGTTCCAGGTCCCGCATCACCGCCGCGACCATCGAACTCGGCTGGTATTCCGGATGACTGGTGAAGTCTGCCCACGCCTGGCGTACCTGGGTCCAGAAGCGCTGCGCGGCATCACCGTTCTCGTGCAGCATCCGGACCCAGTTGTCGGAGGTCTCCAGATCCTGCCGCAGCAGCCGCATCTCGCCGTGAAGATTCCTCAGGGCGTCGGAGAGAGCCTGGGACGAGGAGCCCTGGAAGCCCGACCCGCTCGAACCGAGACTGTCGATCTCGGCCTGGAGTCGCTGTGCCGAACTGTCCAGCCACATGGCGAGGTTGTAGAACGACTCCGCGGCGGTGTGGAAGCTCTGCGGGTCCAACGGCAGTGGGGTGGGCGGGGTGTCCAGGATGTCCCGCGAGTGGTTCCAGAACTCGTTCCAGAAGTACTCGTGCGGCGAGTAGCTGCCCGACTTCGCGTACCAGTCGACCCGACCCTTGATGATCCAGAACGCCTCGTGCGAGACCCCGAGCCAGTTCCCGCCTATCTGGCCGTCACTCGAAAGCGGACCGCCGATCTTCGTCATGCTGGCCGCGGTACGCCGGTAGAGGGTGAACTCGTTCGCGCCCACCGTACCCATCGAGTCGTTCCACGGCTGGTTGCCGGCCTTGATGTAGGTACCCGCCATGATCAGGGTGAGCCAGGCCGGCCGGGTGAACCGGCGACTGTCCATGTCGCCGGCACCGAGCACCTCGGTGAGACCCTGTTCCCAGGCCGGCAGGCCCAGCGGGTCGGTGCCGGGCAGGGTGGTCGGCTGGTTCGGATTCGGCTGGGTCATCGGGGGTCTCCACTCAACGCCATCACGTCACTCGACGCCGTCACGTCCGCGTCGCGGTCTGGAAGCGCGGTACCGCAGATCTCTCAGGTGGTGGTCGGACCGCTGCCGAGGCCCGGCACCGGGCTCGGGCTCGGGCCACCGAGGTACGAGTTGAACGTGGCGTACGAGTTGTTCGCCCGCTCGACGTTGTCGCTCGACGAGATGATGTGCGCGATGCCCTGCGCGTGGCTCGACAGTTTCTGGTCGTAGGCGGTCAGCTTCTGGTCGGCCTGACTGCCCACCGCGGCGATCCGCGATTTCAGGTTGACGCCGGCCGCGAACTTGTCCGAACCCGCCCTGACCTGCAGACTGTTGAAACGCTCGCCGTGGGGGTGGGCCGGGTCGAGCGGATTCACTCCGGCTCTGACCTGGGTTACCTGGCTACGCATTGTCATCAGTTTCTCCGCCAGGGCGCGGAGGTAGTTCTCGTCGACGGTGATCTGGGCTGGCACGGGACACACGTCCTCTCGGAGATACCGGGGCGATGTTCGCCGGGAGACGGCCGGCAGGGCGACACGGGCGCGGAGTCCCGTGCCGCCGTGGTCCAAACCGGAGGTGACGGTTCAGCGCTGGAAGAGGGCCGCACCCCGGTGGTCGGTCTCCAGGTAGTTGTCGTTGATCCGGACCAGGTTGCCGGCGTGACCGCGGAGCGCGTTCTGCATCTCGGTCATGCCCAGGCTCCACTGCCGCTGGGCCTCGTCGTAGCCGTCGATCGCCAGACCGGCGTTCGCGTTCTTGAACATCGAAGCCCGCTGCTCCAGCTGCTCCAGCGACGCCGCCAGCTTGTCGGTGATGCCCTGCAGACTGGTCGCGCCGTCGTCCATGGCGGAGGTACGAACCGCATAGTTGGCCATTTACGTTTTCTCCCTCGGATGCGGGGTGGGAATCAGGTCCAGCTCGCCGGAGTCGCTGGCGTCCCGGCCTGCACCGGGGTCATGGTGGCCGGCTGGAGCTGCGCGAACATGATGTTGTCGTCCTCGGTGCTCTGGGTCAGCTGGGCGAACTGGCTCATGCTGTCCCGGATCGACTCGAGCGCGGCCGACACCTTTTGCAGACCGGCCTTCCACTCGTCCAGGCCGGCGCTGTAGGTGTTCGACGCCTGACCCTGCCAGCCACTGGCGAGGTCGCCCTGGGTCATGTTGGCCTGGTTCAGCGCGCTGACCTGGTCCGAGTAGGCGACCCCGAACGCCTTGACGAGTTCGACGGTTGAGCCTTCGTCGACGATCTGCATACCTGACGGCATGACTCACTCCTCACTGATCGAATGAATACGGGATGGCACTTTCCTGGGCTGGGCGGGCGACGTCGGCCTGCCGATCACCCCCTCGCCGCCGAGGACGGGTCGAGCAGTGGCCCGGTCGGCAGCATCTCCAGCAGCCGACGCGGCACCGGCCGGGCCGTCGTCGCCGGAAAACCGAGCTGGGCCGCCACCGTCGCCGACCCGACCGGGTACTTCACCCCGGCGTCCGTCAGCAGGTAGAGACCTGAGCCGGCCGCCTGGCCCGCGCGGCCGGCCAGCGCGAGTCCGCCGAGGCCCGGCGCCACGGCGACCGCGTTGACGGTCCGCGAGCTGAAGGTCACCCCCGCGCCGGCCTCCACCTCGCGGGCGGGCGGCACCGGCAGGTCCACCGTCACCTCTGTCTGACCGTCCGCGATGGACTGGCGTACGCACCAGGTGCCCCGGTCCGGCGCCACCGCCCGCCGGGGCGGCGTCGTCGGCAGTTCCGCGGCGAGCACGGGTCGCCGGGAGACCGGCAGTACGGCCAGCGCGGCGGGGCTCAGTTCGGTCGGCCGCACCGGCCGTCCGGCGTACGCCTGGGCGGTCCGCGGGTCGGCGGCGACCAGCGTGTACGCGAACGTGTTCAGCTCGGCCAGCCCGTCCGTCTGGAGCAGGTAGTGCCGCTCCGGGTTCCCGGGGGTACGGGCGGTGAACAGTTCGCCGACGGTGGCCCGGCGGCCGTCGACCACCGGACCCGGCCGTCCCCGCCCCGGTACGTCCGGCGGCCCGATGTCCGGCCCCACCGGTACGGATTCCAGCCACCCCGTCCAGACCGGGAACGCCGCACCGTCGAACCCGAGTACCCGGAGCAGCCACGGTTCGGTCAACCGCAGCCGACGCCCCCGCCACACCAGGAAGGTCTGCTTCTCGGCCTCGACCAGGATCGCCTCGTCCGCGGCGAGCGGCCGGTCGTCGCGGGGCGCGCCGTCCGACTCGATGCTGAGTGTGGTGGCCGACAGGATGGTGCCGGCCCGGTCCGGTGCGGCGACCGCGCAGACCGTCCACACCTGCTGGTCGACCGTGCCGCCGGTCGGCAACGCGTCCGGCGCGCCGACGATGCCGACCGGCTGCCCGTGTCCGACCCCCCGCAACGACGCCCGGGAGACCGTGACGGTCTTCGGCTCGGTGCCGAACAACAGCCGGGCCGAGGTGTGGTTGAGCACCGGCCGGAGCAGCCCGTCGAGGTAGACGTACCGGGTGCCGGTCTCCTTCTCCACCACCAGCACGCCGGGCTGCCGCCACCTGGTGGCCCCGCCGGGCACCAGCGCACCGAAGATCAGACAGCCGACCACGACCAGTGCGGCGACCAGCACCCCGCTGATCATGCCGACCACCATCCGGCGGTTCGGGTTCTCCAGGCCGTCCGGTTCGGCGGCGACCAGCGCACCGGTCAGCCTGCCCAGCACGTACGTCTGGGCCTCCACCTGGTCACGACGCGACTGCACGGCTCACCCCGCCAGTGCCCGCGCGGCGGCGTACGCGCCGAGGACGGCGAGCAGCACCGGCAGCAGGGCGACGGTGCAGACGAGTTGGAGCACGTCACCGGTCCGCCCCCAGTACGGCATGATCCGACGGTCGGGCAGCCAGCGCCCGATCGCGAAGAGCAGCACGCCGGCCAGCGCCGGTACGACAACCGGCAGGATCAGCCGGACCGCTGTCGGGGCCGACGCCGCACCGACCAGGGCGAGCGCGACCAGCCCCGCCACCGCCGGCACGGCGTGCCCGAGCCGGTGCCAGCCGCTGGTCATCGGTCGCAGGGCCAGCAGCCGGACCAGGGCGACCAGGACGAGCAGGGTCCAGGACGCCCAGCCGCCGGTCCGGGCGAGCAGGACCAGACAGGTCCCGACGGCCGCCGCCATCCCGGCGTACAGGGCGGTCATGTACCGGTCGGCCACGGCGGTCCGGGCCATCAGCTGCTCGCTCGGTTCCGGGTCGATCTCCTCCTGGAGGTGTTCCGGCTCGGTCGGCAGCGGCGCCAGGTGGATGCGGGCGAGCCGGAAGGCGAGCAGCGGTACCCGGATCGTCGCCACGGTCGCGGTCACCGCGATCACCGCCGCGGCCTGCCCCGCGTCCAGCGGCACGTATGCGGCCAGGCCCGATCCGAGGGCGGCGAGCAGCCCGGCGGAGACGACCGCGGCGAAGAACGGTCCCGCCCGGCCGACCAGCGCGGCGGCCAGCCCCGCCGTGGTCAGCGCGGCCACCGAGGCGGTGAAGACCTGCGGCGCGCCGACGACCAGGGCCGCGCCGGCCCGGTGCAGGTCGGGCACGATCAGGCCGGCCAGGCCGGCGTACCCGATCGCGCCCACCGCCGTCACCAGGCCGAATCCCCGGTCGGCCGCGGCGCGGGTGAGTCCGAAGGCGCCGGCCAGGCAGAGCAGCGCGACGGCGGCGGCGCAGCTCGTCCGGGCCAGCGGCGGCCCGGGCATGGCCAGCACGGCGCCGCCGAGCGCCAGGACGACCGCGTACACCCCCAGGGCGGCCCAGCGGATCATCTCGGGCCGCCAGAGCCCGGACCGGGACTGTACGCCGGTGGCGAGTCCGTCGGCGAGATCGTCGAAGTGCACCGGAGGAAGCTGGTCCGAGCGGGGTCGCAGGTGGACGGTCTCGCCGTCCTGGAGTCCGAGCAGGGCCGGTGTGCTCTCCTCGTCCAGCGGCGGACCGCCGAGCCGTTGCAGCACCCAGCCGCCGTGCGCCAGCCCGGCGTCGGGAAGCTTCTCGCCGAGATGGTGCAGCAGCGCGGGAAGCAGGTCGGCGACCAACACGTTCGCTGGTACGGCTACCTCGATCTGCCGACCCGGTCCCACCACCACGAGTCGGCACATCTCCGCAGGGGCGGCGACGCTCACGCCCCCCACGACGGCTCACGCCCGCCGTCGGTTCAAATTTCCCTCCACCACCTTCCGGGCCGGTTGACCCGAATCGGCTCCGCATCCGTCGTAGCAGGGGCGGGCCGGTCGGATCCGACGGCCCGACCCGACCTGAGGATCCGGGCGAACCGCCCGCGACGTGGAGGGTTGCCCCTTGAGTACGGTGCTGTTCCGACGCCCGGCCCGCCGGGCCGGCCCGGAGATGCCCGCCGGCGAGATCAGCCTCCAGGAGCCGCCGGGCCTGCCCGAGCAGCAGCGCAACGGGCTGCGGCAGGCGATGATGGTGCTGCCCGTGGCGCTGATGTCCGGGGTCATGGTGCTGCTCTTCATCAACCGCAGCGGCGGCGCGTTCACCTGGATCGTGCTGACCCTGCTGGCGGTGGCGCTGATCGGCATCGTGGTGGCCCAGTTCGCGGTCGGCGGGGTCGAACGTCGGACCCGGCTCGGCGCCGACCGCCGCGACTACCTGCGGTATCTCGCGCAGAACCGCCGCCGGGTACGCCAGCACGTCCTGCGTCAGCGCGAGGCCAACGACTGGCAGCACCCGGACCCGCGTTCGCTCTGGTCGCTGGCGATGACGTCGCGCCGGTGGGAACGCCGGCCCACCCACCCGGACTTCCTGGAGGTCCGGGTCGGCACCGGGGAGCAGCGGCTCGCGGTGCGGATCACCCCGATGCAGACCAAGCCGGTCGAGGACCTGGAGCCGCTGGCGGCGAAGTCCCTGCGCCGGTTCATCCGCGCCTACACCACCATTTCCGACCAGCCGATCGCGCTCTTCCTGCGCGGGTTTGCACAGATCCGGCTGGCCGGCGACAAGGCGTACACCCGCCCGGTGGTCCGGGCCCTGCTCGCGCAGTTGGTGACCTTCCACGCCCCGGAGGAGGTCCGGCTGGTGCTCTGTGTCGCCGACGACGGGGTGACCGCCTGGGAGTGGACGAAGTGGCTGCCGCACCTGCAGCACCCGACCGAGCAGGACGCGGCGGGTGCGGTACGACTGGTCGCGGCGACGGTGGAGCAGGTGGAGCAGCTTCTCGGCGAGCGCTTCGCCGCCCGACCCCGGTACGAGTCGGGAACCACGCCGAGCCGGGACGAGCCGTTCGTGGTCGTGCTGCGGGACGGCGGGCGACTCGGCAACGGCAGCCGGATGGCGACCGCCGGCTACCGCAACGCGGTCCTGGTCGACCTGGACGACCCGACGCCGGCGGCCGGCAAGGGTGCGCTCTGCCTGGCGGTCGACGGCGACGACCTGGTCATGCTGCGGCAGGACCGGGTCGGCAACGAGGTACGCAACCGGCTCGCCACCCCGGACCGGATCGGCCCGGCCGCGGCCGCCGCGCTGGCCCGGACCCTGTCGCCGTACCGGCTGGGGGTGGTCACCGAGACCGCGGCGGACAACCTGAAGTCGGACTTCGACCTCGGCACCCTGCTGCACCTCCCCGACCTGCGCCAGCTCGACCTGGAGCGGCTCTGGGCGCCCCGGTCCGCCGGGCAGCGGCTGCGGGTACCGATCGGCGTCGACGCCGACGGCAACCCGGTCGAGCTGGACCTCAAGGAGTCCGCGCTCGGCGGGATGGGGCCGCACGGCATGCTGATCGGCGCCACCGGATCGGGCAAGAGCGAACTGCTGCGTACGCTGGTGCTGGCGCTGGCCGCCACCCACTCCTCCGAGACGCTGAACTTCGTCCTGGTCGACTTCAAGGGCGGTGCGACCTTCCTCGGCCTCGACCAGCTGCCGCACACCTCGGCGGTGATCACCAACCTGGCCGACGAGGCCGCCCTGGTCGGCCGGATGCAGGACGCGTTGCACGGTGAACTGGTCCGCCGCCAGGAGCTGCTCCGCCAGGCCGGCGGCTTCAGTTCGGTGCTGGACTACGAGCGGGCCCGGGCCCAGGGCGCCGTCCTGGACCCGTTGCCCACCCTCTGCGTCGTGGTCGACGAGTTCAGCGAACTGCTCGCCGCCCACCGCGACTTCATGGACCTGTTCGTCATGATCGGCCGACTCGGTCGATCCCTCGCGGTGCACCTGCTGCTGGCCAGTCAGCGTGTCGACGACGGGCGGATCGGCCAGCTCGAGTCGCACCTGTCGTACCGGATCGGGCTGCGGACCTTCTCGGTGCTGGAGTCCCGGTCGGTGATCGGGGTGCCGGACGCGTACGAGCTACCACCGGCCCCGGGCAACGGGTACCTGCGGACCGACGTGTCGACGCTGATCCGGTTCAAGGCCGGTTACGTCTCGGGTCCGTACCGCAGCACCACGGTCCGGGTCCGGCAGGAGATCGTGCAGCAGCAGGTGGTGCCGTACTCGCTCGACCACGTGCCGCACCGGCGGCCGGAGCCGCGGCCGACCGAGCCAAACACCCCGGACGTGCCGGCGGACGTGCCAGCGGACGTGCCGGCGGACGGACCCGGCCCCGAGGCCACCCGGAGCGTCCTGAGCGTCGTGGTGGAGCAGCTCGTCGACCACGGACCGCCGGCACACCAGGTGTGGCTGCCGCCGTTGGCCACCCCGCCGACCCTGGACCAACTGCTGCCGAGCCTGGTGCCCGACCCCGACCGGGGGCTCACCGCCGCCGGCTGGCCCGGGAACAGTCGGCTCGCCGCCCCGGTGGGTTTTGTCGACAAGCCGTTCGAGCAGCTCCGGGATCTCCTCGTCGCCGACCTGTCGGGCGTCGGCGGGCACGTCGGGATCGCCGGTGGACCACGCAGCGGCAAGAGCACCCTGCTCCGTACGCTGATCAGCAGCCTGGCGTTGACGCACACCCCGTACGAGGTGCAGTTCTACTGCCTCGACTTCGGCGGTGGCGGGCTCGGCGCGATCGCCGACCTGCCGCACGTCGGCAGCGTCGCCGGCCGGCTCGACACCGACCGGGTCAACCGCACCGTCGCCGAGGTGACCGGGCTGATCACCGCACGGGAGCGGCGCTTCGCCGACCTCGGCGTGGACGGCATGGCGACGTACCGGCGGCTCCGGGCGGACGGACGGGTCGGCGACGACCCGCTCGGTGACGTCTTCCTCGTGGTCGACGGCTGGTTCACCCTTCGGCAGGAGTTCGAGGCGCTGGAGCCGGCCGTCCGGCAGATCGCCGCGCAGGGCCTCAACTTCGGCGTCCACCTGATGCTCACCGCGTCCCGGTGGTCGGAGGTGCACCACGCGATGCGCGACCAGATCGGCACCCGGCTCGAACTGCGGCTCGGCGACCCGGTCGACTCCACCATCGACCTGCGGATGGCCGCCACCGTGCCGCAGTCTCCCGGCCGGGGTCTCACCGCCGACAAGCTGCACTTCCTGGCCGCGCTGCCGCGCATCGACGGCGTCGCCGACCCGGCCGGCGTCAGCGACGGGGTACGCGCGCTGGCGGCGATGGTCGGCGAGTTCTGGACCGGTGCGGCGGCCCCGCCCGTGCGTACGCTGCCCGCGGTGCTGCCCGCCGACACACTGCCGGAGCCGCACGGCGACGTACGGGTCGCGCTGGGTCTGGACGAGGCCGGGATGCAGCCGGTCTGGCACGACTTCGGCGACCTGCCGCACCTGACCGTGCTCGGCGACAGCGAGAGCGGCAAGACGAACCTGCTGCGCCACCTCGCCCGGTCGGTGGTACGCCGGTACACCCCGGCCGAGGCACGGATCATGATCGTCGACTACCGTCGGCAGCTCTTCGACGCGGTACCGGAGCCGTACCGGTTGGGTTACTCGGTCTCCCTCGACTCGACCCGGGAGACCGTGGCGGACGCGGTCGCCGGTCTCGGGCCCCGGGTGCCCGGTTCCGACGTGACGCCGGAGCAGCTGCGCCGCCGGGACTGGTGGACCGGCCCGCAACTGTTCGTCCTGATCGACGACTACGACCTGCTGGCCGGGCACGACAACCCGCTGCTGCCGCTGATGCCCTACCTGTCGCAGGGCGCGGACATCGGCTTCCACCTGGTGTTGACCCGGGGCGCGGCGAACGTCATGCGGATGTCGATGGATCCGCTGATCCGCCGGCTCCAGGAGACCAACAGCCCGGACGTGGCGCTCTCCTGTCCGCCGAACGAGGGGCCGCTGATCGGCAACACCAAGCCGCGGAACCTGCCACCGGGCCGGGCGCTGCTCTGTACCCGGCGGGGCGCCCGGCTCGTCCAGACCGCCTGGAGCGACCCGGCGGAGTCGGCGGAACAGCCGGTGGGCTCGTCCCCGGCGCAACCCGCCACGGCGTAGGTCGCCCGGTCGGATTCAGGGGCGCCAGCGGCGGCGCCGGCCCGACCGGACGGTCAGCATCGACAGGTAACCGACGCCGGCCGCGCCGACGATGCCGGCCGCGACCCACCCGGCGACCGTCTTCGCCGGGTCGGCCGGTGCCCTGGCCGGGATCGGGACGAACGCCGCCTGCTCCACCGACCGGGGGGTGTCCGCGAGGTCGAGCACGGTCATCGCGCCGTACAGGTCGAGCGTGCCGTAGCCGACCCCCGGTGCCGGCCACTCGCCGAGCGGGTGCTCGGCGGTCAACTCCAGTCGACGTCGCACCTCCGCCTCGGAGAGCCGGGGATGGTAGGCGCGGACCAGTGCGGCGGCTCCGGCGACGTACGCCGCCGCGACCGCCGGCCCGCCGACCGCGAAGTGGCCGGTGCCCCGGGGCGCGACGCTGACCGCGCCCTCCGCCGGTGCGAGCAGGTCCACGCCAGCCTCGGCCGGCGACTTCTCGGTGGGTACGCCCTTCGAGTTGATGCCGCCGACCGCGAGGACGTTCCGGTCGGCGGCCGGATACCACGGTGGTGGCGGTTGCCCGGTTGTCGACGGCTTCACGTCGGAGACGCTGGCGACCAGCACGATGTCCCGGGCGACGGCCGCCCGTACCGCCGCACGCAGCTCCGCGTCCGGCTCGGGGGTGCCGACGCCGAGCAGGATCACGTCCACTCCGGCCGCCGTCGCCGCCCGGATCCCGGCGGCGATCGCCCCGGTCGCCACCTCTCCTCTGCCGTCCACGATCCGGATCGGCAGTACGGTCGCGCCGGGTGCGACCCCGACGAACACGCTTCCGGTGACCGGCCGCGCCGCGACGATGCCGGCCAACGCGGTACCTCGACCGATGCAGTCCTGGTCGGCCCGGCCCCCACGCACCACGTCGGTGCCACGCCGGACGGCCCCGGTCAGCCCGGAGGCGGCGGCGCTGACCCCCGTGTCGACCACCGCCACGAGTACGCCCTCGCCGCTGCTCAACGGCCAGACGTCCGTCGGCGCCGTCCGACCCAGCGCCCACGGGGTGTGCTGGGCCACGGTCGGCGACTCGCCCACGCAGGTGCCGTTGGTGACCTGGGGCAGCCCGGGCGGTTCCGCCACGGCGTACCGGGCCACCGCGATCCGGTTCACCGCACCTGGTGTTCCGGCACCGGCCCGGGCGGGCGGCGACGGCAGCACGCCGGTACCGCCGACGAGCAGCAGCGCCGCGACGGTCAGCCGGGCCGCACGTCGGACCTGCACGGTCACGCGCGGGCGGCGGGCCCGGCCGGGTCTGTTCCCGGCTCCCCCGTACTCTGCCCGGGCCCGGTGCCGCTGTCCGGCCCGGGTTCGGTGCCGCCGTCCGGGCTGGTGCCGGCGGACTTCGGGGTCCCGGGTACGCCGTCGACCGCCGTCCCGCTGCCACTGTCGGCGCCGGAGTCCGTACCGGCCGGGTTCCGCCCGTCGTCGTCCGGGATCGACGGGCCGGCGGTACCGGTGTCGCCGCCGTCCGGTCCGGTTCCCGCCCCGCCGGTACGCCGCCTCCTGCCACCGATCACGAGCAGGCGGGCGGCGGCGGCCTCCGCCGGGGCGGGTGCCCGTCGGGTCAGTACCGCGGCGGCGGCCAGTCCCACCACCACCAGCAGGGAGATGGTGAGAATCCGCACCGGGCCGAAGCCGTCGGTCTCGGCGGGTCGGGGTGGCGCCTCCTCGGCGAGCGCCAGGGTCACCGCGGCATTCGGATTGACCATTCCCCAGCCGACGGCCGGATCCGGGCCGTCCTGACCGGCGCGGTCCGCGGTCACCTTGATCCGGTGCGCCACCTGCGCCGCGTTCAGGTTCGGGAAGGCGGAGCGGACCAGGGTCACCGCCCCGGCGACGTACGCGACCGCGTACTGGGAGCCGCTGCTGGCCCGTACCCCGGACCTTCCGGCGCCGAGGGTGGCCACGTCGATGCCGGGTGCGGTGACGTCCACACCGGACGGTCGGTAGTTCGCCGCCGGTTGCCCGTCCGGGCCGACGCCGGCGACCCGCAGCAGGCCGTCCAGGGCTGCCGGCGCCGGGGTGGGCGAGCCGTCCGGTGCTGCCGACGTCGGAGGCGGCGGGCCGCCGGCGACGGTCGGTGCGCCCGCCACCACCACGACGTCGTGCGCGACCGCGGAGCGGATCGCGTCCTGCACGGCGTTGTCCGCGAGGTCCACGAAACCACCGAGCGCGACTACCCGGGCGCCGGCGGTGACCGCGACCTCGATCGCGGTGGCGGAGTCGGCCGGCTTGGCCTGCGGCGCCTCCGCCACCACCCGCAGCGGCAGAATGGTGGCGCCGGGCGCCATCCCGACCACCTGGTCGCGCCGGGCCGCGTCGGATCCGGTCGGACGGGCACCGAGGATGCTCGCCATCGCGGTCCCCGAGCCCAGGCAGTCGACGTCGCCCCGGCCGCGTCCGGTCGGGATGTCCGCGCCCAGCGCGACCCGGCCGCTCAGCTCCGGCACGCTGGCGTCCACTCCGGAGTCGACCACCGCGACCAGCACGCCCTCACCCTGGGTACGACCCCAGGCCTGGTCCGCCGCCATCCGGTCCCGGGCCCAGCCGGAGTCCGGGCGGGACGGTACCGAGTTCGTGCACGTGCCGGGCGACGTGGAGGAGCCGTCCCGACCGGGGCTCGCCGGGGTCGTGGGTGTGCCCGGGCTGGCCGGGGTGGTAGGTGTCGGGCTGGCCGGGGTGGTAGGTGTCGGGCCTGCCGGACCGCCAGGGCTCGCAGAGCTGGCAGGAGTGGTGGGCGGCGTGGTCGCCGGCCGGTGGGGCGGCACCGGGGGCGCCCCGGCCGAGGGCGGCGGGACGGTGGGCGACACGGGAGGTTCGGTGGGCGACGCCGGAGGTTCGGTGGGCAGCAGTCCCATCCGCACCCCGTCCCCGTACGCGTCCCAGGGCAGCACCAACGACCAGCCGGCCCGGACCTGCTTCGAGTCGGTCAGCGCCCCGCCGTCCGGCTGTCGCCGTCCGACGTTGAGCCGGTAGATCTCCTCCGCCCGCCCCGGCGCGCCGAGCAGCCGCCCGGCGATCGAGGTCAGGCTCTCTGGAGCATCCTGGGGCGGCACCGGGACGGTGTAGTACTTGACGTAGTCGCCGTCGCCGGTCGGCGGGGTCGGTGCCGGCGACAGCGCGGCCGGCGCGGCCACCGGGGCCAGCTCCGGCGCGACCGCGGCCACCGGCTGCCCCGGGCCGGCCATCTGGGTCAGTACGGCCACCAGGGCCACGCAGCCGAGCAGACTGCCAAGGACCCGCAGCCTCGACCACACGGATGCCCACCTCCGCTTTCCCGACACGCCCACGCTCCGCCTCGCGGTCAGCCCAACCGGAACCCTCGTCCCGACGACGGTGCCGACCGCCGTCCGGTTCAATTCGGATGCGGAAAAGTGGCATCGCGGACTACGTAGCCCGGAGTCACGGCGGACTGTGACGCCTGGAGTACCGGAGGCTATCCGGTCACCCGCACCGACCAGCGGCCCCGCAGTACCTCGCCGACCAGCAGCGGCACCACCCGGTGCCGGGTCCGGGTGGCCAGTCCCCGGGCGGCGGCCAGCTCGGCACCCCGGAGTCCGCCGCTGATCAGGACGCCCGGCTCGGCCAGGGACGCGATGTCGTGATCGTCGAGTGGGAACGTCGCCAGCCGCCGGTAGCCGGCCGGGACCTCGGCACCGAGCGCGTCCCCGACGACCGTCACCGCCACGCCGGCCACGTGGAGCTGCTCGGCGAGGGCCAGGGCGACCCGGCGGGCGGCCGACGGCGTACCGCTGACGGTGAAGACGTCCGGCGCGGCGCCGAGGTCGACGAAGAACCGCCACCCGTCCTGCCGCCCGAGCACGACCGGCATCGTCGCCGCCGGGAGCGGTTCGTTCCCGAGCCAGGCGTACGGGGCCCCGGCGCCCTCGGAGTTCACCCCGAGCAGACGGACGTTGAGCCGGTTCGGCAGGTCACCGGCCAACGGCTGGAGGTCGACCAGCACCCGCCCCGACGACGTGTCCACCGCCGGCCGCGCGGTCGATGCCGGACCACCCTCAGGGGCGGGCCCACGCGGCGCCGGTACGACGGCAGCCGGCCCGGCGGCCCCATGCCCGGCCGCGGCCGGCACCGCCACCGGCCCGACGTCCGGAGAGTGGGCCGTCACCGGCTCGACGTCCGGGGACTCGGCCGCCACCGGCTCGGCCCCGTTCCGTGACCGACGACCGCGGCGGAGCAGCCGCAGCGCCCACGCGATCAACAACGACATCACCAGCAGACCGGCGGCACCGATCAGGTACGGGGTCGCACCGCCGCCGGACGATCCGGCTCCCCCGCCGTCGGCGGACCGCTCCGGCGGCGTCGGGGACTGCGACGGAAGCGGACCGATCCGGACGTCCGGGCCGGCCGCGTCCGGGGGCAGCTGCAGGATCCAGCCCGGACGCAACGCCGACAACGGATCGTCGAGTCGACCGCCGTCCGGCTGGTGGCGGTCCCGGTTGAGTTCAAAAATCTCCCGGAACCGGTTGCCGTCGCCGAGGGTCCGCACCGCGATCTGGTACAGGTGCTCGCGCACACCGTCCCGGGGCGCCCCGACCACGTAGTACCGGGGCACGCCTGGGCTGACCGCCGGACCGGTCTGCCGCGGGGTGGGAGCCGGGGTCGACGCGGCGAGCACCGGCGTGGGTACGGACGTCGCCCCGATCAGCGGGACGGTGGCGAGTAACAGCAGGACGGCCCCGGAGCGCAGGTGCCCCGTGGCGGCGCGGGAACGTGCTTTCCCGCCCCACCCGTGCCGACCAGGCCGGGCCGTGACCGCGCTGCCCATACCCGCACCGTCCTCCCCAGTCCGCAGACCGCCGCAGGTCCGCCCAGACGGTACGCGAGTCGTGCCGGCCGCCGATCAGCGCGCACCACCAACGCAGACTCGGTCAGCGAACCAACCGAAAGATCAAGTGACGTTGGAGTACCAACTAACTGCGGACCCCATACTGGTTCGATACGTCCACCGATCCGATAATGCAACGGCGCGGCCGCCCGAGGCACCGCATCCGTCGATCTCGGGGTCGTCCGCCGAGCCCGGTCGGGGGCGAGGTCATGTCCCCCGACCGGGCTGGTGTGGACCGTAGCCGACCGTCCCTCGTCGGCCGCCCCGGGAGGGTTCAACCGCAGTGCACCGGACCGATGGTCCGTTCCTGGTCGAGGTACTCGGCCCAGATCATGATGCACCGCCCGGCCGTGTTGTCCACCCGAACCGGTCCGGCGTAGTACTCCCAGGCGTTCCGGTCGTCATCGAAGTCGACCGGCTCGCACGGGAAGCCGGGGTTGCCGGTTGGGCAGACCCCGATCCCCACATTGAGGTACTGGGCGGTGCCCCGACCGACGTTCTTCTGGGCCCAGGCGCAGTTCGTCCCCCCGTTGGCGCTGGAATAGTAGACGAAGACCGACACCTGGCCGTTGAAGAAGTCCCGGTGCGGACTCAGCTCCGAACCCGGGCAGCTGCCTCCGGGGCTCAGCTTGGCGTGCGCGCTGGCCGGGCCGGGAGCCGCGACAACGCCGAGCGCGACCAGTAGGAGAATCAGGCCCGCACCGAGTACGGCACGTGGCTGGGAGCGCCGTACCGGCCGGGGGGCATCGGTCCGTGCGAGCGGACGTGACGTTGCCAGCATGGTTGGTCTCCGTTCTGTCAGCAGCGGGGCAGGCCGGGGTGGAACCCGTCGTACCCCGTCCGGATGTTGGTGTCCGAGGCGAAGAAGTACGTCATTCCGGAGAGCACCCGGTCCCAGATGGCGCTCGTGCCGTAGTAACCGGTGACGGTGTCGCCGAGGGTCTGGCAGTCGACGGTGACGTAGCCCCCATTCGGGACCTGCAGATCCGACGAGCAGCTCAGCCGGGGGCAACTGCGGAGGTTCATGGCAGGGCCGCCGGTGTTGACCTGGAAGACCAGGGCGGCGACCTGGTCGCCGTCGTCGGGCGTACCGGCCGACGGCCCGGCGGCGGCTCGCTCCGCAGGTGCCGTGACGGCCGCAGCCCGGCCGGTCGATCCGCCGTCACTGGCGTACGTGGCAGTGGCGGTCAGCGGCAGGGCGAGGCTGGCTGCGGCCAGGACGCCGAGCAACCCGACGAGGCGGCGGCGGAGGGTGGATCGAGGCATGGTGCTTTCTCCTCTGTCGTCTGGGGGCTAGCAACGGGGCAGGCCGGGGTGGAACCCGTCGTACCCGGTCCGAATGTTGGTGTCCGAGGCGAAGCCGATCGGGCCGTTGAAGGCGACGATCCGGTCCCAGACGGCGCTGGTGCCGAGGTTGCCGGTGACGGTCTCGCCGCGCCTCTGACAGTCGACGGTGACGAACGTGCCGTTCGAGATCGTCGTGACGACGCCGCAACTCAGCTGGGCACAACTGCGGATGTTCGTCGCCGGGCCGCCGGTGCTCACCGTGAACGTCATCTCGACTGCGGCGGGCCCGACGCCACCACCCTGTCGTGGGGACGCCGAAACATCGGCGGCGGCCGGCACCGCCGACGCGACGGTGTACATCGCACCCGTCACCAGTGACATGGCGAGGGCGCCCGACACTCTGCGGGCTACTTGCATGAGGTGATCTCCTCTGGTCGATCGCGGGAACAGACGTCCGCGCGGTTCATTTCCTTCCCTGCCCAGAGTTCCGGAGTTCGCGAGAGGAGTCGTTGGCACCGGGGACGCACAGATGTCTGACAATATGTCTACGCCGACCCCGGCGCCGTGGACCACTCGAGGCCCGAGTGAGTCGGAAATGCGTCAGGCCGGTCGAGTCGCAATATATTGATGATGATCGTCAATGCGTGATAGGCAGGAACGACAGGGCGGGGACCAGCGACGGGGGCTGATGATGGTCGAGATCACCATGTTCCGGACCGAGGATGTTCCCAGGGCCGAGCGGTTCGGGGTCTGGTGTGAACAGATGACCAACCTGGCAGCACCAATGCGGATGACCAGCGATCACGCAGCTGACTTCCAGGCACGTGCGCGCATTCTGCGCCTTGGCGCCACCCAGGTGTGGCCGACGACCATACAGCCGATGCGGTGCCACCGCACCCCGAAGCTGGCCCGGCAGTCCGCTCCCGAGATGTACCATCTCTCGCTCATCCTGGACGGGGCGATCGGCATCGATCAGGCCGGCGAGCATGCCATACACCGCCAACACGACCTGTACGTCGCCGACATGTCCCGGCCCTTCGACTGTCACCTGTTCGGCGGCGGCGCTGGACCCATCGAGGCGATCGGGCTCAGGATCCCCAAGTCGCTGCTACCGCTGCCCGAGCGCGAGGTGGAAAAGCTCCTGGCCCGGCGGTTGCCGGGCCAGCACGGGCTCGGGGCGCTGGTGATGGGACTCGCCATCCGGCTGGGCGCCGAGGCCGACATTTACCGACCCGCCGACGGACCTCGCCTGGGCGCGGTCCTGGTCGACCTGGTGTCGGCGCTGTTCGCCCACACGCTCGACGCCGAACGCATACTTCCCCCCGACACCCACCGCCGGACCCTGATGCTGCGGATCCGGGCGTTCATCCAGCAACATCTCCATAACCCGGACCTGACCGCGGGCAGCATCGCCGCCGCACACCACATCTCCGTCAGCTACCTGCACCGGCTGTTCGAAACGGAGGAGGCGACCGTCGCCGCGTGGATCCGCCAGCAGCGCCTGGAACGGGCCCGCCGGGACCTCGCCGACCCCGCCATGCTGAGCACGCCGATCCACGAGATCGCCAGTCGATGGGGCTACCCCGATGCGGCGGTCTTCAGCCGTACGTTCCGCTCCGCGTACGGCATGCCGCCACGAGACTTCCGCGGCCGGCACCTGCAGGCAACGATGGGGCAATAAGCCGACCTGCGCCGTTCAGGGAATCGGTATTGCCTGGGAAGACAGTTCAGCTGACGCCCTTGAGGAGCTGCCGGGCCATGACGATCCGCTGCACCTGGTTGGTGCCCTCGTAGATCTGAGTGATCTTGGCGTCCCTCATCATCCGCTCGACCGGGTAGTCGCGGGTGTAGCCGTACCCGCCGAGGAGTTGGACCGCGTCGGTGGTGATCGCCATCGCGGCGTCCGAGGCGAAACACTTCGCCGCCGCCCCGAAGTAGGTCAGGTCGGCGTCGCCGCGCTCCGACTTCCCGGCCGCCGCGTACGTCAACTGCCGGGCCGCCTCCAGCTTCATGCCCATGTCGGCGAGCATGAACTGCACACCCTGGAAGTCGGCGACCGGCGTGCCGAACTGCTTGCGCTCCTTGACGTACCCCATGGCGTAGTCGAGCGCGCCCTGCGCGATCCCGACCGCCTGGGCGGCGATGGTGACCCGGGTGTGGTCCAGGGTCCGCATCGCGGTCGCGAAGCCGGTGCCCGGCGCGCCGATCATCCGGTCCGCCGGAATCCGTACGTCGTCGAGGTAGACCTCGCGGGTCGGCGATCCCTTGATCCCGAGCTTCTTCTCCGGTGCCCCGAAGCTGACCCCCGGGTCGGACTTCTCCACCACGAAGGCGGAGATGCCCCGGCTGCGGGCGGTCGGGTCGGTCACCGCGAAGACGGTGTAGAACTCGGAGACCCCGGCGTTGGTGATCCAGCGCTTGACGCCGTTCAGCACGTAGTGGTCGCCGTCCGCGACGGCCCGGGTGGTCATCGAGGCCGCGTCGCTGCCCGCCTCCGGCTCGGAGAGGCAGTACGAGAACATCGCCTCACCGCTGGCCACCGGCGGTAGGTAGCGGCGCTTCAACTCCTCGGAGGCGGCGAGCAGCAGCGGCATGGTGCCGAGCTTGTTCACCGCCGGGATCAGGCTGGACGCGGCGCAGGCCCGGGCCACCTCCTCGATCACGATGGCGGTGGCGAGCGCGTCGGCGCCGGCTCCGCCGTACTGCTCGGGGATGTGCGGGGCGTGGAAGTCGGCGGCGCGCAGTGCCTCGTACGACTGCTTCGGGAACTCGCCGGTCTCGTCCGCCACTGCGGCGTTCGGGGCGACCTTCGCGTCGCAGACCTCGCGGACCGCCTCCCGGATCGCCTGGTGCTCCTCGGGCACCTGGTACGCGTCGAACTCCGACCCGGCACTGCTCATCGCGGCCCTCCCCGTCGCTCGTCGCCGGCGGCTGCCCGGCCGGCTCCCCGAGGATACTCGTGGGTAACCACGCTTTGGCACCCCCGGGCACCCGACTCCGTCCGCGCGACGCCCGCCCGGCGCCCCTGGCCGCGACTACTCCAGCCGGGAGAAGTCCATGATCCAATTGGTCCGCCAGGTGGCGCCACCGTCGTAGGAGAACGCCTGCTCCCAACGCGCACTGGTCGGGCTGTTGCTGACCCACTGGAAGCGGACCTTCACCGCACGACCGTTCAGGATCTCGTCGCAGAAGAACTGGCCGAGCCCGTCGCTCCAGGAGCCCTCCATCGGAGCGTCGAGATGACCCGGACGCCGGCTCGACGCCCACCAGATCCGCCACACCCGCGCCTCGGGATCGAACTGCCGGAGCGTGAAACCCTCGAACGGTTCGCCGCCCGGCGGGGCCTCGGCGGACATCCGGTCGACGTGACCAAGCCCGCCGAGCACCGGCTCGACCTGCGAGACCGCGCCGAACTCCACCCACTCGTCGCAGTCCGGATCGGTACCGTCGACGAGCTTGCGGTTGTGCACCGACCACCTGCCGAAGATGAAATCGAAATCGGCGCGTCCGTCGGAGACGACGGAGACCGGAACCGCAGCGGACACGATGGCTCCTCACTGTTGGCCGGAGGCCGAGGGCCGCCAGTGACGTGCATCATGCCGGTACCCCCCGACACCACACACACCGACCCCGCTGCCGTCCGGGGTGGCGAGCTGGGCGAACTCCACTGTTCCGGCCGGCGTGTAGCGGGGTTCGCCACCGATGTCCACCGTCGCCCCGGTCGGCGCGACCACCACCGCGACCCCGGCTCCGCCGTTCTCGTCGACCCGCATGAACATCTCGACCAGACTGTCTCCACCCGCACTGTGCCCGGCGTAGCGCATCTGCCCGGCGTCGGCGCCGGCCGGGCCGGCGTACCAGACGTAGCTCCACCGGGTGAGCAGGCCGAACCGGAGCGGGACCAGCACGAGCGCCACCCGGTGTCCCGGCACGTCGCTGCCGTAGAGCAGCCGGATCCGGCTCCGGTCACCAATCTCCCAGAGCCCGTGCCGGTCGTGGAGCAGCACCTCCGGGCCGTCGGCGCCGATCCGCCCCCGCAGCGCCCAGCCAGGCCCGGTCGCCGACGAGGCTGCCCCGCGGCGCCGCCTCCGCCAACGCCGACGGCCCGGAGGCGATCGCGATACCGGGCGCCCAGCCGGGCGGTCGACGCGACGTCCGATCGCCGCCAGACGTACGGGTCGCCGTCGACCAGGCTCTTCATCATGAACAACGAAGTCCTGAACCACGAGATGACGAAGAACCAGCTTGACGGCAGGGTGGCCGTGGTCACCGGTGGGGGGCGCGGTATCGGCGCCGCCGTGGTGCTCCGGCTGGCCCGGGAGGGCGCCGACGTGGCGTTCACCTTCCAGCACGACAAACACCGCGCCGACGACGTCGTGGAGCAGGTCAGGGCCATGGGACGGCGGGCGCTGGCGATCCAGGCCGACAGTGCCGACCCGGCGGCGGTGGTGGCCGCGGTCGACCGGGTTGCCGACGAGTGGGGTCGGCTGGACATCCTGGTCAACAACGCCGGGGCATTCCTGCTCGGGCCGTTGGAGCAGCTCGGCCTGGCCGATTTCGAGCAGACCATGGCGGTCAACGTCCGGGCGCCGTTCGTCGCCGCGCAGGCCGCGGTCCGGCACATGTCGGCCGGCGGGCGGATCGTCAACATCGGCAGCAACATGGCCGAGCGGGCGGTCTTCCCGGGCTTCTCGCTGTACGCGACGAGCAAGACCGCGATGATCGGCCTGACCAAGGCACTCGGCCGGGAACTGGGCGGCCGGGCGATCACGGTCAACCTGGTGAACCCCGGCGCGACCGACACCGAGTTGAACCCGGCCGACGGCCCGAACGCGGAGACCATCAACGGCTTCACCGCGCTGGGACACTTCGCGGACCCGGCCGACGTCGCGGCCGTGGTGGCCTTCCTCGCCAGCCCGGACGGGCGTTACGTCACCGGGGCGACGGTCAACGTCGACGGCGGATTCACCATCTGACCCCGGCGCCGGGTTGTCCGGAAGGGTCCCTTCCTACCCAGGGAAGGGACCCTTCCGTCCACTCAGGCGGTGAGGGAGCGGAGCGGGATCGCCGCGCCGCGCAGGTCGCGGACGAGGTCGCGCAGGAACGGGTGTTCGTCGGCGGTGAGGCCGTCGGGGTTGGGGATGGTGAGGTAGGCGGAACCGTCGACCTCGGCGACCCGGACGTCACCGGTGTACCGGGCGACAACGGACCGGGTCCGGTTCAGTTCGGTGCTCGACACCTGGATGGTGATCGGGCGCCATTCCCCGCCCAGGTTCTCCGGGGTGGGCGCCGCCGCGGCGGCGGCCCGGGCCGGGTCGACCGTCGGCGCCGTCGAGCGGGCGTCCGGCGACGCGACCGTGGCGCCCGTCGGGGCGAGCAGGGCATTGGCCACCAGGTGCAGGCCGGACTCGTTGTACGCCCGGAACAGCGGGTTGAAGGCGAACAGCACCGCCCGTCCTGCTCCGGTCGGCTCGTCGACCAGCGCGGCCGTGCCCCTGAGCACGTCCGCGTGCACGGTGTAGCCGTTGAGCCAGAACCGCTGGTCGGCCGGGTACGTCAACACGTTCGTCCCGGTGCTGGACGGGCTGAGGATCGAGTCGCCGTTGTTGAACTCGAAGTCCTCGGCCGGCCGTCCGAGCCCGACCGGGCTGCGGCGGTCGACGTCGACCCGCAGGTGCGAGCCGATCACCTGGTAGCCGGTCGGCTTCGGCACCTCGACGGTGGAGGTGAGGCCGGCCGCCCGGGCCATCCGGGTGCCCTGGTTACGCAGCCCGAGGTAGGTGCCGCCGGCCGCCACCCAGGCTCGCAGGTTCGCCTGGCCGGTGGCGGTGAGCCCACCGGTGGGATTGCTGCCGTCCGGCACCAGCAGGACGTCGCGGCCGGTGAAGGCCGGGGTGTTGTCGTTGATGTCGGCGGTGCTGACCGGCGTGAGGTCGAGTCCCCAGCGCTCGCCGAGGACGTACCGGGCCTCGCCGTGCGAGCCGGAGGTGGTGGAGATGCCGGTGCCGGCGAAGAGGCCGACGTCGGGCCGACGCAGTACCGTGCCGGTGGGGCGGGACCGGCCGGCGGTCAGGGTGACGCCGAGGGATTCGGCGAGCCGGTCCCGGGCGCCGGTCAGCGCCGTCGTGGGCAGGGTGACGACGCCGGTCCGCTGGTCGCGGCGCAGTTCGACGCCCTGGTCGAGCAGCGCGAAGGTCAGTTCGGCCGCCGCGGCCGAGTCCAGCGGGTACGCGTACGAGCCGTGTCGTGGTGCGGCGGAGGCGCGGCCGCCCTCGATGTCCCGGACCCGGTGCGCCTTCGGGGCGAGCTTGTCACCGGTGTAGACGGTGTTGACGCCCATCAGCAGCGGGTTGCTCCAGGACGAGACGTCGTAGAAGTACGGGAACGGCACGTACGGGTCCTCGCCCATGACCGCCTGGATCCAGTGTTTCTGCGGCTGCTCCATCGGGATCCAGTACGCCCCCGCCGGCACGGTCAGGTTCTTCGCCGACCGCCCGCCGAAGATCTTCGCGTTCGGTACCTTGACCGGCTTGGTCAGCTCGTACACCTCGACGTCCATCCCGCGAAGCCGTTCGACCAGCCGTCGTACGTCGCCGAGCTGCCGGTCCGGCAGCAGGAAGTACGACCGGACGGTGACGTCCGGGACCGGGAACTGGACCTCGTTGGTCGGCTGGACGACCTCGTTCGGCTCCAGGGTGCCGGCCCGCCCCTGCGCGAGGGCGTCCTGCCAGATGTTGTAGTAGCCGGTGAGGACCTCCCGCTTGTTCGCGGCGGCCCAGCCGAGGGTGGCCCACTGGGTGTGGAACTGCTGCTGCACCCGGTCCGGTACCGCGGACGAGCTGCCCTTCTCGTACGTCATCCCGGCGGCGCCGAAGCCGGTGGTCGGCACCGTGTCGCCGTACCCCATGAAGAACAGGTCGTAGGTGTCGTAGTTGAAGTAGCACTCGCTGGTCACCGTGTCGGTGCAGGCGCCGTTGTAGCCGAAACCGGCGGCGTTGGCGGCACCGATCCGGTTGATCCAGTCGACCGCCTCGCCCGGGGTCTCGTGGTGGATCGGGTCGGCGTTCGGCGGGAAGAAGTACTCGTCGCCGCCCATCTCGTGGGCGTCGACGAAGACCTGGGCCGGGTACCGCCGGAGCAGTTCGACCTTGGCGTCGGTCTCCGGCTGGGTCCGGGCGAACCAGTCGCGGTTGAGGTCGAAGCCGTACTCGTTCTGTCGGCGGCTGGCGTCCCGGCCGTCCGGGTTCTGGGTCGGCACGATGATCGTGACCAGGTTGTCGGTGCGCTGGCGTACCTCGCAGGAGAGGCCGGCGGCCAGCTCGTAGAGGGTCTTCAGCGCGGCGTCGGCGCCGGACTTCTCGCCGCCGTGCACGTTGCCGGTGATCCAGACGATCGCCGGGCTGTCGGCGGCGGTCCGGGCCGCCGTCCGGGCCGAGGTACGCCGCGGGTCGCGCAGGTCCCGGATGTCGTCGGCGATCTTCCGCAGGTTGTCGCCGCGCAGGTGCCGGGAGTCCGAGACGATCGCGTACGGCATCGACTGGCCGAGCACGCTGTCGCCGAGGTTGCCGGTGACCACCCGGTCCGAGGCGGTGTCGACCGCCCGCAGGTAGGACCGGATCTCGTCGTCGGTGACCATCCGCTCCTGGCCGACGCCGAGCGGGAAGCCGAGGTACGCCTCCGGGCTCGGTACGCCGGCGAGTCGGGTGGTCGGGTCGGTGCCGCACCCCGGTCCGCCGTGCCGGGCGGTGGCGGCGGCGGTCGGGGTCGGGTCGGCCGGTCGGGCGGCGGCGGGAGTGGTCGGCAGCAGCGGCAGGGCGACCAGCAGCGCGGCCGCGGCGCCGCCCAGCCTCCGGCCGACGACCGACTTCGGGGGTTCTGTGGGGGTCGTCGGGGAGAACTTCGGAACTGTCATCTGAAGTTCAGGTCCCTTCTGGGGGATTGGGGGGAAAGTGGCTCGGAGCCTATGAGCAGCGATTTCATCCGGTCAAGATCCCAAAGCGGGCAGTCGCGCCGGGGTTGGTTACAAACCGGCCCAGCGGGCAAAACGCGATGGAAGCAGTCACCACCAACTCGACACCCCGTCACCACGCGGCACCCACCAGCCGGTCCCCGCCCCGGCAGATCTGGACTCGACGTGACAGTCAGGGAGCAACCAGACAGCCGCCCGTCGGTAGCCCGGCGGATGACCCCCTCGGCCCGCCGGCCGGGGGTCGCCCCACCCGACCGGTCGTCCGGCTGTGAAGATGCCGACCGTACGTGCGCCGGGCAGCGGCCTCCGCGTAGGCTCAGCGCTTGTCGTCGCCCGCGTCGGCGGCCGACTCGCCGGCCACGCAGGCGCGACACCGAGGTGTACAAGGCCCACAATGTCCGACATCGGCGCTGTCCTGGCGGTGCCGACCTCCCGACCGCGACGCAACGTAGCGCCGCCAAGCGCGAGCGGAGAACACAGGCGTGACGATTCCGTACCCGAGCACTCAACCCATGCCGGCGATCCCCGCGGTGACCCCGCCCTCCGGCGCCTCCCGCCCGCGACTGACCTTCCTCGGCACCGGTTACCTGGGCGCGACGTACGCGATCTGTTTCGCCGAGCTCGGCTACGAGGTGATCGGCTTCGACGTCGACGCCGAGAAGATCGCCAAGCTGGCCGGCGGTGAGGTCCCGTTCCACGAGCCCGGCCTGGACGAGCTGCTCAAGCGCAACCTGACCGCCGGCCGGCTGCGGTTCAGCACCGACATCGCCGAGACCGCCGAGTTCGGCGACGTGCACTTCATCTGCGTCGGCACCCCGCAGCGGGCCGACGGGATGGGTGCCGACCTGTCGTACGTCGAGGCGGCCGTCACCGGCCTCTCCCAGCACCTCACCCGCAAGGCGCTGATCGTCGGCAAGTCCACCGTGCCGGTCGGCACCGCCGAGTGGATCGAGCAGCTGGTCGGCAAGCACGCCGAGGCCGACCTCGGCGTCGAGGTCGCCTGGAGCCCCGAGTTCCTGCAGGAGGGCTTCGCGGTCGAGGACGTGCTCCGGCCCAACCGGATCGTGGTCGGGGTCAAGAGCGAGTGGGCCAACGGCATGCTCTACGCCGCCCACAAGGGCGTCTTCGACCTGGCCGCCACCGAGGACCGGGAGGTCCCGCTGGTGGTCACCGACTTCGCCACCGCCGAGCTGGTCAAGGTCGCCGCGAACGCCTTCCTGGCCACCAAGATCTCGTTCATCAACGCGATGGCCGAGGTCTGCGAGGTCGCCGGTGGCGACGTCACCCAGCTCGCCCGGGCGATCGGCTACGACCCCCGGATCGGCAACCGGTTCCTGCAGGCCGGCGTCGGCTTCGGCGGCGGCTGCCTGCCCAAGGACATCCGGGCGTTCCAGGCCCGGGCCCAGGAACTCGGCGCCGGCGAGGCGCTGCGCTTCCTGCACGAGGTCGACCTGATCAACCTGCGCCGCCGCAGCCGGGTGCTGCAGCTCGCCGCCGAACTGCTCGGCCGCCGCTACGGTCCGGCCGGCCCCGACCTCTCCGGCACCCGGATCGCCGTCCTCGGCGCCACCTTCAAGCCGAACTCCGACGACGTCCGGGACGCCCCCTCGCTCGCCGTCGCCGCCGCGCTGGCCAAGGCCGGTGCCGACGTGCACGTGTACGACCCGCAGGGCATGGAGAACGCCCGACGGGAGCGGCCCGAGCTGTCGTACGAGCCGAGCATGAACGACGCGGCGCGCGGTGCCGACCTGGTCTGCGTACTGACCGAGTGGGCCGACTTCCGCAACGCCGACCCGGTGGTCCTCGGTGACCTGGTCGCCGGCCGCCGGGTGGTGGACGGGCGCAACTGCCTCGACTCGACACTGTGGACCCAGGCGGGCTGGGACTACCGGGGCATGGGCCGGCCGTAAGGACCGCCGATCCGACGCCGCCCGGGTCGCCCGGGAGGCCGACGGACATAAATTCGACTCCGACTTGCCGGCCGTGGACCCCGCGTGGTCCACGGCCGGACTCTTAGGATCTCCTCAGGCGGATTCACACGCGAACGGGGGCTGTTCAACGCCGGCCCGGCTTGGGCATGCTTCGGGGAGGGTCCGGGACGCGGCCTCGGCCGGGGCTGGAGGGGGTGCCGTGAGTACGTACCTGTGCTCCTCGTGTGGCCGGGAGTTCGAAGCGGCACCGCGATGTCCACAGTGTGGTGCCGAACAGGAACAGTGGTCCGAGGAGCTGGCCCGGATCGAACGCGCCATCGCGGACATGAAGATCCGCGAGTCGGCGATCGCCAAGGAGCAGAAGACGATCGCCTCCCAGATGCAGGCGGCGCTCTTCCAGCGCGACATCCTCACCCATGCCGCCCAGCAGCGGCGCAAGCAGAACGCCAAGCCGCGCCGGGTGTTGCGCCGGCGGGCCGACCGCCGCCCACCGACCGCCGCCCCCGGCGGCACCGCACCACCCCGGGTGCCCCGGCAGCCGACCAGCGGCACCGACCGGACCGTGCCGCCACCACCGCCACCGCCGCCGCCCGGGGCGGAACCGACCTGGGACCCGGGGCCCGGGAACCGGCCCGAGGCCTCGACCCGCGAGGTCCAGAACATCCTGCTCGGGCTCGGCGCTCTGGTGCTCGGGGTGGCCGCGGTGGTCTTCGCCGCCGTGGCGATCAGCTCGCTCGACGACTTCAGCCGGGTCGCGATCATGGTGCTGGCGACCGCGCTGACGCTGCTCGCCCCGCCCAGGATCGCCCGACGTGGCCTCACCGCCACCGCCGAGACCATCGCCGCCGTCGGCCTGCTGCTGGTCCCCCTGGTCGGGTACGCCCTCTGGACCGTCGACCGGTTCGGTGACAGCGGCCTGCCCGGTTCCCTCTTCGCCGGGTTGACCTTCCTGCTCACCGCCGGCATCGCCGCCGCGTACGCCCGGGCCACCGACCTCGCCGCCCCCCGGTACGCGGCGGTGCTCGCCGTCCAGCCGATCCTGCCGCTGGCCGCGTACGACTGGGTCGCCGGCCCGACCGGCTGGGTGGTGGTGCTGACCGCGGTCGCCCTCGGCAACCTCTATCTCAGCCAACTCTTCACCGAGGACGGACGGCTCACCGGCACCGCCCGCTTCCCGTTCGGCGGCGGCCGCTCCACCGACCTGCTGCACCCGACCGGCGACTTCGACCCGGCGGACCTGCCGGCCCGACGTCCGGCGAACCTGCCGCCACCGAGGGACCGACGGTCCGCCGCCACCGACCCGGCCGACGACCCCGACCTGGTCGACGACCCTGACGCGGACGACGACCCCGACCTGGTCGGCGACCCCGACCTGGACGACGGGGATGGAGACGGCCGGCCGGCCGGCGGAGCCGAGCGGCTGACCGGCCGGGAACGGATCGGACCGCAGCGGGGTCCGGGCCGGCCCGAGACGGTCCCGGAGGAGGCCGACGCGGTACTTCGGCCGGACCTGACCGCCGCCACGCCGTCCGGCGGCCGGGGCGCCGGCCGGCCCACCCCGTGGGTACGGGAACTCGCCTGGACCCTGCACGGCGTGGCCCTCGCGGTGGCGCTCACCTTCGCCACCAGCGCACTGCTGACCGCCGACACCGTGCCGGCGGCGACCCGGGCCGGGACGGCGCTGCTGCTCGCCGCCGCGGCCGTACTGGTCGGTGCGCTGACCCTACGTCGGCCGCCGCTCCCGGCGGTCGGGGCGGCCGTGCTGACCCTGGCGGTGATCGGTGCCGCCGGCCGGATCGCCGCCGTCGCCCTGCCCGGCCAGGCGCTCGTCGTGATCGCCGCCGTCATCGTGGCCACCGGCGTCGGAGTACGGGCGGTGCCGGAGGCGGCCCGACGCGGACCGCAGCTCGCCTCGGCCGCCGCCCTGGTGGTGATCGGGATCGTGGTCGCCGGCGGGGCGCTGCGGGCCGCTCTCGCCCCGGTCCGGGCCGCGCTGCCGGTCTGGGCGGCCGACCTCGCCGCGTACCCGGCCGAACTGGCCGCCGGAGCCAGCGCCACCACCTGGCAGCTCGCCACCACCGCGCTCCTGCTCACCATCGCCGCCGTACTCGCCTCCCCGGCCGAGGTACGGCGCGAGTTCGCCGTCGTCGGGGCGGCGCTGACCGCGCTCGCCGCGCCCGCCTCGTACGGTCTGAACTGGATCGCCGCCCCGTGGCCGCCGGTGCTGGTCGCGATCGGCATCGGGGTGGCCGGGCTGACCGCGCAGACCCGCCGGTCCGCCGCCGTGCACGCCGGCGCCGCCGCCCTGGTCGGGCTCGCCGGCGCCGCCATGTCGGTGACCCGACCCGGCCTCACCGCCGCCGTGCTGTTCGCCCTCAGCGTCGCCGGGACGCTGGTCGCCGTCGCCCCCACCATCCGGACCGCGCCGCTGGGCCGCTCCGCCGGCCTGGTCGGCGACTGGGCCGCCGGCGGGGCCGCGTTCGCCTTCCCCGGTGCGGTGGCCGCGTTCGTCGCGGCGACGGTGCCGGTGGACCCGACCCCGACCACGCTCTCGGTCCGGCACGCCACCGAACCGGTCCTCGCCGCCAGCTTCCTCGCCGTCTGTGCGGTGCTCTGCTACGCGACGGTCACCCAGGTGGCACAGCGGCTGATCAGCCGGCCGCTGGCGGTCGGCACCCTGCTCGGCGCGCTCGCGGTCACCGCGGCGGCCTTCGGCGCCCCCGGCGCGACCCTCGCCGACGCCGCCGTGGGCGGACTGCTCCTGGTCAGCGCGGTGCTGCTGGTCCTCGCCCCGTCGATCGACGCGGGCCGGCGGGCCGACCGGCTGCTGGACGGGGCCGACATCGCCGCCGCCGCGGCGACCGCGGCGCTGGTCGGCACCCTCGCCCGGATCGCCGGCATCCTCGGTGACGGCGCCGAACTGGCCGCCGCCGCGTTTGTCGTCCTGGTGGTGGCCGCCGGTATCCGGGCCATGCCGGAGCAGTGGCGGCGCGGCCCGGTGCTCGGGATGGCGTTCTGCGGCGGGGTGATCGCGCTGATCGCCGGCTGGACCGCGCTCGCCGGTGGCCTGCAGGCGCTGGCCACCCCCGGCCGGCTCTGGGCGGCCAGCCTCGCCGACTGGCCGGTGGACGGCACCGGCACCGGCTGGCAGGCCCCGGTCGCGCTGGTGCTGCTCGCCGGGGCCGCCGCGATCGCGCTGCCCCGCCCCTGGGCGTACGACGTCGCCGCCGCCTGCGTCGGACTCGCCACCATCGGCACCCCGGCCGCGCTCGGCCTGCCCTGGTGGTCCCCGATCATCGTCGGCGGAGCGGTCGCCACCAGCTACGGGATCAGCGCCGTCGTCGCCGCCGACCCCCGGGCCGGGCTGGCCCGGGCCACCGTCGCCGGCGTGGTCGCGCTGCACGCCGTGGGTGCCAGCCTGGTCCGGCCGTGGACGACTGCGGCCGCGCTCGGCATGATCGTGCTGATCGGGGTGGTCGTCGCCGCCCTCGCCCGGCTGGTCGGCGGCCTCGCCGGGCCGGCCGACGACACCGGGCCGCTGACCATGATGCCGCAGACCGCCCAGATCGGCGGGTTCGCCGGCGGCGGCGCGCTGCTCGCCCTCGCCGGGGCGCTGGCCTCGTTCTGCGCCGCCCTCGAACGACCCGCCGAGGTGGTGGTGCTGGCCGCCCTCGGTGGGGCGAGCCTCGGGGTCGCCGTGGCGGCGCTGGTCCGCCGTCAGGTCCCGCAGTACCTGCCGTACGCCACGGTCGGCATCGTCGGCGGCGCCACCTCGGCGTCCCTCGCGGCGCTCCTCACCCAGCTGCACTGGGGCGTCTACGCCGCCGCCGCCGTCCTGCTCGGGGTCCTCGCCGAACTGGTCCGGGCGGTCACCCCGGCACCGACGCCGCTGCGCGAACCGGCCCGGCGCTGGTCGGTGATGCTCGGCGGGGCACTGCGCCGGCTGCCCGAGCCGACCCCGACCGGCCGGTGGTCGGTCAGCCCGGCGGTCGGCGCGATGGTCGCCGCCGTACTGCCGACCACACTGGCCGTGGCGGCCCTCGCCCCGGCGCTGGTGGCGGCGTTGGTCGAGCCGTACGAGACCCTGCGGGACATCTGGGGCGGACCACCGGCCGGGCTGGCCGGACCGCAGGCCGGAGCCGGCAACGACGGCAACGTGCTGGCGGCGCTGCTGCTGACCATCTCGGCCGGACTCGCCGCCACCGGCTTCAGCGGCGGACGGCCGTCCCGGGCCGTCCCGGTGGTGCTGCCCGGTGCGGCGATCACCCTGCTGATCGCCCCGATCTCGCTCGGCATGGGCTGGCCGCACAGCACGTTGGCCGCGCTCGCCGTCTTCACCCTCGCGATGCTCGGCCTCGCCCTGACCCCGCCGCCGCCGGACGCCGAACTGGCCCGGTCGCTGCGGCTCACCCGGGTGCTGGTGTTTGGCATCGGGCTCGCCGCGGGTGGTGCCGGACTCGCCGGCGCCCTGGCCACCCGGGAACTGACCCTCTTCACCCTGGGCGCCGCGGTCGGGGTCGGCGCGGTCGCCGCGCTCGGCGGCCGGACCCAGTACGCCCGCATCCTCGGCTGGCTCTTCGCCTCGGTGATGGCGCAGACCTTCGTCTTCACCCTCGGTCTGGTCCTCGGGTTCGCCCCCGAGTGGTCCGCGTTCGGGGTGCTCGGTGTCGGCGCGGTCCTGGTGCTGGCCTCGTCGACGCTGCCCCGGCTGCGGCACCCGGAGGCGACCCGCGAGGCGACCACGGTGGAGTGGACCGGTCACGCGGCCGCGCTGCTCGCCGCCGCCCTGGCGTACGACTCGCCGCGGCACATCGCCGCGCTGCTGGCCGCCTGGGGTGCCGTGCTCGGGATGGCCGCGACCCGGCCCTACCGGAGTACCGCCGAACGCCGCACCCTCTTCTGGGCGGCGGTCGGCTGCGAGATCGTCGCCTGGTGGCTGTTGATGGCGTTGGCCGACGTCGCCCTGCCGGAGGCGTACACGCTGCCGTTCGCGGTGCTGGCGCTGCTGGTCGGGCTCCTCGAACTGCGACACCGCGCCGACCTGAGCAGCTGGTACGCGTACGCGCCGGCGCTGGTGGCGGCGTTCCTGCCGACCCTGGTGATCCTGCTCGCCGGTGACGACAGCGCGCTGCGCCAGGTCCTGCTGCTGCTCGGCGGGGTGGCGACGCTGATCTTCGGCTCGTACCGGCAGCAGCAGGCGCCGGTGATCATCGGCGCGGTGGTGACCGCGCTCGCCGCGCTGCGGGCGCTGTTCAGCTTCGGGCCGTGGCTGGTGCTGATCCCGGTCGGGCTGCTGCTGCTCGCGTTCGGGGCGAGCAACGAGAACCGGCGGCGCACCCAGGAGCGGCTGCGGGCGGTCCGCGGCATGCGCTGACCGCCCCGCCAACGTCCACCCGCCGTCGCGGCGGGCCGCTACCTCACAGGGTGGCGTGCAGGGCGGCTTCCTTCTGCGCGACAAGCTGCTCCAGCTCGGCCTGGTACGCCGCCATCCGGTCCCGCAGGGCGACATCCGTCGCGGCGAGGATCCGTACGGCGAGCAGGCCGGCGTTGCGGCCGTTGCCGATCGAGACGGTGGCGACCGGGATGCCGGCCGGCATCTGCACGATCGACAGCAGCGAGTCCATCCCGTCCAGGTGCCCCAGCGGCACCGGTACGCCGATCACCGGCAGCGGGGTGACCGAGGCGACCATGCCGGGCAGGGCGGCGGCGCCACCGGCCCCGGCGATGATCACCTGGATGCCCCGGTCGGCGGCGGTCTGGCCGTACTCGATCATCTTGACCGGGGTGCGGTGCGCCGAGACGACCCGGACCTCGTAGCCGACGCCGAACTCGTCGAGCGCCTCGGCGGCCTTGCCCATGGTCGGCCAGTCCGAGTCGCTGCCCATGATCACACCGACCCGGGGCGTGCCCGCGCTCACTCGTGTCCCTCCCGCAGCCACCAGGCCGCCCGGGCGGCCCGCTCGCGTACCTTCTCCAGGTCGTCACCGAGCACCGTGACGTGCCCGATCTTCCGGCCGGGCCGGGTCTGCTTGCCGTACAGGTGGACCTTGACGCCCGGGTCCTCGGCGAAGAGGTGGTGCAACCGCTCGTCGATCGACATGCCGCCGTCCGGCCCGCCGAGCACGTTCGCCATCACCACCACCGGGGCGGTCAGCGCGGTGTCCCCCATCGGGTAGTCCAGGACCGCCCGCAGGTGCTGCTCGAACTGGGAGGTCCGGGCCCCCTCGATGGTCCAGTGCCCGGAGTTGTGCGGCCGCATCGCCAGCTCGTTCACCACCAGGGCCGGCTCACCGTCGGCGCCGGTCACCTCGAACAACTCGACCGCGAGCAGCCCGACCACGCCGAGCGAGGTGGCCAGGTCGATGCCGAGCTGCTGGGCGGCGACCGCCAGCTCCTCCGGCAGCCGGGGTGCCGGGGCGAGCACCTCGACACAGATCCCGTCCCGCTGCACCGTCTCCACCACCGGGTACGCCGCCACCTGCCCGAACGGCGAACGGGCCACCTGCACGGCCAGCTCCCGGCGCAGGACGACCCGCTCCTCGGCGATCAGCGGCGTCCCGGCGGCGCGCAGCGTGCCGACCAGCTCGGTCGCCTGCTCCGGGCCGGTGACGACCCAGACGCCGCGACCGTCGTAGCCGCCCCGGGCCGCCTTCAGGATCACCGGCCAGCCGAGTTCGTTACCGAATTCCACCAGGTCGTCCGGTTCGCTGACCGGACGCCAGCGCGGCACCGGGGCACCCAGCTCGGACAGCCGCTCCCGCATCACCTGCTTGTCCTGGGCGTGCAGCAGCGCGTCGGCCGGCGGGTAGACCGTCACCCCGGCCTCGGCGAGAACCCGGACGTGCTCGGTCGGCACGTGCTCGTGGTCGAAGGTGACCACCTCACAGCCGTCGGCGAAGTCCCGCAGCGCGGCGAGGTCGGTGTGCGAGCCGATCCGGACGTCGGCGGCGACCAGCGCGGCACCGTCGTCCGGGCTGAGCGCCAGGACACGGAGCGACTGGCCGAGGGCGATCGCGGCCTGGTGGGTCATCCGGGCCAGCTGGCCTCCGCCCACCATGCCGACAACGGGCAGACCCGTGCGGGAATCCATAGCGCCGGCAAGCCTAGCCGCTGGCCGGGCGGAGCTGCGACAGCAGGGCTTCGGGGTCGGTCACCGGCCGCTCGCAGACGAAACCCCGGCAGACGTACGCGGTCGACTCGCCGTCCCGCATTGGCCGGTCCGCCAACAGCGGCGCCCCGGGCTGGTCGGGCGAGCCGGCGACCACCACCGCCCCGGGCGGGGCGTGCCGGTGGGCGACCGCGAGCAGCGGGTCCCCGGCCGGGTTCTCGGTGACCACCGCGATCTCGTACGGGCCGGAGAGCAACGCCTCTCCCGCGGCGGCGGCATAGCCGGTGAACCGGGCGTGCCGGGCGATGATCGGGGCGAGCGTGCCCAGGGCGGTCTCGGCCGCCTCCCGGTAGCGGGTCTGCCCGGTCAGTGCGGTGTACGTCACCAGCGCCGCGCAGAGCGCCGACAACCCGGACGGGGTGGCGTTGTCGGTCGGGTCCGCCGGCCGGCTGATCAGCTGCTCGGCGTCATCGGCGGTGTCGTAGAAGCCACCCTTCCCGGTGCCGAACCGGGCCAGCGCGGTGTCCAGCAGCTCCCCGGCGAGCTTCAGCCAGCGGCCCTGACCGGTCAGTTGGTGTACGGCACAGAACGCCTCGGCCACCGCACCGTGGTCCTCCAGCACCCCAGCCGGTTCGCCGACCCGGCCGTCCCGGGAGACCCGACGCAGCCGCCCGTCGACGATGTGCCGGTCGGCCAGCACCTCGGCGATGCCGACCGCGGCGGCGGTGGTGACCGGGTCGGCGGTGAGGGTGGCGTACTCGACCAGGGCGGTGACCGCCAAACCGTTCCAGGCGGCGACGATCTTGTCGTCCCGGGCCGGCTGCGGCCGGCGGTCCCGGGCGGCGCGCAGCCGGGCCCGCACCCGGCGCCACCGTTCGCGCAGCTCGGGGTCGGCGTCGTCGATGTCCCGGGCCAGCCGCAGCACGCTGGTGCCGTGTTCAAAGGAGCCGATCTCGGTGACCCCGAACAGGTCGGCGGCCCAGGCGCCGTCCTCCGGGCCGAGTACGTCGACAAGCTGCCCCGGGGTCCAGGCGTAGGTGGCGCCCTCCACCCCCTCGGTGTCCGCGTCCAACGCCGAGGCGAGACCACCGGCCGGGGTGCCGAGGTCGTCGAGGAGGAACGCGGCGGTCTCGGCCGCGACCCGGCCGGCCAGCTCGTCCCCGGTCAGCCGCCACAGCTGGGTGTAGACCCGGAGCAGCTGGGCGTTGTCGTAGAGCATCTTCTCGAAGTGCGGCACCGTCCAGTGCCCGTCCACGGAATAGCGGGCGAAGCCACCGGCCAGCTGGTCGTAGATGCCGCCCCGGGCCATCGCCTCGCAGGTGTGCCGGACGATCTCCAGGTCCCGGGCCGAGCCGGTCCGCTGGTGGTGCCGGAGCAGGAAGAGCAGGTTCATCTGTGGCGGGAACTTGGGCGCGCCGCCGAAGCCGCCGTTCGTCTCGTCGTACTCCCGGGCGAGTTGGTCGGCGGCGGCGTCGAGCAGGTCGGCGGTGAGCGGGCTGCTCGACCCGCCGATCGCCTGGGCTCCGCCGATCGCCTCGACCACCGCGGCGCCCTGACCGAGTACGTCCGCCCGCCGCTCGGTCCACGCCGTGGTGACCGACTGGAGCAACTGGAGGAAGTGCGGCTTCGGGAAGTACGTGCCGCAGAAGAACGGGGTGCCGTCCGGGGTGGCGAAGACCGTCATCGGCCAGCCGCCCTGCCCGGTCATCGCCTGGGTGGCGGTCATGTAGACGGCGTCGACGTCCGGCCGCTCCTCCCGGTCCACCTTGATCGACACGAAGTTGTCGTTGAGCAGCCGGGCGACCGTCTCGTCCTCGAACGACTCGTGCGCCATCACGTGGCACCAGTGGCAGGCGGCGTAACCGACCGAGATGAGCACCGGTACGTCCCGTCGGGCCGCCTCGGCGAACGCCTCCGGCGACCAGGGCCACCAGTCGACCGGGTTGTCCTTGTGCTGGAGCAGGTACGGGCTGGTCGCGTCGGCCAGTCGAGTCACCCGACCACCTTCGCACACCGAGCGCGCCGCTGTCCCCGACGGTCCCGGAACGGCTGACGCCCGCGCGAGCACGAGACCGTCCCACGAGCCAACTGATCTGACCGGTAACTGACATTGGCATCTATCACCCCAACCTGTGTTGTCGGAGCACCGAATGTCCGCAACTAAGCCCGCCAGCGCAGGCTCGAACTCGGCGCGGTGCGCGTGTGGCCCACTTCCTTCCAGCCAATAGCCATGATCCGTACGCGGCGGCTGATCAGGCAGTCCGATCCCGAGGCGCTGCACATCTCGCTGCCCACACACGGACGTCTGCACCTCGAATGGGACAACAGCTCCACCAGTTGCGACACCAACGATCTGCTGGTACTCGACACCGGTTGATGGGCCGGGGAATCCCGGGACAGGGCGCGGTGGCGACCTGCTCGCCGCGCTCCTGAAGCGGCTGAGCGACAACACCGGCTCGTACGGTCCGATGGACGGGCCACGGCTGGAGGTGGTCCTCGTCGACCTGGCGTCGGCGCTGTTCGCCCACGTACTCGACGCCGAACCGGCACTGCGACCGGATGCGCACCGCCGGACGCTGGTCCTGCGTATCCGGTCGTTCGTCCAGCACCACCTGGGCGATCCGCGGCTCACCCCCGGCAGCATCGCCGCCGCCCACCACATCTCCACCAGCTATCTGCACCGGCTGTTCCAGGAGGACGACGACCTCACGGTGTCGGCCTGGATCCGCCAGCAGCGGCTGGAACGCCCCCGGCGCGATTTGGCCGATCCGGTGTTCGGAACCGAGCCCGTGAGCCGGATCGCCGCACGCTGGGGCTTCACCCACGCGGCCACGTTCAGCCGGGCACTCCGCGACGCCTACGGTCTGCCGCCCCGCGACTACCGCGACGTGGCGGATACGGGTAGAGCCGGCTGACAGCGGATCCCCCGGGTACGCGAAGTGCGGGTGGCCGCCCGACGGCCACCCGCACACCCATCAGCAACACCGACTAGCCGCAGTTGCCCCAACTGTACCGGGCGCCGTGCGCCCTGGACGCACCACTCGGGCTCCAGATGAAACCGTCGTACTGCACGCACTTGTCACGGGCCGGCCCCTGTACGGCCGCGTAGTACGAGAAGTTGCCGGCCTCCTGCCGCCAGTTGGACTCGCCCTGGATCAGGAGTCCCGCGACCGTTCGCGATGACGTACCGAGGTAGGTCGACTTGAGCACGACGACGCAGTTGTACCCGGTGGCCGAGTTGTACATCAGGTACACGTCACCCCACTTGGATCCCGAAGGGGTCAACACGTTCCGGTGTCCGTCGGTGGTGTCGCTCCAGCTACCTCCGAAGTCACCCGCGCACGCCTGGAAGCGGGTGTACGGGTTCGCCGCCGCCTGCGCCGGTGCGCTGAACATCGCCATCAGCATCATCACCACCGCACCCAGAACGCCTAGCCGGCCGATGTACTTCTTCACGTTCCCTCCCCTGACCGTGATCGATGTCCCCGGACCGGAAACTCCACCCGGTCCGGCCTGACTCCAGGATCTCGGGGCACGACGGGTCTGTCGTTGGCGACGAGTGCACAGTGGCTTGACGATGCGTCCACGATCACCTTCCGAACTACGGTCGTGATGCAGCCGACGGCCAGGCGTCGCCCGTGGTGTTGGTGTGCGCGGCGATGGCGATGGCCACCAGGCGCTCGTTCTTGCCGAGATCCTTAGTGGCCCGCAGGGCGGCCTTGACCGTCTGTGCCCCACCGAGGGCAGACGTGCACGTAGACTCGGGGCCGCCTCTCCCATCTACTCGCCGCGGGCACCCAACATGTCCACGTGTGCCTCAGAGTCACCCTGGTGACTCTGAGGCACAACGCTCGACCGCGAACACGGCTCGCTCCGGGAGCCTCCGACCCGACCTGCCGGCTCAGCCGCCGAACACACGCTCGGCGTAGACCTTCATCGCGTCCCGGATGAAAACCGCCGTACCCTCACCGTGCCGGTCGTAGTTCGCCGTGAACCGCGGGTCCGCGACGTACATCTCGGCCAGGTTGAGGAAGTACTCCCGGTGCACCGGGTTGCCGGCCATCGTCAGCCACTCGTGGTGGCGCCGGGTGATCGCCTGGACCTCGTCGCCGTCCACCGGTGCGGCGGCGGCGTGGGCCCGACCGAAGTCGGCGGCGATGTCGAGCTGGCGTTGCATGAAATCCCGCTGCTCGGTCTTGCTCAGCGAACGCCACCAGCGGTCACCCTGCTGGTACGCCTCCCGGCCCCACCGCTGGGTGACCTCCTGCTCGTAGCGGGTGTGGTCGAATCCCTCGAACGCCTCATCAGCCATGATCTGTTCACCTCCCTCCAGCTTCCGCAGCGTGGTGCGTACCGACTCGATCTGCCGGCCGATCCGCTCCCGCTCCTGTTCGAGCAGGCGCAGATGGGTCCGGAGCGCCACGCCGCTGTCCCGCTCGCCGTCCAGCACACGGTTGATCTCGGCCAGGCCGAGACCCAGCTCCCGCAGCAGCAGGATGCGCTGCAGCCGCAGCAGCCCAACCTCGTCGTAGTACCGGTAGCCGTTGCGGCCGATCCGGCTCGGCGTCAGCAGCCCGACCTGGTCGTAGTGCCGCAGGGTTCGGCTGGTGGTGCCGGCCGACCGGGCCAGTTCCTGGATCGACCACTCCACCGTCCGCTCCCGATCTCGTCGTACGGGTCAACGGTAGAAGTTGACGCGGCGGCAGAGTCAAGCCGTTACCCGGGAGACGTACGTTCAGCGCCGCTCGTCGGCGGAGTCCGCATGTCGTACCAGCCGTCGGAGCGACCAGGCGAGGATCCTGGCCTGGTCGAGGTCGAGGTCGAGCGGATAGTCCTCGACCAGATCGGCCGCGCAGAGCCGCAGGTTGACCCCGACCAGCGGCACCGGCAGCGCATCCATCCGGAACAGGCTGGCGGTCGCGTGGACGATTCGGTCGCTGCCCCACGGCGGCACCTCGCCGGAGTAGTGGATGCCGTCCCGGTCCACCTCACACCAGAACGGATGTTCCGGCACCACCGGGCAGGCATTCGCGCTAGTCGGAAGCTCGTCGGGCATGGCCATCGGGGTTCCCTTCCACACGCTTCGGCCGACACCAACCTTCGACTGTCAGCAAGCAGTCGATCTCTATGAGCTATTTGGTCACCCATGAATCTGGCAAAACAAAAGAGCATGTGCAATATTCTCGGTGAGATCGGCACGATGATGATCGATGAGAAGGAGTTGTCATGCCAGAGTCAAGCCCTACCGTCCGTCGGCGTCGACTCGGCCTCATCCTTCGTGACCTGCGGTTGGCCGCACGCCTCACCGGCGACGAGGTTGGCCGGCGCGTTGAGCGGTCCGCGTCCTGGGTCAGCCGGGTCGAGAACGGCCGCGTTGGCTTACGAGTCCGCGACCTGCACGATCTGCTCGATGCCCTCGAGGTGACAAACCCGGAGACCCGCACCGAGTTGACCCAGCTTGCGCGGGAGAGCAAGCAGCGTGGCTGGTGGAACCGCTACGGCCAGACCATCACCGGTCCGTACGCCAGCTTCATCAGCTTCGAGCACGAAGCCTCCGACCTGCGCAGCTACGAGGGCATCGCGGTGAACGGCCTGCTCCAGACCGAGGAGTACGCCCGAGCCCTACTCGAACACGGGATCCCACGGGTGACGGGCGAAGATGCCGATCGGCGAATCGGCATCCGAATGCGGCGCCAACAGCGGCTGACGGCGCAGGATCCGCCGAGTGTGTGGATCATCCTTGAGCAGTCGGTCCTCCACCGGCCGTTCGGCGGTCCTTCGATCATGCGCCGGCAGCTCCAACACATGCTCGACCTGGCCCACGACCTCCTGCACGTCTCGATCCAGGTCCTGCCCTTCAACCAGGCGCTCTATGTCGGACTGATCGCCTCGTTCTGGATCATCTCGTTCCCGCCACCCGACCAGGACATCGTCTTCACAGAGGGAATGAATGGCATGATCATGGAAGAGGAAGCTGATGCCCAGGCCTACACCCTTGTCTTCGACGAGTTGCGTTCCGCCGCCCTCAGCAAGACCGACTCTCTGAAGCTGATCAGGGAAAGCATGGGCGAATATGATGGTTGAGACGGCATGCGCGGCCGACCGAAGAGGTTATGGCAATGGCACCTATGGACGAAACCTGGCGGGTCAGTACCCGCACGGGCAACAACGGCGCATGCGTCGAGGTGCGCCGCGTCGACCACCGGGTGGAGGTACGGGACAGCAAGGACCGCAACGGCCCGGTGATCGCCTTCCCCCCTGCCGCGTGGACCGGCTTTGTCACCGCTCTCGGCGCCAGCCCGACCGTCGGCGCCTGACACTCTTCGCGGGCGGCCACGAGCAAGCCTGACTCCGTCAAGCTGCTCAGGCGGCTCATGCCGACGTTGACTTAGCGGGAGGATCGCCATGGGGCCGTTGGACGCGACCTGGCGGGTCAGCACCCGCACCGGCACCCAGGGTCAGTGCGTCGAGACACGCCGCGTCGATCACCGCGTGGAGGTCCGCGACAGCAAGGACCGCGACGGACCGGTGATCACCTTCTCCCCTACCGCTTGGACCAACTTCATCAGCTCGGCCACCATCCTCGGCACCAACCCGAGATGAAAAAACGCGTCCTGCGACGGCCGCCGGCATAGTTGCCCCGTGTCCGGAGCCTTGTCATGGTCAAGCAGCCTTGACCTACTCGCCCACCTGTCCGCCGTCGACCTGCGGTCCTGTCGGGACGAGTCCGGGCTCGACGCGTTCCTGGTCACCCTGGGGGTGGCCGTTCTCGGCGAGCCGAAACCCGCCGAGTGCCTGCGGGTCGACTACGTGACCAACGAAGAGTCAGACCTGAGTCAGGGCATCGTACGCAATGCCTAGCTTGTTGTTTCGCACTGTCACCGCCTCATCCCCGATCTCATGTACGGCTGGGCGCATGGTCGGTAACACCGATACCTGTTGCTGGTCAGCTGCGGGTGTCGGCCGGCCCGAGCAGCGTGAGGTGCGCGGACAGGGCGTTGAGGAAGTCGGGGGCGTCGAAGACCGCGCCGGCGGAAACAACGCCGGTTGCCCGGGTCCGGCCGGTGAGGATGCGGTCGACGGCTTCCACGGCGAGCGGCGCGCTGATGGCGTAGATGTCCTGACCGGTGGCGGCCACGCGGCGTTCCGTGTCGCCGGAGCGGACGAGGACGTCGATGACGAATGTCTGTGCGGAGCGGCCGCGCTCGTCGACGGCGGTCGGTGCCATGGGGTCGGGGGAGAACAGGTCCGAGGCCGCCTTGGCGGTCATGTAGGTGCGCACCTCCGGCACGGCCAGGTGGCTGGGGACGGTGACGACGTCGGCCATGGTGAACTCGCCGATGACGCTCTGCGGGCCGAGCGGTGCCGGGAAGGACCACTCCAGGGTCGGCAGCGCATCGTCGTGGTACTGCAACTGTCCGCCGGTGAAGCGGACCCGGCGGCCACCGCGCCGCTGCGACGAGACCACTCCCGAGGCGAGCGTGCCGGCGGTAGGGTGCCAGCTGCTCAGGCCGTAGGCGACGTGCACCTCGTCCGCGGCCGCCCAGTCGCCCATCGCGGCGGTGACCAGCAGGTCGCCGAGGCCGCCGTAGAAGGCCATCGCCGGGACCACCACGGTGCCGGCGGCGCGGGCGCGTTCGGCGAAGTGCGCGAACGTGTCGAGGTTCGCCTCGATCTCGGCCGCCACGTCGACGTACGGGACGCCGGCGCGCAGCGCCGCCTCGACCACCGGCCCGGCGGTCAAGGCGAACGGCCCGGCGGTGTTGATCACCGCGTCCGTCCCGTCCAGTGCCCGGTCGAGCGAGGCCGGATCGTCGACCGACGCCTGCCGCGCCTCGAGGTTCGGGTGCTCCTGCACCAGCGCCTGCAGCTTGTCCTGGTCGCGTCCGAGCAGGAGCGGGAGGTATCCGCGCTTCTGCAGTTCGGCGACCACAAACCGGGCGGTGTGCCCGTACGCGCCGTAGACCGCGACGTTCCGAATCGTTGCCATGTCCTGCTCCTCGGCGCGTGAAGTGATCCGCTGCTGTAGATCTTGGCCTCGTCGGCGTACCACTGCCAGTGTCCGGAACGACATGGCCCGTACAATTCCCGACATGACTGCTGTCCCGCGCTCCGTCGCCCTCGCCGCCACCGACGGGATGCTGCACTTCGAGTTGGCCCTGGCCTACGAGGTCTTCGGCTCAGCCCCGGACGCCGTGCAGGGCCCCTGGTACGACGTGAGCGTGTGCGGCACGCGGCCCGTGCGGGTCGGCAGGTTCCTGCTGGAGCCGGACTGCGGGCTCGACCAGTTGGCCCGCGCCGACACTGTGATCGTCCCCGCCCTGGCGGACGTCGACGAGGACCCGCCGAACGACATCGTCGAGGCGGTGCGCACGGCCCACGAGGCGGGCGCGCGGGTCGTCTCCCTCTGCACGGGAGTGTTCGTACTCGCCGCCGCAGGCCTGCTGGACGGGCTGCGCGCGACCACGCACTGGGCACACACCGAGCAACTGGCCGCGCGTTACCCCCGGGTGACGGTCGACCCGGACGTGCTCTACGTCGACAACGGCAGTGTGCTCACCTCCGCGGGCAAGGCCGCGGCGATGGACCTGTGCCTGCACCTGGTCCGCCGCGACCACGGCTCGGCGATCGCCAACATCGCCGCTCGCCGCTTGGTCGTGCCGCCGCACCGGGCCGGTGGTCAGGCGCAGTTCGTCACCACACCGGTGCCCGCCCAGGACGACCACCCCCTGGCCGACCTGCTCCCGTGGGTCATGCGGCGGCTGGACCAGCCGCTCACCGTGGAGGACCTGGCCCGCCAGGCGAACATGAGCTCGCGCCACTTGACCCGCCACTTCCACGCGATCACCGGCACCACCCCGCTGCAGTGGCTGCTGACCCAGCGGATCCGCCGCGCGCAGGAATTGCTCGAGACCACCGACGGCAGCATCGACACCATTGCCACGGCCGCTGGCATGGGCACCGCGACAACGCTCCGCCGCCACTTCCACCGCACGATCGGCGTGCCGCCGGACAGTTACCGCCAGACGTTCCGGGGGTGAGGCTGCACTTCTCACCCTGACGGCACTCGGGTCAATAGCCGACGGGCCACCCGCCTTGCGGGCCGACCCGGGCTCGTCCCAGGCCGGAATCACCGGGTGGTGGGCAGGTCCGGAATCACCGGGTGGTGGGCAGGTACTGGCAGAGCTTCCGGGGAAAGTCCGGCCGCACCGCCAGAACATCCCCGCACCCGTGGCCCTGGGTCCGTACCACGATCCGCCAGCCGTTCGACTCCCAGTGCAGGAAGTAGCGGTGCACCGAGGGCGGCGCCTCGCAGCCGGGCCGGCCGCCCACCCCGCACGCCGCACTGTTCGTGTCGAGGGTCAGTACCAGCCAGCTGCCGTCGCACCGTTCCGTGTTCCGGGCGCTGTTGCGGGGGACGTCCATCCCCTGGACCGCGGCGGTGATCCAGACCGGATCGCAGTGGTCGGCTGGAGGCGTACAGCCGACGGTGGGGTCGCAGCGGCGGTAGCCGTCGGCCTGCCGCGCCCATGTCTCCTGGTTGAGCACCACCAGCCGGTCGCCGATCGGCTTCGGTGCGCGCAGTCGTACCTGCCGGGTCGTCCGGGTCGGACAGCCACCCACCATCCCGGACCGCGCCGAGTCGACGGCCACGTCCGCGTAGATCCGGTCGGGCTGCCCGTCCGGACCCGGCTCCTCGGTGTAGTTCGTGATCCGTGGGTTCCGGGCGCACTCCGGATGCCCGGCGGGCAGGTCGACGTCGAGCAGCAGGGTGCGCCGGTCGGGACCGGGGCGTACCCGGGTCACGTCGGCCTGGTACGTGCTCCACGTCGGTGCGGCCGCCGCCGTCGGTGGCGGCGTCACCTCGCCCCGGCTGCCACCCGCCCGGGCCAACGCGCGGCTGCCGAGGTCGGACGCGAGCGTCGGGTCGCCGTCCGTCGTCCCGTCCCCGACCACGAGTACGGCCAGCAGATAGTCCCCGGCGTGGCCCAGGTAGTACGCGTCGGACGCCTCCCCGGCCCGGTAGTCACGCAGCACCAGCAGGCCCGCGTTGTCCACCGCCAGCACCTTCCAGCTCTCGGCGGGACCGGACCGGGCACACCGGGTCAGCTCGTCACGCAGCCGGGTCAGCGCCGGCCCGGCCCCACCCGGGTACCGCGCGACGTACTCGTAGACGTGGTACCGGCCGACGGCGGCGTTGATGGTCCGCTCGCCGGTCGGCGCTGCTGCCGCCGGCGGGTCGGTCGACGTGGTGGGGGTCGGCGGGTCGGTCGACGCGACAGGGGTCGGCGGCTCGCAGGGCAGGGGCGGCAGGGGATGTTCGGCGCCCGGTCCGCCGTCCGCGATCCGGGCTCCGTCCCCGAGGTCGGCCCCGGTCAGCATGACCTCGTCGGGGATCACCGTCTCGTCCGCATCGGACGGGTTGAACCCGGCGCAGCTGGAGACCAGAACCACCGCCGTCAGGAGCGCTCCCACCACCACACCCGTCTTGCGCATCCGGACAGTCTGGCGGCGTGTTCCCGGTGGCACGTGAGTCGAAGTACTCAGCCCGGGCAGCCCTGATTCACGAGGCGCCGTCGGCGCGCAGCGGCAGGATCCGGGCCTGGGCCGAGTCGAGCAGTGACCGGAGCACCGCGACGATCTTGTCCGACGGCATCGGCCGGAAGAAGTGGTAGCCCTGGGCCGCGGTGCAGCCCAGCTCGGCGAGAGCGGCCCGCTGGTCGGCGGTCTCCACCCCCTCCGCCACCACCCGCAGGCCCAGGTAGCGGGCCAGGTCGACGGTGGTCCGGACGATCGCCGCCGCCTCCGGCGACTCGGCCATCTTCATCACGAACGACCTGTCGACCTTGAGTTCGTCGACCGAGATCCGGGTCAGGAAGGCGAGCGACGAGAAGCCGGTGCCGAAGTCGTCGACCGCGAGCTGCACGCCCATCTGGCGCAACGCGGAGAGCACCTCGTCGATGACCTCCAGCTCGCTCATCACCACCGTCTCGGTGATCTCCAGGACCAGCCGGTGCGGGGGCACCTGGTGCCGGCGCAGCGACTCGGCCACCTCGGCCGGCAGCCGGGGATCGAGCAGGCTACGGGCCGAGAGGTTGATCGAGATCGGTACGTCGAGCCCGTGCCGCGCCCAGTCCGCCGCGACCGCCAGCGCCTTGTCGACGACGTACCGGGTGAAGGAGCCGAGCAGTTCGCTGCCCTCGATGGCCCGGACGAACTCGGCCGGGTTGAGCCGACCCCGGCGGGGATGCCGCCACCGGATCAGCGCCTCGACCCCGGTCGGTTCGCCGGTGGCGAGGTCGACGGCGGGTTGCAGGGCCAGGACGAGCTGGTCGTCGACGCCGAGTGCCTCGCGCAGTTCGGCGAGGAGGGCGAGTTTGTCGGTGCTGGCCGCGTCCCGCGTGCTGTCGTACGACGCCACGCTGCCGCCGCCCTCCTTCGCCTGGTACATCGCGATGTCGGCCCGGCGCAGCAGCTCGGTCATGTCGGCGGTACCCGCACCCGCGACGACCACCCCGACCGAGACCTCGACCGACATCCTGACCCCGGCGACCTCGATCGGGGCGGCAAGCTGTTCGACGATCTCCCGGGCCCGGCGCAGCACCTGCGGGGTCGGGGACCGGTCGCCCCCGGTCGCTCCGGTCAACACCGTCGGCGACGGGATCAGCAGGGCGAACTCGTCACCGCCGAGGCGGCCGAGCAGTTCGCCGGGCCGGGTCAGCGCCTCCAGCCGTTCCGCCGTCACCTGCAGCAGTTCGTCGCCGGCCGCGTGCCCGAGGGTGTCGTTGACCTCCTTGAAGTGGTTGATGTCGAGCAGCAGCAGCGCCACCGGGTGGTCGTGGGCCAGTTGGTGCAGGGCCAGGTCGCCCCGGCTCAGCACCGCCGCCCGGTTGGCCAGGTTGGTCACCGGGTCGTGCACCGCCTCGTACGACGACCGGGCGGTCACGATCCGCAGTTCCTGGTGGGTGACCGCGTCGTGCAACGCGGCCGCCAGCGCGTCACCGAAGGTGGAGAGGGCGTCCTGCTCCCGGCGGGCCGGCGGGCCCGAGCGGGGGAACCGTACCCGCAGTTCGCCGACCTGGATCGTCCCGACCACCAGCGAACGGGCCAGTTCCTGGTCGCACCGGGCGACCGGCGCCTCCGGGTCGCCGACCGCGCCGGCCGCCGAATCCCGTCGTCGGGCCGCCGGGTCGAGCTGCCCGGTGGTGGTCTGGCGGTCACCGTCGGCCCCGGTCGGCTCCCACCGCGGCGGAACGACCCAGCCGGCCTGCCGACAGGGCTCCGGCCACTCCCCCTCGGACAGTTCACGGTGGACCACCGCCGTCCCGGGCTCGCCCGCGTAGCGGCGCCACCGGCCGTCGGCGCGCCGGACGTCCACCTCGACCCGGTCCGCGCCGAAGATCTCCAGCGGGCCGGTCACCCCGGCGGTCGCCACGGCGTGCTCGTCGAGCTGGTTGAGCACGCCGGTGGCCTCGGCGAGTGCCCGCCAGGTGCGCCGCTCGTCGTCGGCCCGGAGGTGCTGGCTGTACAGCTGCTGCAGGAGCCAGAGCACGCCCGGTAGCAGCAGCAGCCAGCGCGGGTCGTGTTCGGTGACCGCCACGACGGCGAGTCCGATCAGGATGTTGCCGACGAACATCAGCAGTTTGCCGCGCAGGGCGCGCAGCAGTACCGGCCCGGGACGGCACCCGTGCCGCAGGGCGAGGGTGAGCGCGGCGAACCCGGCGGTCACCAGCAGGTAGGTCAGTGCGCCGACGGCCAGGGTTCCGGCGAGTGGGGGCGTCAGGCCGGCGCCGAAGGGGGTGGCCAGCGCCGTGGTGACCACGGTGGCGAGGGCGACCGCGACGGAGAGCGAGGCGCTGGTGTGCAGGACGTCGAGAACGGATCGGCGGTCCGCGACGATCGACAGCAGGGTCCAGGCCACGGCCACCCCGACCAGGGTGGCGGCCGGCATCCACCCCGGCGGTACGAGATAGAGACCGATGATCAGGGCCGCCTCGCCCCAGGAGACGTTGACGACTCCGTTGGCAACCCGGAACCGGAGCCGGAACAGCTGCGCCGTGCCCAGCACGGCGGCGGCGACGCCGAACCGGGCCAGCGGGGTGAGCGGGTCGTCGGCCGGCAGGGCGGTGGGAAGGACCAGGCCGGTCACGGCGGCGCCGATCGCGACGGTCAGGACGGCGAGGCTGAACACGAGCCGGCGTCGGGGAGCCGGGGCGATGCCGGCGAGGACCTGCCCACCCCGCCGAGCGGTGGTCACGGATCCCCGCCGTTCGCGGTACGTCGCCGCGCGCCGGGGCGTCGACCAGCGCCGCGGCCGGGCATGTTGGCGGGGCCCGCCAGCACGGTATGCCGGGCGTCGGGTCTGATGATCATCGGCGCCCCCTTCCGCGCACGGTACGGGGACTTTTGGTCCCCCGGCGGAAGGCTAAGCCAATCCGATTGAGCGCAACAGGGGGCGCCGCGTCGGATTAGCGTGAATCATGGCGTGCTGGGGCTCTTTCCACCCTGGTCAGCGCCCTTGGGAGCGCTTCCATGAGATTCCTCCGCATCGACCGTTCCGCTGTCGGCGGAGACCATCGTGGCAGCGTCCGACGACCCGGGCCCGGCGGTCGGCTGCTCGGGGAACCGGTCGGGCAGCCGACGCAGCCGGGCGTTCATGTTACGGATCAACAGCACGGTGGCGATGGCCAGTACGACGATCAGGAACAGACCCATCGGCCCGGCCAGGCCGCCGGTCCGGGTGTCCCCGAAGTTGTTCTCCGCGAGCACCTGCGCAGCGGTCAGCATGACGGGATTCCTCCGATGTGCGAGTTGTCCCCCACCGTACGCCTGTCCGTGCTCATCCCGCGTGCGTGGTCTCGCGGATCCCGGCGAACAGGTCCGACTCGGGTAGCGGACTGTCGACCAGCGAACGGGCCAGCTCGAAGTCCTCCGTCGGCCAGGCCCGCCGCTGCACCTCCATCGGCACCTGGAAGAAGAAGCCGTCCGGGTCGATCTGGGTGGCGTGGGCCCGCAGCGCGTCGTCGCGGACCGGGAAGTACTCCGCGCACTCGATCCGGGTGGTGATCCGGGGACCCTTGTCCGGCCGGTCCTCCCAGCGCTGCAGCCACTCCGCGTACGGCGACTCCTTGCCGGTGGCCAGCACCGCCTCGTGCAATGCGGTGATCTTGGCTTTGGAGAAGCCGATGTCGTAGTAGAGCTTCGACGGCTGCCACGGCGCGCCGAGCTCGGGATACCGGGCCGGGTCGCCGGCCGCGTCGAACGCCGCGACGCTGATCTTGTGACACATGATGTGGTCCGGGTGCGGGTAGCCACCCTCCTCGTCGTACGTGGTCACCACGTGCGGCCGGAACTCGCGCATCAGCCGGACCAGCGGAGCGGCCGCGACCTCGACGTCCTGCAGCGCGAAACAGCCCTCCGGCAGCGGCGGCAGCGGATCACCCTCGGGCAGCCCCGAGTCGACGAAACCCAACCACGCCTGGTCGATGCCGAGGATGGCCCGGGCCGCGTCCATCTCCGCCCGACGGATCTCGGCGATATTGGCCCAGACGTCCGGTCGGTCCATCTTCGGATTCAGCACGCTGCCACGCTCGCCGCCCGTACAGGTGACGACGAGGACCTGCACGCCTTCGGCGACGTACCTGGCCATGGTCGCCGCGCCCTTGCTCGACTCGTCGTCGGGATGGGCGTGCACGGCCATCAGGCGTAGCTGCTCAGTCAACTCCGGTGTGCTCCCTCGTCGTACCAGGCCGAACCCGTGCCGGCCGGGCTGGTCGGCTGGTCGTGCGACCCGGTGGTTGTGCGGCCCCGCCGTTGGTGCTGGACGGGTGGTGTGGTGCCGTACTCCTCAGGTGGACCTGCCGTCTCCGGCCGGACCTCCGGCTGAGAGGATGGGGCCTACCCATTCTTGCCGATGCCACCGACATCAGTCCCAGGAGATCACCACCGGTGCCCGAGACGCCCACCACACCACCGACCGCCGCCCCGGTTTTCCCGCCCGGCCGGTACGGGCACCGGCGTGCGGGCCGGCAACGGCGTCCCTGGGTCGCGGTGCTGCTGGTGGCGGTGCTGCTCGGGGTGATGGTAGCCGTCTCGTTCCGGCTCTACCGCCAGTACGGCGACCCCAACTACGACGCCCAGGTGATCACCTACACCCAGATCACCGAGACGCAGGTGGTGATCGACTTCCGGGTCACCGTACCGGAGGGCGGGTCGGCGATCTGCGTGCTGCGGGCGCGGTCCAAGGACGGCGCCGAGGTCGGTCGCGAGGAGCTGCGGGTCGCCGCGGAACCGGGACAGCGGCACCTGACCGCCCGGCACCGCCTCGCCACCGCCGCCCGGCCGATCATCGGAGAGGTGCTTCGCTGCCGCCCCGCCGACTGAGCCAGGTCCCCGCCCGCCGCCGGGTCACGACCGCACCCGGCGTCTGAGCGACCGGCGGGGCCGGGACGGCGGGCCGCCGGCCCGGGACCAGGCAGGGCTGGGCCGCCGCACCGCAGGTCCCCGTACGGCGATAAATGACCTGGCGTCCCGTGTGTAGTGCACTGGTAACTTGGTAATTCGTCCCTGTCCGCCGCACGACTACCCGAGGAGATCGTCTGTGTCCACGACCGACCGCGCGGCAGCCACCTGGCTGTCCCAGGAGGCCTACGACCGGCTGCAGGCGGAGCTCAACGAGCTGATCGCCGCTCGGCCGGCCATCGCCGCAGAGATCAACGCCCGACGCGAAGAGGGTGACCTCAGGGAGAACGGCGGCTATCACGCCGCCCGGGAGGAGCAGGGCAAGCAGGAGGCCCGGATCCGCCAGCTCCAGGAACTCCTCCGGACCGCCCAGGTCGGCGAGGCGCCCGCCGCCGACGTGGTGGGACCGGGCTGCGTCGTCACGATCCACTTCGACGACGACACCGACGACACCGAGACCTTCCTGCTCGGTTCCCGGGAGATCGCCGCGACCACCGACCTGACCGTGTACAGCCCGGAGTCGGCCCTCGGCAAGTCCATCCTCGGCGCCCGCCCGGGCCAGACGGTCCACTACACCGCACCCAGCGGCGCCGAGATCAAGGTGACCGTGGTCCGGTTCGAGCCGTTCGGCCGCTGACCGGCCGGGCAACCCCGACCGCCCAGCCGGGCTCAGCCCGGCTGGGCGACGTCAACCTGGTAGCCGCTGCCCCGCAGCGCGCTGATCAGCCGGTCGGAGTGCTCGGCGCCCCGGGTCTCCACCGAGAGCGCCACCTCGACCTCACCGAGCCGCAGATGCGGGTTCTGCCGCTGGTGCACCACGTCGACCACGTTGCCCCGGTGCTCGGCGATCAGGCCGAGCAGTGACGCCAACTGCCCGGGCCGGTCCGCGCAGCGCACGGTGATCCGCAGGAACCGGCCGGCCGAGGCCAGCCCGTGCTCGATCACCCGCAGCATCAGCAGCGGGTCGATGTTGCCGCCGGAGAGCACCGCCACCACCGGCGGCTCGACCGGCACCACCCCGGCCATCAACGCCGCGACCGCGGCCGCCCCCGCCGGCTCCACCACCTGCTTGCCCCGTTCCAGCAGCATCAGCAGGGCCCGCGAGATGTCCTCGTCCGACACCGTCACCACGTCGTCGACCAGTTTGCTGACGTGTGCGAAGGTGACCTCACCGGGTCGGCCGACCGCGATGCCGTCGGCGATCGTCGCGTACGACGGCAGCCGTACCGGCGCTCCGGCGAGCAGCGAGGGCGGGAACGCGGCCGCACCGGCCGCCTGCACCCCGATCACCCGTACCTCCGGGCGCAGCGCCTTGGCCGCCACCGCGAGACCGGAGACCAGCCCGCCGCCGCCGACCCCGGCCACGATCGTGCGCACCTCGGGGCACTGTTCGAGGATCTCCAGCGCCACCGTGCCCTGGCCGGCGATCACGTCCGGATGGTCGAACGGGTGGATGAAGACCGCGCCGGTACGTTCGGCGAAGTCCTGCGCGGCGACCAGCGACTCGTCGACGGTGCTGCCGACCAGTTCGACCTGGGCGCCGTACCCCTTGGTCGCCGCCACCTTCGGCAGCGGCGCGCCCACCGGCATGAAGACCGTCGCGGTGGCGCCGAGCAGGCCGGCCGCCAGGGCGACCCCCTGGGCGTGGTTGCCGGCGCTCGCCGCGACCACCCCACGGTCCCGCTCGGCCGCGCTGAGCCGGGCGATCCGGACGTACGCCCCGCGGACCTTGTACGACCCGGCCCGCTGCACGTGCTCGCCCTTGAGCCAGACCGGACCACCGAGGGCCGCGGACAGTGGCCGGGAAGGCTCCAACGGAGTGGTCCGGATCACGTCGGCGAGCAGTTCGCGTGCGGCGGTTACCTCGGCGAGTCCGACCAGCTCCGTCATGTCCCAGATCGTCGCATCACGGTGGCCGGAATGACTAAGGCGCCGGCACCGCCATGCCGGGCATCACAGGTCCGCGCGGCGCGCCGCGGGCGATCCGGGCCTCCTGCGCCCGGGACACCCGCACCGCGAGCAGCCCGAACGTCACCGCGGCCAGCACACCGGCGACCAACACCACCGAGTTGCGGAACAGCGCCTGCTGGTAGTAGTCGACGTGGGCGGCGAAGTCCGCCGGATCGATCGGCAACGGCAGCTCGGTGAACTGCCCCAGGTCGTACCGGGAGACCGCCTGGCCGCCCCAGACGTAGACCACGAACGACAGCCACCAACCCCAGACCAGACCGGGGGTGCCGGCCCGGAACAGGCTGACCCGGGCGACGTCGGCCATCACCCGGAACGGGATCACCAGGTTGGCGAAGGGCACGAACCAGCCGCCGATCGCCCACCCGGTACGCAGCTCGGGTGCCGAACCGGCGAAGGCGTCTAGGTTGTCCCGGACCCGGTAGCACCAGATGATCACCAGTACCGCCGCCACCAGCACGATCGCCGTCTGGCCGAACGCCAGCACGGCCTCGAGGACCGCGGCCTGGTCGAGGGCGGCCGGATCGAGGTCCCGCTCCGCCCGGCGGGCCAGCTGCAGACCGATCACCGGCGACAGCAGCACCGCCGCGTCGGCCAGCATCGCCAGTGCGACGGCGGCGGTCGCGGCCAGGCCGAACGTCCACACCGAATGGATCTTGACGCCCGGCAGCACGGCCGGCGCGCCGACCGGGGTGTAACAGGTGGGGCAGTCCGACCTACCGGCCGGAATATCGGTGTCGCAGGTCTCGCAGCCCATGGGCACCCGTCCTCGTTCCGTTGACCAAAACGCGCCCACGGTAGTGGAACGGACGACGGAAGAAGATCGATTTTTCGTGCCGGACCGGTACGCGGCGGCAGGGGCGGTCGCCGGGCGCACCGGGGTCACGGTCAACCGGCCGGAGTCGGCACCCTCGGGAAGCCGGGTGCGTGCCGCTGCCAGGGCGCGGTCAGCTCGAACTGCCCGGCGACCCCGAGCAGCAGGAGTTCCGAGCCGGGCGGGCCGACGAGCTGCACCCCGACCGGCAGCCCGTCCGGACGGATTCCGACCGGTACGACCAGCGACGGCAGGCCGGCGATGTTCCACGGCGCGGCGTACGGGGCGTACCGGATGCAGGCCAGCAGGTTCGCCCGCCAGGAGCGACCGGCCCAGTTGACCGCCGGCAGCGGGGCGCTGGCCAGGGCCGGGGTGAGCAGCAGGTCCACCGAGTTGTCCTGGAACCAGGCGATCGACCGCTCCCGCCAGGCCGTCCGGTCCTTCTCCTGGACCAGGCCGCGTCGGTCCGCCCAGGCGCCGAGCGCCGCGTGCCGGCGGCTGCGCCGCTGCAGGGTGCCGGGGTCCAGCTTGAACTCGTCGATGATCCGGCTGGCCGAGGCGAGCCAGGTCGCGACCCCCCGCAGACCGAGCGAGGTCGGATAGACCGGGTCCAGGCTGGCCGTCTCGTGGCCGGCCGTGGTCAGCAGCCGGGCGGCGGTGGTGACCGCGTCCCGGTTCGGGGCGTCGGGGCGTACCCCGACGACCGGCGAGCGGAGCGAGACGGCGACCCGCAGCCGCTCCGGCGGGACCAACTTGTCCGGTCGGCGTCCGGCGAGGACGGCGAAGCCGACTGCGGCGTCGGCCACGGTGGTGGCCAGGATTCCGTGCTCGGTCAGGCCGAACCAGTCGTCGGCGGGCATCTGGCACGGCACCACGCCCCGACCCGGCTTGAGCCCGACCAGGCCACAGCAGGCGGCCGGGATCCGGATCGAGCCGAGGCCGTCGTTGGCCTGGGCGATCGGCACCAGGCCGGCGGCGACCGCGGCCGCGGCTCCACCCGACGAGCCACCCGGGGTACGGCCGGGCTGCCACGGGTTGCGGGTCACCGCGGTGTCGTCGTCGGTCGTCGCGAAGAGTCCGAGTTCCGGCATCCGGGTCGCCCCGACGATGATCGCGCCGGCACCACGCAACCGCCGGACCACCTCGTGGTCGGTCTCGGCGATCGGGGTACGGACCGCAGCCGACCCGTTCCAGGTCGGCAGCCCGGCGACCGGGGTGTTCTCCTTGATCGCCACCGGCACCCCGGCCAGCGGCAGGTTGGCCAGGTCGTCCTGCTCGTCGACCTTCTCCGCCTCGACGATCGCCTCGCCGCCGCGTACCGCCCGGAACGCGCAGAGTTCCCGGTCCGCCCGGGCGATGTGCTCAAGGTGATCCGCCACCACCTGGGTGGCGGAGGTGTCACCACGTCGGACCGCGCGAGCGATCTGCTTCGCGGTCGCGCCGACCCAGGTCGGCATCATGTCCTGCACGGCCACCTCCCCATCGGCTCGTCCGCAGTACCGCCCGGAGCGGGCGGGGTCAGCTCCCACCCTGCCGTACGACCGGCGCGGGCCGCGCCATCCCACGCGGCACGCCCCGGTCACGTACGTCTCCGACGGCGGTCAGCCGAGCGCCTGCTCCAGGTCCGCGAGTAGGTCGTCGGCGGTCTCGATGCCGACAGACAGTCGCACGAGATCGGCGGGAACTTCAAGCGGCGAGCCGGCGGCACTTGCGTGCGTCATCCGGCCCGGGTGCTCGATCAGCGACTCGACGCCGCCCAACGACTCGGCGAGGACAAAGAGTTTCGCCCGGTTGCAGATCTGTACCGCCTGCTCCTCGCCACCGGCGGCACGGAAGGAGATCATTCCGCCGAACCGGCGCATCTGCTTGGCGGCGACCTCGTGCCCCGGGTGTTCGGGCAGGCCGGGGTAGAGGACCTGGGCGACCGCCGGGTGTCCACTGAGGTACTCGGCGATCCGCTCGGCGTTGTCGCAGTGCCGGTCCATCCGTACCGCGAGGGTTTTCACCCCGCGCAGGGTGAGCCAGGCGTCGAACGGGCCGTTGACCCCGCCCATCGCGTTCTGGTGGTAGCGCAGTTCCTCGCCGAGCGCGGCGCTCGCCGCGACCAGGGCGCCGCCGACCACGTCGGAGTGGCCGCCGACGTACTTGGTGGTGGAGTGCACGACGATGTCCGCGCCGTGCGCGATCGGCTGCTGCAGGTACGGCGAGGCGAAGGTGTTGTCGACCACGAGCAGCGCACCGACGTCCTTGGCGAGCGAGGCGAGCCCGGCGATGTCGGCGATGCCGAGCAGCGGGTTGGTCGGGGTCTCCACCCAGATGATCTTCGTCTGGCCGGGGCGGACCGCGGCCCGGACGGCGTCCAGGTCAGAGATTTTGGCCGCCGTCCAGCCCAGCCCCCAGCGCTCGGCGACCCGGGCGAAGAGCCGGAACGTGCCGCCGTACGCGTCGTCCGGGATCACCACGTGGTCGCCCGGCCGGCAGACGGTACGCAGCACCGCGTCCTCGGCGGCCAGCCCGCTGGCGAAGGTCAGCCCGACCGGGCCGCCCTCCAGTGCGGCGAGGCACTCCTGCAGGGCGTCCCGGGTCGGGTTGCCGGAGCGGCTGTACTCGTAGCCGAGCCGGGGATCACCGACGGCGTCCTGGGCGTACGTGCTGGTCTGGTAGATCGGTGGCACCACCGCGCCGGTACGGGGCTCCGGCTCCTGGCCGGCGTGGATGGCAAGTGTCTCGAAGCCGTGACTCATTCCAGTGAGGCTAGTCTGCCCTGGTGGCGGGCTGCGTGTTCTGTGGCGTCGTGGCGGGTTCGGTGCCGGCGTTCCGGGTGCTCGACTCCCCGGAGGGGGTGGCCTTCCTCGACACCCGACCGGTGTTCCGGGGACATCTGCTGGTGGTGCCCCGGGATCATCACGAGACCCTCGGTGACCTGCCACCGGCCGAGGTGCCGGCCTACTTCGCGCTGGTCCGGCGGCTCGCCCTGGCCGTCGAGGCCGGTCTGGGCGCCGGTGGCACCTTCGTGGCGATCAACAACCGGGTGTCCCAGTCGGTGCCACACCTGCACACCCACGTGGTACCCCGGACGAAGGGGGACGGCCTGCGCGGCTTCTTCTGGCCCCGGACGAAGTACGCCTCGGACGACGAGGCCCGGTCGTACGCCGACCGGATCGCCGCCGCGCTCGGCGGGTAGCCTCGGCCGCCCCGCCGGCTGTCCGCGGCTGTCTCCCGTTGTCCGCCCACGCCTCAGGGCGCGGGCAGCGGCTGGAGTTCGGGATCGCAGAGGCGGCAGCCCAACCGCCCCTGGTAGATGTCGTGCGTACCGCAGCGGGCCAGCAGTTCCGGTGCCGGCGGCTCGCGCCAGTCACCCCACGCCGGCGAGTCGACCGGCACCGGCCGGTAGCCGGCCAGCATCTCCCGGTACGTCGCCAGACAGCCGAGCGCGTACGGCGGTTCGTAGCGGAGCCGGTCCCAGCCGTGCCGGGTCGCGGCCAGGTCGACGACGCGCAGGAAGAACAGCTTCTCGTCGGGCCAGTCCGGGGTCCAGGGCAGTTCGCCGAGGTCGAACCCGTCACATCCCCGACCGAGCCGGTGCCCGTCCGCGAAGTGCAGTGCGAGATGCTGTTGCCACGAGGTGTCGGCGACCGCACAGCCGGCCAGGGTGAGGACGTCGTAGAAGACGTCCGTCCCGCCGTTGGAGAGGGTGAGTCGCTCGGGTCCGGTCGACCCCTCGGCGAAGAACGTGTTGGCCACGACACCGGGATTCTAGGCGGGGCCGGTCCGGGCGCGGCACCCGCGACGCGGGTCGGATGTCGGGTATCGACTACCTCGTACCCCCTGTCCGGCTCGCTCGGTCGGGTGGCCTGAGCCACGCCGTGGCGGGTAAGGAATCCTGTCCGTGCCGCGTTACACCGGGCAGAGGTACGAGAGGAGTTCGAACCGTGTTCCTACGGCGGATGAAGGCCGAACTGCCCACCCCCGACCAGGCCCTGCCCGGCCGGCTGATCGCGATGCCGATCTCCGACCGCCACGAGGTGCTCGGCACCTCGCTGAAGGGTCCGTGGCCCGAGGGTGCGCAGGTCGCCGTGTTCGGCATGGGCTGTTTCTGGGGCGCCGAGCGGCTGTTCTGGACCCTGCCCGGAGTGATCTCCACCTCCGCGGGTTACGCGGGCGGCTACACCCGGAACCCGACGTACGAGGAGGTCTGCTCCGGCGGAACCGCGCACGCCGAGGTGGTCCAGGTGGTGTACGACCCCTCGACGATCAGCTACGAGGACCTGCTGAAGGTGTTCTGGGAGAACCACGACCCGACCCAGGGCATGCGGCAGGGCAACGACGTCGGTACGCAGTACCGGTCGGCGATCTACACGACGACGGACGAGCAGACGGCGACCGCGATCGCGTCCCGGGACGCGTTCGCGCCGATCGTCGCGGCGGCTGGCCACGGTGAGATCACCACCGAGATCGGCAAGCTCGGCGACTACTACTACGCCGAGGACTACCACCAGCAGTACCTGGCCCCGACCAAGAACCCGAACGGCTACTGCAACCACGGCCCGAACGGGATGACCTGCCCGGTCGGCGTGGCCAAGACAGCCTGACCCCGGCATGGCGCGGGCGCGCGTCCACGGACCCGCGCCCGCGCTGACGCGATCAGCGGGGTTCCCGAGGCTCGCTGTCCCCACCCTCAGGAACCGCGCTGGACCGTACCTGGGTCCTCGCCACGGGGCATCCCGACCCTCTTCGGGCCGCCAGGGCTACGACTCCAGGTAAGCGGCAAGATTGGCCAGCGAGGAGGCGAGGCCGGCAGCGTGGTCCTCGGCGGAGATGCCGGCGGGGACGTTCTCGGCTCGGAACGTGACCTCCGCTCCGCGGCCGGCTGCGCCGACCTCCCACGTCATCGTCATGGTGCCGGCGTACGACGGATCGTCGGAGACGAAGTCCACCGCCTGCACGACCCGCACACCGGGCACGAGTTCGACGAACTGTGCTTCGACAATGTCGGAGTCCGCCGTCGCCTTGCCCGGCGCCGCCGAGGCGTCCGCGTAGGTCAGAACCATGCGATAGGACCCGCCGGCTCGAGACTCGAATCGCTCGAACCTGCCGCTCATTCCGTCCGGCGGCAGCCAGACGGCAAGCGCGTCTGGATCGACAAGGGCATGGTAGACACGATCAGGCGGAGCGGCGATCACTCGGGTTGCGGTGTCTGTCCGTGACATTGCCGCACTTTACTGCCGCCGCCGCACTTCGGCGTCACCCGATGCGTCAACGGCGGCCTTCCACCGGTCGAGAACGGCGTGCAGCGCCGCCTGCTCGTCGGGCGTACGAATAGTCATGGCGGCCTCCGTCATCCCGGCGCTGACGAAACGGCCGGACAGAACCGTCCGGCGACCGGCTACGAGTTCCGTGGTCCCGGGTCGTTCGGGTGCGGCGACAGCGGCGTGACCGTGTCGTGGCGCCAGACCCGCAGCGGCATCGTCGCGAGAACCTGTTCCAACTGATCGGCGTCGGCGGCCTGGAAGAGGCCCCAGCTCCGCCACTCGCCGGGCGCCAGGGGTGGACGCCACAGCCGGATCAGGTGGCCCTGGTCGGCAAGCCTCGCGGAGTTGGCCGCCTCCCGAGCGCGGATGTCGTCGACCTCCGCCTCGCTGGTTCCCTCCGGCACGGTGGTCACCATCTCGACGAAGAACTCCACGATCGTCCCCTGTCCCCCTCCGCCTTCCGCTCAGGGCAATGCTAAGCGTATTGCCGGCAACCACGCCCGGTGCTTGCGGGAATGCCCGCACCCAGGGTCGTCTCCGCAGGTCTGGCCCCTGGCCGGCGGGTGCCGGACAGTGGACGTCGGAGACGACCGGGGCTACGGCGGTACACACGGGGTGGCGGCTGCCTGGTTCAATCACACTCGCACGCGCGAACGATTTTCATGGGGGGTGTGCATCGTGCTGGGCAGGGATCCGGCCGAGGCCGAGGAGTGGATCCGGTCGTGGTCCGCCCAGGCGTCGGCCCGGGCTGAGGCGGCCACCCAACTGGCCGACCGGGTCGCCACCATCTCGGCGACCGCCGCCAACTTCGACGGCTCGATCCGGGTACGGGTCTCCTCCTCCGGTGCCCTCGAAGGACTCGAACTGGACGACCGGACCCGGGCACTGCCCGGCCGCGACCTCGCCGACGAGATCATGCGTACGATGCGCCGGGCCCAGGCCAAGCTGACCGAGTCGGTCGCGACCGTGGTCAAGGAGACGGTCGGCACCGACACCGAGTCGGGGCAGGCGGTGATCGCCAGCTTCCGGAGCCGGTTCCCCGCCGACGATCCCGACGACGACCGTACGGATCGGAGGTAGCCGTGTCCGGTCAGGACATCCGGATGCCGGTCGACTCGGTCACCCGGCACGCCACCTCGGTCGACGCCGCCGCCGACGCGATGACGACCGCCCATGCCGCGGCCGCACAGGTGCACAGCGACCAGGAGTCGTACGGCAAACTCCTCGCCGGCATCCTGCCGATGCTGCTCAACATGATCTCCGCGTCCGGGGTCAAGGCACTGGACGCGTCCGTCACGACGCTGCGGGACACCGCCGACGCCCTCCGCACCGCCGCCACGAGCGCCGAGTCGACCGACCGGGCCAGCGCCAGCCGGAGCATGTCGATCGCACCGAAGCGTGACCTGCCGCTGTGACCGCGCCGGCCAATCCGCTGGTCGCGGCCCGCGTCGACAGCACCGAGTGGTACACCGGCCTCGGCATCGGCGAGGGCATCGCCGACCTGGTGAACGGCATCGAGTCCGGCAGCTGGGTGGACACGACGATCGGCGGTCTGGCCACCTCGATGGAGGCGCTGGGCCTCGTCCTGGACCCGATCGGCTCGCTGGTCAGTTACGGCGTGTCGTGGCTGATGGAGCACGTGAAGCCGGTCTCCGACGCGTTGGACTGGCTGGCCGGCGACCCGGACCAGATTGCCGCCAACGCACAGACCTGGCGCAACGTCGCCGAGCATGCCGCGAAGGCCGCGGCCGACCTGCGTACCGCCGTCGCGGGTGAGCTGGCCGAGTGGGCCGGGCCGGCCGCGACGGCGTACCGGACGAACATCGGGATCCAGATCGACGCGCTCGGTTCGGCGGCGCAGTCGGCCAACGGGATCGGGTCGGCGGTGGAGGGCGCGGGCCTGCTCGTCGCGCTGGTCCGTGAACTGGTCCGGGATCTGATCGCCGATCTCGTGTCGGTCCTGGTCGCCCGGATCCCGCTCTGGGCGGCGGAGGCCGGCCTGACCCTCGGCATCGCCAGCCCGTGGGTGGTCGCGCAGGCGAGTTCCCTGATCGCGAAGTGGGTCGCCAAGATCTCCGACCTGCTGCTCGGCCTGGTCCGGAGCATCAGCAAGCTGATGCCGATGCTGCGTCAGCTCGACGACATCTTCGCCCAGCTCTGGAGCGCCTTCCGGCGCGCCGCCTCGGGTACCGGCTTCGGTGGTGGCGGTGGGGCTCCCGACATCCGGCCGCAGATGCCACAGACTCCCCAGATTCCACACATGCCTGCCACGCCGGCCGGCCCGGCGGTGCCACCCGGCCCGGCGGTACCGCCCCCGCCCCCCGCCGGTGGTGGCGGAGGCGGTGGCTACGGCGGGGGTGGCGGAGGCGGTTACGGCGGCGGTGGAGCGCCCGCCCCGCCGAGTCCACCGCCCATGCCCGCTCCGGCACCCGCGCCGATACCGGCTCCCGCCCCGGCACCGATGCCCGTCCCGGAGCCGTCCCTCGCCGGGGTCGGCGACCCGGCCGGCACGCCGGCGCCGACAACCACGCCGCCGGGAACGGTCTACTCCTCGGCCAACAACCCACAGCTCGCCGGGGTGAGCCCACCGCCCGGCGCGGTCTACGGTTCGCCACAGAACCCTCCCCCCGGTGGGCTCTACGGAACGCCGCAGAATCCCGGCGGTCCTCCACCGGGCACGGTGTACGGCAGCCCGCAGTCGACCCCCGGCAGCCCTCCACCCGGCGGGCTGTACGGCACACCGCAGGGTCCACCCGGCAGTGCTCCGCCGTGGGCGGTCCACGGGCCACCGCCGTCGGTGTCGCCGGACGGTCTCTCCGGGGCGCCACAGCCGGGTACGACACCGGGTGGTCAGCCCGGCCCGGCTCCCGGAGCGGTTCCCGGCAGCCCGCCCAGCGCTGGCATACCCGGCAGCACACCACCGGGAACGGTGTACGGCACCCCGCAGCAACCTCCCGTCGGTGACCTGGCCGGCTCCCCACACCAGCCGCCGGCCACCGGCACACCCGGTGGTACGCCGGCCAGCACGCCAGGCATGCCCAGCGCACCGGACGTCCCTGCCGCACCGCAGGGCACGCCGCCCGGTGCCCCACACAGCACAACGCCCGGGTCGCCGCCGACGGCCGGCGCTCCCGGGGCACCGACCGGCACTCTCCCCGGCGCGCCTACACCCACACCGGACCTGGCCCACACGCCGAGCGCTGCGTCGCCCGCCCCGGCAACCGGGCCGGGCGCTCCGGACCCCGGAACCGGACCGGGTACGGGCGGCACGTCCCCCTCCTCACCGGGCGGCCCGACCGCTGGAGGCCCGACCACCGGCAGCCCGGGAAGCACCCCTGGTACGTCACCCGGTGCGCCGATGCTGAACGACCTCGACAAGCTCAAGGGGCTTGATCCTGGCGGTCCGTCGGACGGGCCGGGCCACGCTCTCGCACACCCCGACGGGCCAGGTGACGGTCCCACCCACCCGGACGGCCCCGACAACCCGCCCGAGACCGACAACGATTCGCCTGACCATGACGGCGGCGACGGGGACGGGGACGAACCGGCCGACGCTGACGGCGACGACTCCGCCGATGTCCCAGAGTCGGTCGACCACAACGGCCTGACCCAGAGAGATGTTGACTCGATCCGCGCATACAGCGGATACCAGTACAACGAGATAAACACGTTCCTACGCGGAGAATCCCTGGGCGACCGACCGTTCCTCAACCCGGAGGAGATCCCAGACATAGCCAACGGGATTTCCGAAGGACTTGCGAAGCTGCCAGGCCATCATGGTGAGACGTATCGTGGACTCGGCTTCACGACGGAAGCAGAGTTGCAGGATTTCCTCAACAGATACCAGGACGCGCTGTCACACAGAGCGGAGGGCGCCGTCGTCACGGAACCCAGCTTCGTCAGCACCAGCCAGAACAAAGCGATCGCAGAACACTTCAGTGGCGACGTGATGATGCACATAACCGGTGCCGGCGGCGGAAAGGATGTCGACCTCTACAGCGGCCACGAGGGCGAGTTGGAGGTCCTCTACGATCGCGGCACGAGCTTCCGAGTCGACGCCATCGAAGAGTACGAAGAGTACGCCAAGACGAAATACCGGATCTTCCTTACAGAGATCCCGGCACCGGTGAGGTAGGCAGCGACGTGCGCGAAGAAGAGAGCAGTGTTCCTCCTCAGGGTGAGACCGAAGCGGAGCCCCGTCCGGACACTGTCGGAGCCCCGCAGCAGGGCAAACCCTGGGTACACCCGCGGCCGGGCCACAGGTTCAGCGGACCGGTCGGCGTCAGCGGCGACGGCAAGCGCTTCTTGACGGTGTCTCCGGAGGAGCAGGCCCGCCTCGCGGAGTTGCGTCGCCGGGCCGTCGAGAAACGCGACAGGGATCTCGCACACCGCGCCGAGACGATCCGACGCCAGGAAGAGGCCCGCCAGCGCCAGGAAGAGGCCCGCCAGGGTCAGGAGCAGGCCGAGGCCGAGCGTCCCGAGGGCGTAATGCCCCGGGCCGTCGGCCGAGCGACCCCACCGCCCGAGGCCGAGCACCCCGAGGGCGGGGCACCCCGGGCCATCGGCCGGGCGACCCCACCCAACCAGCCCTGACCAGGGCGTACGGGCCACCGCCCGGGGGTGTGGTCAAAAACCGTTGCCGCCGCCGCCCGAGGGTGGATAGCGTGGCGGTACACGGGAAGGGAGGTGGTCCGAGCTTTGTATAGCAATGGGACTCGTGAGGTGGCTGTCCGCTAGCCGCTGTCCTTGACAGTTTCGGTGTCCGCCGTGAGGTGGGCAGCTTCAGAAGTCGTCGAGACCGTGTGGCAGCGGTGCGGCGAATCCACGACAGCCACCCGACCCCCGGGGCGCCGGCCTAGTCCAGTCGGCGCCCGCGTGACCCACGTCATGCGGGAACCCCGGGGGTCGACCATTTCCCCAGGAGTCCGGCGTGACCGTACGCGAGCTGACGGTGCTGGGCACGGCCAGTCAGGTGCCGACCCGGCACCGCAACCACAACGGCTACCTGCTGCGCTGGGACCGCGAGGTGATCCTCTTCGACCCGGGCGAGGGCACCCAGCGTCAGATGATGTTCGCCGGCGTCGCCGCCGGCGACCTGACCCGGATCTGTGTCACCCACTTCCACGGTCGCCGAGGTCGGTCACCTGACCGCCGCCCAGGCCGCCCGGGTGGCAGCCGAATCCGGCGTACGTCGACTCGTCCTCACCCACTTCTCCCAGCGGTACGGCCCGCCGGGGCCGGGTACGCCCGACCGTCCCTCGGCGATCGAGCGGTTCGCCGCCGAGGCGCGTACCCGGTTCGACGGTGACCTGGTCATCGCGGAGGACCTGGTCCGGGTGCCGGTGCCCGCCCGACGGACCGTCGCCGAGCCCCGGTCGGCGGCGCCCGACCAGCCGCCGTCGCCGGTCCCGGACCCGCCGCAGCGGCCTGGGTGATCGCGGCGTCACGTCACTACGATCGGATGATGATCACTCTCCGTCCGGCGGCCGCCCCGGATCTGCCGACCGTCGGCGCCCTGCACCAGTCCTCCCGGGCAGCGGCCTACCGGCACATCATCCCGGCTGACGCCCTCGCCTCGGTCTCCGCCGAGATGATGGGTCACTACTGGTCGGAACGCTGGGCGTACGAGCGGGACACCCACCTGCTGACGGTGGCCGAGCAGGACGGCCAGCTCGTCGGTTTCACCTATCTCGGCCCGCACGATCCGGAGGAACCCGCCTCGGCCGGTCCGGACGTCGGCGAGCTCTACGCGATCCACCTGGATCCGGCCGTTCAGGGGCGCGGGATCGGCCGGACCCTGATGGTCGACACGTTGGCGAAACTCCACGCCCGGGGCTGGTCCCGGGCGGTGCTCTGGGTGCTCGCCGACAACCTGCACGCCCGGGAGTTCTATCTCCGGGGCGGCTGGCGTCCCGACGGCGCCGAACGGGACGGCGACATCGGCGGGGTGCAGACCCCGCAGCTCCGGTACGCGCGCGACCTGCCCTGACGGCCGCCGGGGCGGCGGTAGCGCTTCGCCACGACGGGGGAGACCGGCCGGCTGTTCGCTGTCGGCGCAGCGGCGGGCGGCATCGACGGCCCTCGTCCGGGTGTTGTGCCCGCACATGAACACCGAACACCCCGACCCGGAGTCGGCCGCGCTCGACGCGTACTCCCGGGTGGTCACCACCGTCGCGGCCCGGGTGCTGCCGAGCGTCGCGGCCCTGTCGGTACGGACACCGCGCGGTGCCGGGGCCGGCTCGGCGGTGACCTTCACCGACGACGGCTTCCTGCTCACCAGCGCGCACGTGGTCCAGGGCGGCACCGGCGGATTCGCCACCTTCGGCGACGGCGCGGAGGCCCGGTTCGACGTGGTCGGCACCGACCCGCTCTCCGACCTGGCCGTACTCCGGGTCCGGGCCACCACCACCCGGCCCGTCGAACTCGGCGACGCCGACCCGCTGCGGATCGGCCAACTGGTCGTCGCGGTCGGCAACCCGATGGGGCTCGCCGGCTCGGTCACCGCCGGAGTGGTCTCCGGGCTGGGCCGGTCACTGCCGGCCCGGGACGGCCGGGTCGTCCGGCTGATCGAGGACGTGATCCAGACCGACGCCGCGCTCAACCCGGGCAACTCCGGTGGTGCGCTCGCCGACGCGGCCGGCCGGGTGGTCGGGATCAACACCGCCGTCGCCGGATACGGCCTCGGTTTGGCGGTGCCGCTCAACTCGACCACCCGGCAGATCATCGGCGAACTGGTCAGCAGTGGCCGGGTCCGGCGGGCCTGGCTGGGCGTCGCCGGGGTGCCCGTACCGCTGCCGAACGGCCAGAGCCTGCAGAAACTCATGCTCGGTCCGGCCATCGGCAGTCGACTGCCGGTGACCGTACTGCGCCGGGGCGCGTTTGTCGACGTGGTCGCCGTACCGGCCGAGTTGACCGAGCATCGTGGTTAGGAAGGGCCCTCCTGTCCCATCCTGTGCGGGAAGGGCCCTTCCTGACGACCACGGACAGCTCAGTGGGCGCCGAGGTGGGCGAGCAGGTCCTGCCGGGTGAGTACGCCCTTCGGCTTGCCGTCGACCAGCACCAGCGCGGCGTCGGTCTTCTCCAACAGCCCGACCGCCTCGCTGACCGGCTGCCCGCCACCGATCATCGGCAGCGGCGGCCCCATGTGCCGCTCGATGGTGTCGTGCAGGTGCGCCTGCCCGGTGAAGAGCGCGTCGAGCAGATCCCGCTCGGCGATCGAACCGGCCACCTCGCCGGTCACCACCGGCGGCTCGGCCTTGAGCACCGGGAGTTGGGAGACGGCGTACTCCCGCATGTAGTCGATCGCGTCCCGGACCGTCTCGGTCGGGTGGACGTGGATCAGCTCCGGGATGCCGCCCGGCTTGTTCGCGAGCGCGTCGGCCACGGTCGGTTCGGTGTCGCTGGTGGCCATGAAGCCGTACCGGGCCATCCAGCCGTCGTTGAAGATCTTTGACAGGTAGCCCCGGCCGCCGTCCGGCAGCAGCACCACGACCACGTCCTCCGGGCCGGCCCTGCGGGCCACCTCCAGCGCGGCGGCCACCGCCATCCCGCAGGAGCCGCCGACCAGCAGCCCCTCCTCGCGGGCGAGACGTCGGGTGAGATCGAACGACGCCTTGTCCGACACCTTGATGATCTCGTCGCAGATCTCCCGGTCGTACGTCTCCGGCCAGAAGTCCTCACCGACCCCCTCGACCAGGTACGGCCGACCGGTGCCGCCGGAGTAGACCGAGCCCTCCGGGTCGGCGCCGATGATCCGTACCGCCCCGCCGGACGCCTCCCTGAGGTAGCGGCCGGTGCCGGAGATGGTCCCGCCGGTGCCCACCCCGGCAACGAAGTGCGTGATCTTGCCGCCGGTCTGGTCCCAGACCTCCGGGCCGGTCGTCTCGTAGTGCGAGCGCGGGTTGGCCGGGTTGGCGTACTGGTTCGGCTTCCAGGCACCGGGGATCTCCCGGGTCAGCCGGTCCGAGACGTTGTAGTACGAGCGCGGGTCCTCCGGGGCCACCGCCGTCGGGCAGACGACCACCTCGGCGCCGTACGCCCGCAGCACGTTCTGCTTGTCCTCGCTGACCTTGTCCGGGCAGACGAAGACGCACTTGTAACCGCGCATCTGGGCCACCAGGGCCAGTCCGACGCCGGTGTTCCCGCTGGTCGGCTCGACGATCGTGCCGCCGGGCCGGAGCAGGCCGGCGGCCTCCGCCTCCTCGACCATCCGCAGCGCGATCCGGTCCTTCACCGAACCGCCCGGGTTGAAGTACTCCACCTTGGCGAGCACGGTGGCGGCGATCCCCTCGGTCACCCGGCGGAGCCGGATCAGGGGTGTGTCGCCGATCAGCTCGATGACGTTGTCGTAGTAGCGCACCTCGTCGTGCCCTTCCCGCTGCTCGCCCGCCGGACCGCACAGGCCGGGGCACGGTCGGTGCGGGTGGCGTGCGCGGTCGGGTGACGGATTATGGCTGTTGGCTGGCTGGTGTGGCTCGTGTGGCGGGCCGGCTGTCGGCCACGGTGCCGGCGTGACCGTCGGCCCGGCGAACCGTCGGCCCGGCGAACCGTCGGCCGCGGCCGGCCTGGTTGCCGGTCGCGTACCGCCGCGGTCCAGCCTACGTGCCGTCAGCCGACCACGTGGCCGGGGACCACGCTCTCCCGCCGGGCCTCCCAGACCAGGAAGCGCTCGGTCTCGGCGAGCACCGCCCCGGCGAGCCAGGTCACCAGCAGCGCGTCGTCGGCGAGGCCGAAGAGCAGCATCATCAGTTCTGGCATGGCGTCGATCGGCGAAACCACGTACGCGGTGGCGGCGGTCATCATCGCCAGCCGCAGGCCGCCGTCGTACTCGCCGCGCAGGGTGGCCCGGACCATCCGGGGCAGGGCGCCGAGCCGGCGCCCCAGCGACGGCCCGCCCCGGGAGCCGGCGGACAGCGCGTGGAACAGTGCCTTGAAGGCCGCGGTGCGCCTGAGTGTCTTCGCCATGTCGGTGCCCTCCTCGTCGCCTGGATTCATGATGCATCCGTCCGCAACAGGTCGCTCGTTGCGACCGTCCCCGCTCCCCCGGGCCGCAGGTCGCCGGGCGCGGCGGCAGCATGACCTGGGCTGACCACGACGGAGCGCGGGTTACCCGGCGAGAGGCGTAACGCCGACAGCGCCGGAGCAGGTAACCGAGATAGTCTCGAAGGTCGCGGGGTACGGCGCGACAGGCGGGGGGCCTTGATGAGTCCGGCCGGATCAGTGCAGGCGAAACGGTCGCCGTGGCAGCTCGCCCGGCAGGTGGCCACGGCCACGGCCGTCGGCGTGGGGGTGACCGCGGTGGGCACCGCCGCGACGACCGGCCTGCTGGTCGCCCAGGCCCGGCAGGCCCGCCGGGTGATTCCGATGGCCGAGGCACCGCCCCCACGTGGCGACGGGATCTATGGCGCCAAGTTCCCCGGCGAACCGATCACCATGGTGGTGCTGGGTGACTCGTCGGCCGCCGGCTACGGGGTGCACCGTCCCCGGGAGACGCCCGGGGCACTGCTCGCCACGGGCACGTCGCGCCGACTGCGCCGGCCGGTCCGGCTCTACCGGTACGCCGTGGTCGGCTGCCTCTCCGCCGGGTTGCGCCCGCAGGTCGACGCGGCGCTGGAACGGAACCCCGACGTGGCGGTGATCCTGATCGGTGGCAACGACGTGACGAACCGTACGCCGCCCGCGGTGGCGGTCCGGTTTCTCGTCGACGCGGTCCACCGGCTGCGCGCCGCCGGCGCGGAGGTGGTGGTCGGCACCTGTCCCGACCTCGGCGCGATCCAGCCGATCAAGCCGCCGCTGCGCTGGCTGGCCCGACGGTGGAGCCGTCAGCTCGCCGCCGCGCAGACCGTCGCGGTGGTCGAGGCGGGTGGCTGGACGGTCTCCCTCGGGGACCTGCTCGGCCCCAGGTTCGCCGCCGAGCCGACCCGGATGTTCGCCTGGGACCACTTCCACCCGTCGGCCGAGGGCTACGCGATCGCCGCGGCGGCGATACTGCCGACCGTACTGGCGGCGCTCGGGGTCGGGCCGGAGCGGCGGGCGGCGCAGGTCGGCGATCACGGCGTACGGTCTCTTCCGAAGGCGGCCCACGAGGCGGCCCGGCACGCCGGCACGGAGGTACGTGGCGTCCGGGTCGGTGGTCGTGACCACGGCCCCGGCGGACGGTGGGCGCAACTGCGTCGCCGGGGACACTGGTTCGGGCATCCGCGTGGCGCGGCCGTGGCGGCCGGTCCGGCGGCGGAATCAGTGGCACCGGACCCGACGGCGGCTACCGTGACGCTGGAGACGACGACGGAAACGGCGGTACCGGGCACGGCGGCGGATTCGGCGACGACACCGGCGCCCGGCGGTACGCCGCTGCGGGACGGGACGGCAACGGTGAACGGGACGACATCGCGGGACGGAGCAACCGCGCGGGACGCCACAGCGGCGTCCACAGTAGAGGAACTGGCATGACGGGGCGGGAGGCGTTCGGGCCGACCCCGGCCGGACCGACGATGACCGGTCGGCTCGTCCGCGGTGCCGCCGCCACGCTGATCGCCGGTACGGCCGGCGGGCTCGCGCTGCTGGTCGGCGAGGCCTTCCTGGCCCGCACCCGGCGGTACGCCCAGCCGGAACTGGGCCTGGCCCTGCGCTCCACGGTCGGTCGTACCGGGGCGCCGCCGCTGCGGTTGGTGCTGCTCGGCGACTCGGCGGCGCTCGGGGTCGGGGTGGAACGGGCCGAGGACACGGTGGGCGGTCAACTCGCCCGGCTGGTCTCCGAGGGCGCCGCGCCGAACGGTGGCCCGGAGCGGCAGGTGTGGCTCTCCAGCGTCGGTGTCTCCGGCTCCCGCTCCACCGACCTGGCCACCCAGGTCGCCCGGGCGTTGCTGGGCGAACGTCCGGACGTGGCGGTGATCCTGGTCGGCGCCAACGACGCGACCTCACTGCGCCGTCCGGGCGAGGCGGCGGCCCACCTCGGCGCGGCGGTACGCCGCCTGCGTACGGCCGGGGTGCGGGTGGTCGTCGGCACCTGTCCCGACCTCGGCGCGGTCCGGGCCATCGCACCGCCGTTGCGTCAGCTCGTCGGCTGGTTCGGACGGCGGACCGCGCGGGCCCAGGCGGTCGCGGTCGTCGAGGCCGGCGGCACGGTGGTGGACCTGGCCGCCGAGACCGGTGCGGTGTTCCGGGCCGATCCGGGCACGCTGTGCCACGACGGCTACCACCCGTCGGCCGACGGATACCGCGTCTGGGCGCATGCTCTGCTGCCGGCGGTGGCCCGGGCGGCCGCCGGCACCCGCCAGCGGTAACGCCCGTACGCCGTCCGGTATCTCCCGGTCATCGGCCGGTCGGTGAGCCGATGCGGTCGTACAGGGATTCACCGCGCCCGAGGGCGACCGACGGGGCGGGTGAGGTTAACGTTGCCTCATGTCGACCGCGTCCCCCCGCGAAGCAGTCATCGTCGCCACCGCCCGCTCACCGATCGGCCGGGCCCACAAGGGCTCCCTACGGGAGGTACGCCCCGACGACCTCGCCGCCACCATCGTCCGAGCCGCCCTGGACAAGGTGCCGCAACTCGACCCGAACGAGATCGACGATCTCTACCTCGGCTGTGGCCTGCCCGGCGGTGAGCAGGGCTTCAACCTGGCCCGGGTGGTGACCACCCTGCTCGGGCTGGACACCGTGCCCGGCGCCACCCTCACCCGCTACTGCGCCTCCTCGCTGCAGACCACCCGGATGGCGTTGCACGCGATCCGGGCCGGCGAGGGCGACGTCTTCGTCTCTGCCGGCGTGGAATGCGTCTCCCGGTACGCCCGCGGCAACTCCGACGGCCTGCCCCCGGAGGCGCAGGCGCTGGTCGGCGGCGGCTGGCAGAACCCCCGGTTCGACGCGGCGCGGGCCCGGTCCGCCGCCCGGGCCGAGGGCGGTGCCGCCACCTGGCAGGATCCGCGACTCGACGGCGAACTGCCGGACATCTACCTCGCGATGGGGCAGACCGCGGAGAACCTGGCCCAGGTGTACGACGTCAGCCGGGCCGAGATGGACGAGTTCGGCGTACGCAGCCAGAACCTCGCGGAGAAGGCGATCGCCGACGGCTTCTGGGCCCGGGAGATCACCCCGGTGACCACGCCGGACGGCACCGTGGTCGGCACCGACGACGGCCCCCGCGCCGGGGTGACCCTGGACGGGGTGGCCGGGCTCAAGCCGGTGTTCCGCCCCGACGGCCGGATCACCGCCGGAAACTGCTGCCCGCTCAACGACGGTGCCGCCGCGGTGGTGGTGATGAGCGCCGAACGGGCCCGGGACCTGGGCATCACCCCGCTGGCCCGGATCGTCTCCACCGGGGTCACCGGGCTGTCGCCGGAGATCATGGGACTCGGTCCGGTGGAGGCTTCCCGGCAGGCGCTGCGCCGGGCGGGCATGACCATCGACGACGTCGACCTGGTGGAGATCAACGAGGCGTTCGCGGCGCAGGTGATCCCGTCGTACCAGCAGTTGGGCATCCCGCTGGAGAAGCTCAACGTGATGGGCGGCGCGATCGCGGTCGGTCATCCGTTCGGGATGACCGGGGCGCGGATCACCGGGACGCTGCTGAACGCGTTGGCCTGGCACGACCGGACCGTCGGCCTGGAGACCATGTGTGTCGGTGGTGGCCAGGGCATGGCGATGGTCCTCGAACGGCTCAGCTGACCGGTTGCCCGCCGGTGGCCGGGCCAGGGGCCACCGGCGGCGACGGTCAGAGAGTCTGCCGGGTGGTCGCCAGCTCGGCGGCGGCCTCGGTCAGCACCGCCGGCGGCGGAGCCGCCAGCGCCAGGTCGGTCGCCACCACCCGGAGCTGGTCCGGCAGGGCCAGGTCGTTGTCGAGCCGGGGTACGCCCCGCCGTGGCTGCCCCTCCGCGTCCGCCGCGAGGTCGGCCAGCCGCTGGACAAGCTGGTGCAGCAGATCCGAACGGCGTGCCCCACCGGAGCCGGCCGGTGCCGTCCAGCGAGGTGCCGTCCAGTGGCCGACCTGGTTCACCAGCAGATCCACCTGTCGGCCGAACGACTCGACGGCCGAAGGTCGCCCGGCGGCCGGCCCGGTCGACGCGTCGGCGTCCGGGCCCGGTCCGGTGGTGTGCTGCGGGACCGGCGGGTCGGCCGGCCGGTCGGGTTCGGCGGGGGTCATCGCGGCTGAGTCTACGGCCCTGACCAGGTCTTCAGTGCCCGGCGGGGGGCCGAGCCGCCGGACCGGCGTCGTCCGGCCGTCAGCGGCGGACGTAGCCGAGCAGCCGGAGGATCTGCCAGTAGAGGAAGATCAGGCCGACCAGCAGGCCGAAGGCGCAGTACCAGGCGTACCGGGCCGGCAGGCCGGCGCGCACACTCCGCTCGACCAGGGCGAAGTCGAGGATGAAGGTCAGCGCCCCGACGGTGATGCAGACCAGCGCGAAGACGTACGGCAGCCAACCGACCATGCTGGTGGTGCTGTAGACCTCCAGGGCCTGGCGGCCGGCGGTCAGGTAGACCACGAGGTTGACCAGGCTCAACGCCACCACGCCGATAAGCGCGCCCACCACCAGCCGGGTGAACCGTGGGGTGGCCCGGAGCACCCGCAGGCCGTAGAGCAGCGCCATGCCGAGGAACACTCCGAAGGTGCCGACCACGGCCTGCACCACGATGCCGGGGTAGACCGCCTCGAAGCCACGGCTGGCGACGCCGAGCAGGACACCCTGCAGGACGGCGTATCCGATGATCACGACCGGGTTGGTGATCCGCCGGATCGAGATGACCAGCGCCAGTACCAGGCCGGCGAGGGCCGAACCGAGGGTGGCCAGCCCGGCCCGGTTGCCCGGGACCATGGTCCAGGCGAGCGCGCCGACGGCCCCGGTCAGGACCAGCAGTACGGCGGTACGGATCACCACGTCGTCGACGGTCATGATCCGGTCTGCGCCGATGTCGAGGGCCCGACGCCGCACCCGGTCCGGATCGCCCAGTCGGGTGAGCACCGGGTTCGAACTCTGCACGCCCCAGGCTAACAAAATGGATATTTCGGAATAGCCACTCCCGTCAGTTGGCGCCACAACGGGCGACGCCCGCCCCCGGGTCCGGGGGCGGGCGTCGAGACGTACTCGGGCGGCCGGGGCCGCGGGGCTGCGGTCAGTCGTCGCCCTGGAAGTAGCTGAGCAACCGCAGGATCTCGATGTAGAGCCAGACCAGGCTGACCAGGATGCCGAACGCGGCGGTCCAGGAGTAGCGCTGCGGCAGACCCATCCGGACGCCCTCCTCGACCTCGTGGAAGCTGAGGACGAAGCTGAGCGAGGCGATCACGATGCAGACCAGGCTGAACCCGATCGCCACCGGGCCACCACTGCGGATCCCGGTGTCGATGTCGGTGGTCAGCGCGAGCACAAAGTTGATCAGCATGACCGCGAAGACCCCGACCATCGCCGCGATCAGGCCACGGACGAACTTCGGCGTCGCCCGGATGACCTTGAGCTTGTAGAGCCCGGCCATCAGGAAGAAGATCCCGAACGTCGCGATCACGGCCTGCAGGACGATGCCCTGGTAGCCCATGATGTCGTTGAAGAACTTGCTGACCATGCCGACGAAGACGCCCTCGATGACGGCGTAGGTGATCACGAGGGCGGGATTCGCCACCCGCATGAACGAGATCACCAGGCCGAGCACGAGACCGACGATCGCGGCACCGATCCAGGCCGCTCCGACGAACGCGTCCGGCACCAGCACCCAGGCGGCCGCGGCGGAGAGCCCGGTGATGCCGAGCAGGGTCACGGTCTTGACGACAACGTCGTCGATGGACATCGGCTGTACGGTGGGCGGCGCGGCCGGATAGCCCGCCGCGGTCGGGTACGGCTGCCCGTATGCGCCGGCCGGGGCGTACCCGGCGGCCCGCTCCCGCTCGGCCGCCTGACCGAGTCGGGCCAGCACCGGGTTGGACGTCTTCACTTTGTCAAGCCTCCTGGAAGGTCGGTGCACGATGAGGCGTGCCCTGTCCAGGGTAATGGTCGGTGACAATGTTGTGGAGATCCACGTCACTTCGTACTCGACAGGGCGGCCGTGGTCGGCGGGTGAAGATGGTGCCCGGGGCGGGGCTCGAACCCGCACGCCTTGCGGCAGCCGCTTTTAAGGCGGCCGTGTCTGCCGTTCCACCACCCGGGCAGGGTGCACCGGAGCCGTCGCGCCCCGGTGCCTGCCACGGTAGCGAATCGACACCCACCGGGCGCGCCCCGTTGCCGGATCCGCACTAGGGTCATCGTCGTGACCAGCACAGCCCATGCGGCGCAGGGCGCCGAATCCGGCCCGGCCACGACCGACACCGACTCCGGGCAGCCCCGCGTCCGCGGGGAACGCTGGGCCGGCGGGCTCCGCCGCCACCGCGTCGACCTGGGCATCCTCCTGCTCTTCGTGGTGCTCGCGGCCTGGCTCACCCAGGGGATGTGGCCGAGCCCGGACGCCCGGGTGCTCGCCCTCAACCCCGAGGACCAGGCCCTCTACGAATGGTTCCTGGCCGCCGACGCCCGCGTCCTGCACGGCGACTTCAGCCTGCTGAGCGACCGGCTCAACGCCCCCGACGGGGTCAACATGATGGCCAACACCACGGTCATCGCGCTCGGCGTGCTCTTCTCCCCGGTCACCCTCGCCTTCGGCGCCCCGGTCACCTTCGCGCTACTGGCCGCCCTCAACCTGGCCGGCACCGCCGCCGCCTGGTACCTGCTCTTCACCCGGACGCTGCGGGTACGCCGGCTCGCCGCCGCCCTGGCCGGCGGACTCTGCGGCTTCGGGCCGGGCATGCTCTCCCAGACCAACAGCCATCTGCACATGACCGCGCAGTGGCTGGTCCCGGTACTGATCTGGCTGGTCGTCCGGCTGGTCCGGGCAGCCGATCCGCAGGCCCGCCCGGATCGGCCCGGCGTCGACCGGCGGGGCGTCGTGACGTCCGCGGTGGGCCTCGCCGTCGTCGTCGCCGTGCAGGTCTTCATCGGCGAGGAAGTGCTCTTCCTGACCGCCGTCGCGATGGTGATCCTCAGCCTGGTGTACGCTGCCGCGAACCCGTCACTGGCCCGCCGGGTGGCCCCCGGCTTCCTCGCCGGCATGCTGCTCGCGGTCGTGGTCGCCGGGGCGCTGCTGGCGTACCCGCTCTGGTTCCAGTTCGCCGGGCCGCAGAGCGTCCCCAACGGGATGTTCAGCCCGCACTACTTCTCCGCCGACCTGGCGAGTTGGCCGGCGATCTCGCCACTGTCGCTCGCCGGCGCCGACCAGGCCGCCCGGCTGACCACCGGACCGGCCGAGTACAACACCTTCCTCGGCTGGCCGCTCCTGGTCGCCGCCGTCTGCGCCAGCATCTGGCTGATCCGGCGACCGGTTGTCATCGCCGCCGCGCTCACCGGGCTCGCCATGGTGGCCCTGTCACTCGGCCCGACCATCGTGGTCAACCGGGAGGCGACCGAGCTCAGCGGCCCGTACGCGCTGCTGCTGGGCGTACCGGTGGTGGACGGGGCGCTGCCGATGCGGTTCGCCCTGGCCCTGCTGCCGTTGATCGCCACGGTGCTGGCCCTCGCGGTCGACCGGGCGCTCGCCGCCGAGCAGCGGATGGTCCGGATCCTGCTGCCGGTGTCGGCGATGATCGCCCTGGTGCCGATCTTCCCGACCCCGCTGCCGGTCTCATCCCGGCCGGAGGTGCCGCAGTTCTTCACCGCCGGGCACTGGCGGGACTGTGTCGAACCGGGCGGGGTGCTCGTCCCGGTGCCGCTGGCAACGCCACAGGAGCCCTGGCCGATGCGCTGGGCGGTCGCCGCCGACGCCTCGTTCGCCCTGCCGGAGGGCTTTTTCATCGGGCCGTACGCGGCCGGCGGCCGGGCCTCGATGGGCACCTACAAGCAGCCGACCTCACAACTGTTGACCGAGGTGGTGAAGACCGGCGCGGTGCCGGCGATCGGCGACGCCGAACGTCAGCAGGCGCAGCAGGACATCCGGTTCTGGAACGCCTCCTGCGTGGTGCTCGGTGACGACGCCCCGCACGCGGAGAGCCTGCGGACGACCCTGGAGGGCCTGCTCGGGCCGGCGACCCGGTCCGTCGACGTCTGGACCTGGCGGGTCGGCTGACCCACCGGGAGGCCGGGCAACTCGGTCGGCTGTCGACAGGCCTGGCGCTGGAGGCGGCCGGCAACCGGAGACGGACGGACGTGCCCGGCTGGGGACGTACCTGGCGGCGGATCGGCTGGGGGCCGGGTGACCCGCGACGGGATCAAGCCTGACCGCCCAGAGCGGGTCACCCGGCCCCCAGCCCCACACAGCGACCAGGCGGGACACCCGGCCCCAGCCTGACCCCGTACAGAATCAGCGCGCGGCCGTCGTCCGAGCCGGCGGCGTCGCCGAGCTCGCCTCGACGAACTCCTCGCGCGGGTCGTGCAGCTGACCGAGCGCGACCACCTCGCGACGGAGGAAGAAGGCGAGGGTCCAGTCCGCCACCACCCGTACCTTGCGGTTGAAGGACGGGATCCGGCTCATGTGGTACGTCCGGTGCATGACCCAGGCGGGGAAGCCCTTGATCTTGATGCCGTAGACCTGGGCGACACCCTTGTGCAGGCCGAGACTCGCCACGCTGCCCGCGTGCTTGTGCTTGTAGTCGACCGGGTTCCGGCCCCGGATCACGGCCTTGATGTTGTCGGCCATCCGGGACGCCTGCCGTACCGCGTGCTGGGCACTCGGCGAGCAGTAGTTGCCCGGCGCCTTGGTCAGGTCCGGCACCGCGGCGCAGTCCCCGGCGCTCCAGGCCCCCTCGACGACCTTGCCGTCCGCGACCACCTGCAGGGTCGGCGAACAGGTGACCCGCCCCCGCTCGTCGCGCGGCAGGTCCGTCCGGTCGAGCATCGGCGACGGCTTCACCCCGGCGGTCCAGACGATGGTGTCGGCCGGGAAGCTGTCGCCGTCGGAGAGCCGGACCAGGCCGTCGACGCAGGACTCCAGCCGGGTGTCCAGCCGGATGTCCATCTTCCGCTTGAGCAGCTGGGCGACGGTGTACGCGCCCATGTCCCGGTCCACCTCGGGCAGCACCCGCAGGGTCGCCTCCACCAGCACCCAGCGCATGTCGTCGGCCTTGAGCTCCGGGTAGTACTTCAGCGCGTCCCGGGCCATGTCCTCCATCTCGGCGAGTGCCTCGATGCCGGCGTACCCGCCGCCGACGAAAACGAAGGTCAGCGCGCGCCGCCGGGTCTCCGGGTCGGTGGTGGCGGCCGCCACGTCGAGCCGGTCCAGCACGTGGTTACGCAGGTAGATGGCCTCGCCGATGGTCTTGAACCCGATGCCGTGTTCCCGCAGCCCGGGGATCGGCAGGGTACGGGAGACCGAGCCGGGGGCGACGATGACGTGGTCGTACCGGATCTCCCGGGCCGGGCCGATGATCGGCTGCACGGTGGCGGTCCTGCGGGCGTGCTCGATCCGGGTGACCGTACCCGCGACGACCGTGCACTTGCGCAGTTCGCGGCGCAGTGGCACCACGGAGTGCCGGGGTGAGATGTTGCCGGCCGCCGCCTCGGGCAGGAACGGCTGGTAGGTCATGTGCGGCTGCGGGTCGACCAGGATGACCTCGGCCTCCCACGACCGGAGCTTCTTCGACAGGCGCAGGGCCGCGTACAGCCCGACGTGACCGGCACCCACCACAAGGATCCGCTGCGGATTCACGCCCCCCATCCTTCCCCCACCGGCCCGGACCCGCCCGCCAGATGGGGCCCTTTGTGACTGAGGACAACAAGGTGACGCTCATTACGCCCATCGGAAAAGCTTGATCAAATCACCCCGGCGACCTGCCGGGGAGCGTCAGCGGCGGCGGAGCAGCCAGCCGAGCAGCCCGGCGGCCAGCACCGCGACCGCGAGGCCGCCGACCAGTGCGACAACCAGGCTCCGGTCGCCCCACCGCCCGTCGAGGGTGAGCAGCGGCACCGCGAGCACCGCCGAGGCGAGGGCGACCCCGAGCGCCCGGGAGATCCACCGGGCCAACACCTCCGGGGCCAACACCGCGTCGTACGACAGCAGGGCGGCCAGCGCCGCCAGGCTGTGGGTCAGGTAGAGGAAGGTGGCCAGCCCGAGCAGCCGCCACAACTCGACCCGCTGGTCGTACCAGCCGGTGCCGACGACCCAGCCGGCCACCGCCACCAGGATCACCACCGTCGGCCAGGCCCGGTTCGGCGCGACCGCCGGGAACGCCGCCAGCACCGCCAGCAGCAGGAGCACCCGAGGGCTGAACATCTCGTCGGGGTACGCCAGCACCAGCGCCAGCAGCGCGCAGAGCAGCACACCACCCCGGACCAGCAGCGGGGTGAGCGTCACCCGGCCGACCGCCGTGTAGAACGCCCTGATCCGGCTCAGCACCGTACGCCTCCGTCCACCGTCACGCCCCGATCCACCGCCGGTTCACCGCAGCGCGGGTCGGGGCGCGGAGGCGAGCCGGGCCACATCCCGCAGCACCAGGTCCAGACTGCCCGCACCGGCCCAGGTGACCACCGGCACCCCGTGCTCGCGGAGCTGTCCGACGGTGTTCTCCCGCTCCAGCCGCCACAGCCGGTACGCGACCTCGCTCCACTGCCCCCGGGACGGCGGGGTCACCGAGGCCGGCAGGGTGTCGACGGCCACCACGAACCGGCCGGACCGGGCCAACCGGGCCAGCATCGCCGCCGACCGGGGGTCGACCAGCGGGGTGAGCACCACCACCAGCGCGTTGGAGGAGAGCAGGTGCGGGCCGAACATCTGCTCGTACGGCTCGTACGGCGCGTCGGAGACCTGGACGTCGAGCAGCCACTCCAGCACGGTCAGGTACTGGCGGCGGCCGGTGGCCGGACGCAGCCGGCGGGCGCTCGGCCCGTACTCCAGCAGGGAGACCCGGTCGCCCCGGTGCAGGTAGTGTTCGGCGATCGCGGCGGCGGACCGGACGCAGGTGTCGAGGACCGAGGTGGTGCCCCGGATCCCCCCGGAGCGTCCCGCCTCGGCCAGCACGTCGAGCAGCAGCACCACCTCGGCGTCCCGGTCCGACAGCATCGCGGCGACGTGCAGTTGCCGGGCCCGCAGCGAGACCCGCCAGTCGATCCGGCGCAGCCGGTCACCCGGGCCGAAGATCCGTACCCCGGCCAGCTCGCCGCCCTCGCCCGGCCGCCGGGACCGGTGACCGCCGACCAGTCCGGCGGCCCGGGGCATCGCCTCGTCGGCGTCGAACGGTTCGGTGACCGGATAGACCGCGAGGGTCCGCGGTTCGCTGACCACGGGCCGGCTGATCAGCAGCCCGTCGCAGGCGGCGGCCCGGGCCGCGGCCGGCCCGAGCGGGTGCCGTCCCCAGCGCAGCGACTCGCCGGTCAGGCCCAGGTCGGCGACGGTGCCGGCCGGCACGGTGAACCCGTACGGGCGGTCGGTCGCGTCCCGTCGTCGGCCGGGACCAGCGGCACCGGCCCGCTCGGCGGCCCCCGCCACGGCCCCGGGGCCGGTACGACCGGCCGGGTCCGGGCTGCCGTTGGCCGCCGGGGTCTCGTCCACGCCGAAGCTGACCCGCTCGACGTGCAGCCAGCGGGACACCATGGTGCGGGCCATCACCAGGTCGTAGCCGACCTCGTCCCGGTTGGTGACGCTGATCGCGGCGGCCAGCGCACCGCCCTCCACCAGGTTCGTGTCGTCGGCGTCGAGGGTGATCTCCGGCGGCCCGGTCGGCCGACGCCGCAGCGCGTACGCGGTGCCGAGCGCGAACGGCACGGCCAGGACGACCAGGTCGACCCGGCCGAGCAGGGCCCCGGCGACCAGCAGCAGACCGGTGAGCAGCACCGCCCGGCCGAGCGCCCGGGTCGGTGTCCAGTCCGGGCCGGCCGGCTGTTCCACCCGGACCGGGGCGGACCGGCGCTGCCCGGGCACCGCCGGGCGCAGCATCGGCTCCCCGACCTGGTCGGACGGTTCGACGGAGGTCACGGGGACAGCATGCCGGCCGGGCCGGCCGCGTAGCTGGGCAGGGCGCCGCTGGCCGGGGCGGGAGTGGTCTCCAGCACCTCGTTGACCACGAACGCCGGGTCGACCCGGCGCAGCCACATCTCCGGCCGCAGCGTGATCCGGTGGGCCAGGACCGGTACCGCGACCGCCTTGACGTCCTCCGGGATGACGTAGTCGCGGCCGGCGAAGGCGGCGATCGCCCGGGACAGCAGCAGCAGCGCCAGGGAGCCCCGGGGCGAGGCGCCGACCAGGACGGAGGCGTGTTCCCGGGTGGCGGCGGTCAGCGCGACGATGTAGCGGCCGATCGAGTCCTCGACCACCACGTCCTCCAGCGCGGCCTGCATGGCCCGCAGGGTGTCGGCGTCGACCACCGCCTTCAGTTCCGCCTCCTCCTGGCGGCGGGACATCCGGCGGCGCAGGACGTCCCACTCCTCCTCGTGCGTCGGGTAGCCGAACGAGACCCGGAGCAGGAACCGGTCGAGCTGGGCCTCCGGCAGCGGGTACGTCCCCTCGTACTCGATCGGGTTGGCGGTGGCGATGACGTGGAACGGCGGGTCGAGCCGGTAGGTGACCCCCTCCACCGACACCTGTTTCTCCTGCATCGCCTCCAGCAACGCGGCCTGGGTCTTCGGCGGCGTACGGTTGATCTCGTCGGCGAGCAGCAGGTTGGTGAAGACCGGTCCGGCCCGGAAGCTGAAGTCGGCGGTGCGCTGGTCGTACAGGAACGAACCGGTGACGTCGGCGGGCAGCAGGTCCGGGGTGAACTGCAGCCGCCGGAAGTCGAGACCGAGCGCCTGCGCGAAGGAGCGGGCGGTGAGCGTCTTGCCGAGCCCGGGCAGGTCCTCCAGCAGCACGTGTCCGCCGGCCAGGATGCCGGCCAGCACCAGCCCGAGCGGATCCCGCTTACCCACCACCACCGTGCCGACCTGGTCCAGCACGCTCTGGGCCAGCCGCCCGACGTCGGAGATGGTGACCGGCTGGGCTTCCTTCATAACTTCTCCAATTGGGCGACGATCGCCGCGAGGTCGCGCGGCGACGGGGTGCGCCGGGGCGGCGTCTCCAGCAGATTCCACAGCTTGTCGCCGAGCAGGGTGCGGGCCCGTTGCGGATCGCTGCTCCGGGTCAGCCCGTGCCGCTGGCGCAGCAGTTCGTCGGTGAGCTCACCGAGCCGGGGCAGTACGGCACGGCCGAACCGGTCCGCCTCCCCCTGTGACCAGGTGAGTTTGTTCTCCCAGCGGCTGATCGAGCTGGTCAGCACGTCCCGGGCGGACCAGTTGTAGCTGCCGTCCTCCTCGCCGCCCGCCTCGCCGCGGCTGACCCGGACCGGGGGCGCCGGGACCGGGGCGAGTCCGGCGGTGAGTCGGCGCAGCAGCAGCAGGGCCAGGAAACCGGCGAAGACCGCGGCCGGGGAGAGCGCGACGCCGACCATCCGCAGCCCGGCGAGCAGACCGGCGGCGAGCGCGGCGGCGGCGAGCAGGCTGCGCAGCCAGGCCCGGACCCCGCCCGGCCGCCGTCGCTCCCGGGTGCCCGCCGGCTCCTCGTCGTGGCCGAGCAGGTCGTCGATGCTGGCGCTGGCTCCGCTCACCCGTGCCCACCACCCGTCGGGGTCTGGGCCTCCTGCGGGGCGGTGAGTTCGGTACGCAGCCGTTGCAGGGCGGACCGGGCCTGGCCGCGCATCCGCTCGTCGACGGTGTGGGTGGCGTACCGGGCCTGCCGGTAGACCTCGGCGAACGCGCCCAGGACGTCGGCGCTGACCGGCCGGCCGCCGCGGAGCAGCCGGGTCACCAGGTCGGTCGGGGTGTCGCCGGGGCGCCGTTCGACCCCGGCCGCGGCGGCGGCCTGTTCGAGTCGTACCCAGCAGGCGATCACCGCCCGGCGTGGGTCGGTGTCGGTGTCGGAGAGGTCGACCAGACCGGCGTCGAGCGCGGCGACCACCTCCTCGGCGGTCTGCGCGGCGGAACGCCGGGGCCCGGCCCGCCCGGCCCGGGCGACGGTGATCCGCCGGCGCAGCAGGTCCCGGACGAGCGCCCAGAGCAGGGCGCCGACCAGCACCGCCGCCACGACGCCGCAGAGCACCAGGCCGGCGGTCTGCAGCCAGGCGGGCAGATAGCCGCCGCCGGGTTCGGCGGACGGCTGCGGGGTGCCCGGGACCTCGGTCGGCACGGCGGGCTGGCGCAGGGTCGGCATGACGTCGGCCGGCGGTGTGACCCGCTGGAAGCCGACCGACGAGTGCGCCGCGGCGAACGCGGCCAGCGCCAGCAGCCCGACGACGGCGGCCGGCGGCCACAGCGCCCGCAGCAGCGCGCCGGTCTGACCGGTACGGGGTGGACGGTCGCCGGAGCGGGCACGACCGGAGTGCCCGTCGGTCATCAACCCCGCCCTCCTGTGCCGTCGGTGCGATCCGGGTCGTCGGCGTGCGACCCGTGCCTCCTGTCGCTGCCCTCAGTCCCGCTCGTCCAGCCCGGCCAGGATCCGGGCCCGGGCGAACACCTCGTCCAGCATCGCTGGTGTGAGCCGGCCGGTAAAGGTGTTCTGCTGGCTGACGTGGTAACAGCCGAGGACGTGCGGAACGGCGTCGCCCGACCAGTGTGCCCCATGGCCGAAGACGGGTCGCGGGGTGGGCGGGCGGACGCCGTACACCTGGCGCATCGTCGGCCACCACGCGGCCCAGGCGAACGCACCGAGCGCGACCACCACCCGCAGGGTGGGTCTGATCAGTTCGAACTCCCGGTGCAGCCAGGGTGCGCAGGTGTCCCGCTCGGCCGGGGTGGGCTTGTTGTCCGGGGGCGCGCAGCGGACCGCGGCGGCGATCCGGGTGTGCCGCAGTTCCAGCCCGTCGTCGGCGGCGACGCTGGTCGGCTGGTTGGCCAGCCCGGCCCGGTGCAGCGCGGCGAAGAGCACGTCACCGGAGCGGTCCCCGGTGAAGATCCGTCCGGTCCGGTTGCCGCCGTGCGCGGCCGGTGCCAGGCCGACGATGGCGATCCGGGCGTCGGCGGGACCGAAACCGGGCACCGGCCGGCCCCAGTACACCTGGTCGCGGAAGGCGGCCCGGCGTACCTCGGCGACCTCCTGGCGCCAGGCGACCAGCCGGGGGCAGGCGAAGCAGTCGGCGATCGCCGCGTCCAGCCCGGCCAGGTCGGCCACCCGCGGCGCGCGGGCGGCCACCTCGCCGGGGGTACGCGGCTCAGCCAAGCCGGTTCCGGAAGAAGTCGAGGGTACGGGCCCAGGAGCTGGCCGCCGCCGGCTGGTCGAAGACCTCGGGGCGGTCGTCGTTGAAGAACGCGTGCGAGGTGCCCGGGTAGTCGTGCAGGACGCAGTCGCCGCCGGCCGCCTCGATCGCCCGACGGGCCGTCTGCACGCCCTCGGCGGCGGAGGTGCCGTCCTCCTCCGAGCAGTGGATCAGCGCCGCCTTGCCGGCGTAGTTGGTCCACTCCGGACGCATCCGCTCCCAGGGCAGCACGGGATAGAAGCCGACCGTGGCGACGATCCGCTCGGAGAGGGTGGCGGACCAGAGCGCCAGGCTGCCTCCGGCGCAGAAGCCGACCGCGCCGGTCGGGCCGGTGACCTCGGGCCGGTCGGCGAGGTAGTCGGCGGCGCCGGCGATGTCCCGGGCGGCCTGGTCCATGGCGAGGCCCATGATGAGCTTGCCGGCGTGGTCCGGTTCGGTGGTGGACTCGCCGTGGTAGAGGTCGGGGGCGAGGGCCACGAAACCGGCCGCGGCGAACCGGTCGGCGACCGAGGTGATGTGTGGTACCAGTCCCCACCACTCCTGGATGACGATGACCGCCGGGCCGGTCGTACCGGCCGCGGGCAGGGCGAGATAACCCTCGCTGGTTCCCCCGTTACTGCGGTAACTCACCATCTCACCCATCGGTGGCCCTCCTGTCGGTCAGTCATCGTTGGCTGGTCGCACAGTTTTTCCGACCGAAGACGGCGGTGGTGGTCTTCGCGTGTCGGGTGTCCGGGTAGCCTGCCACGCCCGACGGGTAAGACGGAAGGCAATGTGGAAGTGGCGTACACCTCCCGTTGCCCTGGTGTACGCCACGTCGTCACGCGCCCTGGTGGAGGGGCGAAGAAGATCAGCTGGTCGGGCTCGGGGAGGCCTCCGGGTTGGCGTCGTCGGCCGGCGTCCCGGTCGGGTCCGGGCTGTCGATCGGACTGGGATCGGCACCGCCGTCCGGGCTCGGGTCGGCGCTGTCGCCGGGGCTCGGAACAGCGCTGCCGCGCGGGCTCGCGACCGGACCGGCCGGCGGTGCCGGGCTGGTCGGGTGCAGCCGGAACGGCGCCCCCTCCGGGCAGTACGGGTACGGCTGCTGCGCCGGGTCCGTGTAGTAGGGGTCGCCAACGGTGGTCCGCAGCCGCTCCTGGGCCGACTCGCACCACGGGTCGCCGAGCCGGATCGGCCGGCCGTTCTGGTCGAACAACCGCACGCCCTCCAGCAGTCGTCCCTCGCTGTCGTAGACGTACACGTCCCGGATGTCGGAGTACTGGTCGTTGTAGACCGGCTGGTACTGGATGCCCGGGCTGGTGTAGCTACCCCAACCGATGAAGCCGGCTAGGCCGAAGAGGACCAGTGCCCCCGTGCCGAGGCGCATCATCAACGTCCCCCGGCGGCCCAGCGAGGCGGTCCGGCGGCCGAGCCAGATCGAGCCGGTGACGGTGGCGGCGAGCAGCAGCAGCGCGGCCAGGGTGCTGCCGCCGAGCCGGGGCAGCAGTCCGGAGGACCCGTAGGCGAAGAAGGCGATCAGCATGGCCGCCAGGTAGCCGCGCAGCACCCACCAGGCGGGGCGGAGCAGCCGCAGGTAGTCGCTGAGTCGCTCGTACCCGATCACCGGGCCGAGCTTGCGGTCGACGGCGCGCAGCCGGTCGCGGCCCTTGCGCACCAGGGAGCCGACCCGTTGGTCGAGGTTGGCCGGGGCGGTCGGCGGCGCCACCCCGGCGGCGGCCCGCAGTTCCCGCGCGTACGCCTCGGGCGGGCCGAGCCGGTCGGTCAGCGAGCCGGCGGTCTCCCCGGCGGTGGCGGCCTCGGCGGCGACCTCGGCGAGGTGCTCGGGCAGGTCTTCGAGGAGTTCGTCGCGGGTCGCCGGGGGCAGGTCGGACAGGGCCGACCGGACCCGGTCGACGTACCGGGCGATCTCCTGCTCGATCAGATGCGTCACGCCGCCAACCCCTTGTCGTCGAGCAGCCGGTCCATTGTGCCGGCAAATGACCGCCATGTCTTGCCGGAACGGGTGAGCTGGTCGCGGCCGGCCGCGTTGAGCGAGTAGTACTTGCGGTGCGGTCCCGACTCGCTGGGCACGACGTAGGTGGTGAGCAGTCCGGCCTGGAAGAGGCGGCGGAGGGTGCCGTAGACGGAGGCGTCGCCGATCTCGTCGAGCCCGGCGGTGCGCAGCCGACGCATGATGTCGTAGCCGTAGCCGTCCTCGTCCTTCAGTACGGCCAGGACCGCGAGATCCAGCACGCCTTTGAGCAACTGGGTCGTGTCCATGGGTTGATACTACTGTTCAATGCGGAGTACCGTCAACGCTGCGCTACTGTGACGCAGAGCTACGTGGCGGACCGGGGTTACCGTGTCGCCGTGCCCGCCGAAACCGACGTCCTGCACCGCCTGCTGCGCACCACCGGGGTCTACCGGGGGCGCGGCGACGGCCCGGAGAGCGGCCCGTTCCTGGCCCGGATGGTGGTGACCTCCGCGCTGGACGGGCGTGCCGTCATTCTGGACTACGAGGCGACCAACGACCGGGACGGGCTCCGGCACGTCGAACACAGCATCCTGCTGTCCGGCCCGGACGGCCGACTGGAACTGCACGTCGCCAGTCTCGAACTGCCCGGCGTGGTGTGCTTCACCCAACAGGAACCCGGCCGGTTCACCACGTACGAGGGACCACTGGTGGCCCGGATAGTGCTCGACCTGCCCCGCCCCGGGCAGCTCGGCTACGCCTGGTGGTGGTCCCGGGACGAGCGGCCGCCACGCGAGCAGTACCGCGCCGACCTGCACCTGACCGGCTGACCGCTCGCCAACGAGTTCGCCGACCGCCCGGGACGCGTCAGGTACGTCCGTCGCGGGCGTACGCGATGACGCCGAGCAGCGACCCCCGGCTGGTGGTGGTGGTCGACGTGGTGGTGCTGGCGCTGAACCCACTCCGGGAGAGCAGCGGCGGCAGCCGTTCGGCCAGTTCGGCGGCTCGTTCCGGGGTCAGCGGCTCGTAGCAGAGACACAGCCGGCCGCCCGGCTTGAGCAGGCGGGCGACGATCGCCAGTTCCGGGGCGGGCGTACCACGGTGGAACAGGTCGAGGTTGACCGCGAAGACCTTGTCGAAGCGTTCCCCTGCCGGGTCGAGGTCTGCGAGCACTCCGGCCCGGTCGAGGTCAGCGAGGGCGCCGGCCCGGATCTCCGCCCGCCCGGACGCGACATGTTCGGCGTTGCGCCGTCGCGCCCGCTCGACCATCTCGGCGGACTCGTCGATCCCGACGATCCGACCACCGACCAGTCGGGGGGCAGATCAACGATATTGCCGTACCCGGTCCGCAGCCGATCTCCAAAAGTTGATCGTTCGGCGCGACCGACAACATTCGCAGCAGCCATCGGTACCGCTTTGGGATCATGCCTTCCGGCGACACCGGATCGTACGCACCGGCAGGTCGCAGCCGTGGGCGCGCCCAGCCGAGGAAACGATGGTGGAGTACGGCCGGTTCCGGTCCGGAATGCGGATTCAGCCGGGCCAGGTCGTTGATCGCGTCCTGGAGCATGGTGGCGAGATAGACGTGCAGTGCGGTCGGGTCGGCGGCGTACTCGATCGGCAGCAGTGACCGGGCGACCGGGCAGGGCCAGGGCCGGGCACAGACCCGGCAGAGCCAGATCGGCCGCTGCGGTACGTGGGGTCGGGACGCCGGCGGCTTTCCCGGTCCGGGGTTGTGTGGCATCGCGACCTCCCGAGGTGGATGAGTGGAGAAGAGCGCCCGCCGGATCCGCCAGTTCGAGGCGACGCTGGTTCCGGGGCTGCTGCAGACCCCGGAGTACGCCACCGCCCTCTTCCGCACCCGACCGGGTGTCACCGAGCGGCAGGTCGCGGCGAAGGTGGCGGTACGGCTGGAGCGGCAGCGGATCCTGACCCGGCGCCGGCCCAGGGCACCGGAGTTGGACGTCATCGTGGACGAGTCGGTGCTGCGCCGGCCGATCCTCGACCGTGACGCCTGGCTGGCCCAGCTCGCCCACCTGGCGAACGCCAACCGGCTGCCGACGGTGACCGTCCGGGTGCTGCCGCTCGCCGCCGGTCCGCACGCAGCCTCCGTGGCCAGCTCGTTCCACATCTTCGAGTTCCCGACCCAGGGCACCCGGCCGCCGGAGCCGACCACGGTCTACAGCGAGAACCTGACCGGCGCGCTCTATCTGGACAAGCCGGCCGAGATCGGGGCCTACGATGACGTCTGGCGGACCCTCGACACCCTGGCGCTGAGCCAGGAGGACTCCGAGGACCTGCTCGCCGTCATCATCAGGGAGGGTGTCGATGACTGAGCCGACCGTGGTGCGCTGGCGCAAGAGCAGCCGGAGTAGTAATCAGGGCGCGTGCGTCGAGGTGGGCGGTGGGCTGCCCGGGCGGGTGCTGGTGCGAGACAGCAAGGACCCGGTCGGCGGCACGCTGGTCTTCCGCGCCGCCGCCTGGTCTACCTTCCTCACCCGCCTCCCCCGGCGAACCTGACCCCGGCCGGCCCCGGTCCTGACAGCCGGTGAGGCGTCGGGGCCGGTGCCGGCCGAGGCGGTTCAGGACTCATCCCGTGGCGCTCACCGCGCGGCGCGCCGCGAGCAGCACCGCGCTAACCCGCACCTGACCGACTGAACGCGGTCGGCGGATCCGTACCAGGCGGAACCGGCGGGAAAGCCGTTTAGCTGCCCGGGTCGGGGGGAGACAGCCGCCGACAGACGGAACGGGAGGGGCAGCGATGGGCAGACTCATCTCCGGCCGGAGTGACAAAACCGGCCGTGGTACCGGACGCGGCGGCCAGACCCGGACCGCGACCAGGCCCGCCGCCGCCCGGAAGGTCGCCGGCGCGAAGAAGGCGCCGACGAAGGCGGCGGCCCGGGCAAAGAAGGTCGCCACCGCAACCAGACGGGCCACCGGCGCGACCGTGGCCAAGGGGGCACCGAAGAAGGCGACAAAGTCCGCCGCCGCCCGCACACCCGCCAAGCGGACCCCGCCGTCGAAGCGGACGCCGGCGGCGAAACGGGCCCCGGTGGCGAAAAAGGCAGCCCCGACCCGGGCCCGCAACCTCGCGACGGCGCAGAGCCCCGCCAGCAGGACGACGACTGCCAGAACGACAACCGCCAAGGCGACGACAGCCAAAACGACAGCCGCCGCCAAGGCACCCGCCCGGAAGAGGACGGCGCAGGCATCCGCCCGCAAGAAGGCGGTGAAGGCGCCGGCCCGGAAGGCGACCGCCGCCAAGAAGACCACCGCGACCAGGGCACCTGCCCGCAAGAAGGCGGTGAAGGCGCCCGCGCGGAAGACCACCGCCGCCAAGGCACCGGCCCGTACGGCAACCCGCTCCCGCTGAGATTGCAGCGGACGTAGTCTGGCGCCCCTGTCTTACCGGTCTCCGTAGTGGTAGCGACAGGACAGATAGTCGTCTCAGGCGTTCGGGTGCCACACGAGTTTCACGCAGCGGTCTCACCCTCCGCGTCGCTCAACTCGTGCTCGATGCGTTCGCCCGCTTCCATCTCTGCCATCCGACGACGCAGTTCACGGCCGTTGGCACCACGAGACAGGTGTTCTGTCTCGAGCCATGCGTCGTAGTCACTCTTGGGCATGACGACCAGTGGCTCATGTCCGCTACGAGTCACCACGAGGTGTTCGGCGTCGTTTTGGATCGCGTCGAACACCTCTGCGAGGTTGGCGCGCAGGTCGGATGCGGTAATGAACTTCATGTCCCTCCCCAGGTCGTACGTCATATCGTGCGCCTTCCAGGCCTGCCCTGCCCACCGAAACCCGGTGGGACTCGCCAGTCGGACCTGGTAGCCGGGCCTGGTGTTGTCGCACCTGACGCCTAGTCTCGGTCGGTGACCGTGCACAGGCTGTCCCGCACCGACGCGCGTCGACTCGCCGTACACGCCCAACTGCTGGACGCCGACCGCCCGAGCGGGATGTTCGACGTCGTACGCCGGTTGACCCTGCTGCAGAACGATCCGACGGCGGCCGTGGCGCGCAGCGCGGACCTGGTGCTCTGGAGCCGCCTCGGCTCCGCGTACTCGCCGACGCAGCTACGCGACGCCCTTGACGAGCAGACCCTGCTGGAGCTGCACGGTTTCGTCCGTCCGCCGGAGGATCTGGCGCTGTACCGGGCAGAGATGGCCGAGTGGCCCGGCCGTCCGCCGTTGCGGGACTGGCAGGAGGGCCTGCGCGACTGGATGGACGCCAACAACGGCTGCCGGCGGGACATCCTGGCCCGGCTCCGCTCCGACGGACCGCTGACCACCCGGGAGCTGCCGGACACCTGCGTGGTCCCGTGGCGCTCCTCCGGTTGGACCAACAACCGGAACGTCACGAAGATGATCGACTTTCTCGTCCAGCGGGGCGAGGTCGCGGCCGCCGGCAGGCGCGGCTCCGATCGACTGTGGGACCTGGCCGAGCGGATCTATCCGGACGAGGTCGTACCGTACGAGGAGGCGTTGCGGATCCGTGCGCAGCGCCGGCTCCGGGCACTCGGCATCGCGCGGGCCCGCGCCCAGCAGGTCCCGGGCGAGCCGAACGACGTACGGACAACGGGCGAGCCGGCCGTGGTCGAGGGTGTGCCGGGCCAGTGGCGGGTCGACCCCGACCTGCTGGACCGGCCGTTCACCGGCCGGGCCGCGCTGCTGTCCCCACTGGACCGGCTGGTCTTCGACCGTAAACGGCTGATCGAGCTGTTCGAGTACGACTACCAGCTGGAGATGTACAAGCCGGCCGCCAAACGACGCTGGGGCTACTGGGCGATGCCGATCCTGTACGGGGACCGACTCGTCGGAAAGCTCGACGCGACCGCCGACCGCGCAGCCGGGGTGTTCCGGGTGGACGCTATCCACCAGGACGTGCCGTTCACCAGAACGATGACCGCGGCGGTACGGCATGAGATCGAGGAGCTGGCGGACTGGCTCCGGCTGCCCCTGGCCATCGCGTAGCGGGCTCCCGCTGGTCCTCCGTGGGCTGCTGGCCGCCGTGTCGGTGGCAGCCCGTCCCGTCGCCGACGCGGTGGCCCCCGATCCACCGGTTCCTGGACGCGCCGCCGACCGCCGTCGACCGCGCCGCTGACCGCCGTCGACCGGCACGCCGCCGGAGGAACCTCGCCCCCGATCCCGTGGACGCAACTCGCACGACGGCCGGTGCACAGGAAAGACTGGCGGGCATGACTGACCTGGACGATGCGAAGGCCGCACTGCACCACTACCTCCGAGCGACCCGCGACAACCTGATCTGGAAGCTCGACGGGCTGAGCGAACGCGACGCCAGGCTGCCCCGTACCGCGACCGGCAACAACCTGCTTGGACTCCTCAAGCACTGCCTGAATGTCGAAGCTGGCTACTTCGGGCCCACCTTCGGGCGTGACTTCCCGACGCCCGAGGAACTGGTCCCCGAGCAGGCGTTCGACGAGGACCCGCAGGCGGACTGGTACGCACGGGAGGACGAGACGAAGGACGGGCTGATCGACCTGTACCGCCGGGTCGGAGTGTTCGCGGACCAGACGATCGAACAGCTACCGCTCGACGCGCCGGGGCGGGTGTCGTGGTGGGGGCCAGGCGGACAGGCGGTGACGCTGCAGCGGATCATCATCCACGTGACCTGCGACCTCGCTCGTCACGCCGGCCACGCCGACATCATGCGCGAGCAGCACGACATGGCGGTGGGGCTGCGTCGGGAGAACGCCAACATCCCTGACGACTATGACTGGCCGGCGTACGTCAGCAAGCTGACGAAGCTGGCCGACCGCTTCGACTAGCTGGTCCCGGTCCGGCCGGAGCCGAGGCACCGGCCGGACGTCGGTCCACCGCGCGGTGCGGCCGACCCTGGCGGTCGTCACGCTGCGGCTGGTACCGGCAGGCGGGTGTCCGACGGTGCCTGATCCAGTGCGTGGTGACGTACGCCGTGGATCAGCAGGTAGCCGATCATCCAGAACTCGCCGACGGTCGCGGGAAGGACGAGAGCGTCAGCGACGACCTGTGCGTCCGGGGCGAGGTATCGGACGAACGCGCTGAGCAGGTAGCCGACGCCGCCGGCGACGAGGATCCAGCCGAGTGGGCGGGGCATCCAGCCGGAGCGGAGCACGCAGCTGCCCATGGGGATGAGCCACAGGCCGAAGAACAGCGCCCCCACGCCCCACAGGTTGCCGCTGACCAGGTAGAGCAGCTGGACGGTGGCTGCCGCGTCGCCGACCGGGTCGAGCGCGAGTTGGGCCGCCGTGGCGAGTGTCGCCGCGCTGATCAGGATCGCGATCGCGTTGACCAGGCCGAAGGTGGCGATGCCGCCGGCGTTGAGCGGGTCCGCGGTGCGGAACAGCCGGTAGAACCAGGCGGCGGTGAGGGTCTGGGTGACGACGACGAGCAGTTCGAAGGCGACGCCTGCGCGGGCCAGCGATGCGTGCTCGACCAGGTTGGCGAGCGTCGTGCCGGGGTCGCCGGCGGCGAACAGTCGCGGCCGGATGAGCAGGAATCCGAGTGCGCCGGTGACGGCGAGACCCAGGTAGAGCAGCCCGGTCATGCGGGCGGTGCGGATCAGCGGGTGCATCGTGGCTCCTTCGGGCGTCGCCGGTCGGTACCGGTTCCGGTCCGTCCTGGCGATGGAGAGCTGACTGTCGGCCTTACGACGTAAGATAACCATACGATGTAAGGTGCCAGCAAGAGGTGAGGGGGGACTGTGGCAGCACGGGCAGATCGGGCGCCGTTGAGCCGCGAGCGGGTACTGGCGGCGGCGGTCGTGCTGGCGGACGTAAACGGGTTCCAGGCGCTGACGATGCGTCGCCTCGCCGCCGAGCTCGGCGTCGAGGCCATGTCGCTCTACTACCACCTGCCCGGCAAGGAGGCCCTGCTCGACGGCGTCGTGGAGACCGTGATCGCGGAGATCGACGTCGCGGTCGGCCGCCTCGGCGACCGTGGTGGCGACGAGGACTGGCGTACCCGGCTGCGGCGACGGTTTCTCGCGGCGCGTCAGGTCATGCTGCGCCACCCGTGGGCGCCCGGGCTTCTGGGCTCACGCCGGACCATCCCGCCCGGGGTGTACGCGTACTACGACGGGATCGTCGGCACCCTCGTCCGCGCCGGGTTCTCGTACCACCTCGCACACCGGGCGCTGCACGCGTTCGGCAGCATGCCGTTCGGGTTCGTCCAGGAGATCTTCAGCCCGGCATCGGCCGGCGGGAGCACGCAGGTCGACACTGCGGAGGCGGACCTGGCCGCGATGGCCAACGCACTCCCCCACCTGACCGCCATGGTCAGCACCGAGGCCCACACCGCCGACAACCCGGCACTCGGCTGGTGCGACAGCCAGGTCGAGTTCGAGTTCACCCTCGACCTGCTCCTCGACGGACTCGAACGCCTCCGCGGCTGACCGGGGTGCACAGGATCTCGACATCGCTCGCTGGCGGATACGGAGTCGGCACCCGGTATCACCAATCGCCGTCTCGGCCCGCGCCGCCGTCGGTCCGCTGCGCGGCGGCGGCCAGGCCGGAGAAGGGGCGAATCGGTGACGGCGAGCCCGGGGCAGGGGGACGGACTCTCTCAGCCGGTGATGAGGGTGGCGACGGCGGGGCCCGCGGTGGCGAGGCGCCCCGTCGTGTGCTGGTAGCGCCGGACGATGTCGTGCTGCCGCAGTCGCTGGCCGAGCCGCCGTTCCACCCGCAGCAACGGATTGCGGTGCGGCGGCGGGAACGCCGTCGCCAGGGCGCCGAGCAGCATCTGCGGGTCGACGTCTGCGGTGTTGAGCACCCACGCGACGCCGGGATCGAGCGCGACGAGTCCCAGCGCCAGATGTTCGGGTCGGTGTTCGCGCTCGCGGCGGGCCAGCGAGAGTCGCAACGACGCCTCGTAGGCCGCCTGGGCGTCCAGTCCGAGGGGTGGGCTCATCCGGGCGCATCTGCGTCTCGCCGCGGCCGCACCGAACGGGAGCAGCGGTTCGCGTACCGGTGGCTGGTCCAGCACCGCCGTCCAGGAGGCGGCGAGTAGCCGGTCGATGTCGACTCCGAGCGGGGCCAGGGTGTCCCGGTCGGCGGCGGCCCCCGCGCCGGCCGGGCCGGCGAGGTCAACCGCCTCGTCCACGGCTGCCGTGGTCACGCCGTACTCGGCCAGTACGGTCGCGACCGCGCCGCCGGTGGTGGTGAGGGCGAGCAGCAGGTGCTCGCTGCCGGCGCGGGAGTGCCCAACGTCTGCGGCCAGTGCCAGGGCACGGGCCACCACACGACGCAGTTCGGGGTGGTCGCCTCGGAACATCATTCCTCCCGGCCTCGGTGGTACTTGCGGTGCACGGTCTGCTTGGTGACGCCGAGCCGGGCGGCGATGTCCTGCCACGACCATCCCGCCCGCCGCGCCGCCGCGACATGCTCGGCTTCCAGTTGTTCCACCAGCCGGCGGAGCCGGGCCACGGCTCGGAGTCCAGCGTCGGGATCGCCGCCGTGTACGGCGTCGTCGAGATCAGCCATCGCGGACATGGTCGTCAGCATATGCTGACGCTGGAGCCTGCGTCAACATATGCTGACGCGGAGCCACGGTCAACCGCCCGCCCGCCGCAGGCAAGACGCGCTCGGCTCAGGCGTCCGGGAACGCGTGTTCCACGGTGACCGTGCAGGTGACGCCGACCGTACCGGTCTGCTCGTCGACCACCTGATCACCGACGATCAGGCGGCAGGTCACCGGGTGCCCCGGCAGCGCCCGGGCGTCCAGTACCAGCGCGCCGGTCGGGGCGGACACCTCGACCGTTTCGCTCCACGGCGTCCTGATCCCACCCTGGTCGTACGGGTCACCGAGGGAGCCCGACGCGCCGCTGCCGCCGTCCGGGCCGGCGCCGTCCCGCCGGTCGGCACGGCTGTCGGAGTCACTGCTGTCGTCCGGGCCACGCCAACTGATGCCGGCAACCGCTCCCGCGTCCGAGACGACCTCCATCCGGATCTCCCGGTCGCGTCCGAAGACCGTGAGCCCCAACCCGACGACCAGGGCGACGAGCGCGGCAACGCCAGCGACCAGGGCAAGCTTCCGACGGATACACCGAGCCCACGGAAGGTCACCGCCCGACCTCGCTCCGTCACCACTCTGCTGGCTCACCCTGGCCAGGTTACCCCGGGGTCATCGCCACTAATCCTCCACAGTGGAGGACGATCGCGGGTCGGCCCGGCGACCCCGTGCGCGCAACACGATCTCCGGGAGGGGCCGAACGGGACCGTCGGGGCGCAGAATGTGACCCATGACACGGCGGATGGTGGACATCGACGTACCGGACCTGACCGGCCGACTCGCGGTCGTCACCGGCGCGAACAGCGGACTCGGCCTCGGGCTGGCCGAACGGCTGGCCCGGGCCGGCGCGGAGGTGGTCCTCGCGGTCCGCAACCCGGACAAGGGCGCCGCCGCCATCGCGCGGATCCGCGCCGAACTGCCCGACGCCCGACTCACAGTCGGCCACCTCGACCTCTCCTCGCTGGCCAGCGTCGCCAGCTTCGGCGCCGAACGGGTAGCCGACGGCCGACCGGTCGACATCCTGGTCAACAACGCCGGCGTGCTGGCCCCGCCGAGACGGGAGCTCACCGAGGACGGCTGCGAACTCCAGTTCGGCACCAACTATCTCGGCCACTTCGCGCTGACCGGTCACCTGCTGCCGCTGCTGCGTGCGGCGACCGCCTCCCGGGTGGTGTCGATGAGCAGCCTGATGAGCCGGGTCGGCCGGCTCGACTTCGACAACCTGCGGGGTGAACGGCGGTACCGGTCGTGGCAGGCGTACGGGCTCTCCAAGCTCGCCCTCCTGGTCTTCGCCCGGGAGTTCGACCGACGGGCCACGGCGGGCGGTTGGGGCGTACGCGGTTATGCCGCCCATCCGGGCGCGACGGTGACCAACCTCCAGCTCACCGGGGCCACCCACGGCGGACGCCGGGTCCGCCTCATCGCGCTGCGCAACCGACTGATGTACGCCGTACCGATCTGGCAGCAGGTGTCGACCGGCATCCTGCCCGCCCTGTACGCCGCCACGAGCCCGGACGCTGAAGGCGGCGGCTACTACGGCCCGGCCGGGTTCGCCGAACTCGGCGGTCCGCCCACCCCGGCGAGACTGCCCGGCAGCCTGCCGGATCCGGCCGGGGCGGCCCGACTCTGGGAGGTCTCCGAGCAGCTCACCGGCGTCCGCTACCCCACCTGACCACCGCTCTGGCAGCGATGGCGATCCGCCGCCTCGCCCACTCGATTCGAGATCCATCCAAGTATCGACGTAGGACAATTTCGGATCAGGACAAAAATCGTCGACTTTCCACCGTTGACTGTGTGACGGATGGTTAGCTGTCCACGGTTGCCCTCTCGCAGAGAGGACCGTGGGTGTCGATAGCAGAGATCGCCGTCATACTCCGTCGCTTCAGCGACGAACTGCCCGTCACCGAGGTCGTCACCGCCGAGACCGCCCTCGCCGAGATCATCGCGGAACTGGCCACCACCCTGGCCGGAACCCGCGATCCGGACGCGGTCGCCGTCCTGACCGAACTCCGGGCCGCCCGGCGCGTCCTGCGGGACGCCCATGCCGAACTCGTCGCCGCAGCCGGCGGCTGCCGCGAATACCTGTCGAGACTCGGTGCCTGAGATGGCACTCGACGAGATCGTCAATTCCCTCCGCTCGGCCCGGACGCGCCTCCCGATCCCGGATCTCGCGCACGCCCGGAACACGCTTGTCGCATTGAGTCGGGAACTCGGGGCCGCCATCAGGGGCTCTCGGCACGCCGGCGTCGTCGGCTCGGTCGCCGCCGCCGAGCGGGGGCGGAAACACCTGGACGACGCCGTCGACCGGCTCCGCACCGCCGGCCGACGGCTGGACAGCTACCTGACGACCATCACCGGTGCCGGCACCGCAGTAGCGGCGCCCGACTCGCCGGCCCCGGCCGCCACGACAGCCGACGCCACCGACATCCCCACACCGGTCGGTCCGGGATGGGTACGCGCGACCGTCGTGCCCGACCGGGTGCGGAAGATCGGCGGAGGGTTCCGTTCCCGGCCGGCCGGGACCAACCGGCCCAGCGCCGGCGTCTTCCGAGGCAGCCCTCTCCAATCGGGTGGGCGGGACCGGAGCATCGCCGCCGACCTCGTCCACGAGCCTCTGCGCGGGCCGCCGGTCACCTTCTACCAGCACGTGGAGTCGAAGGCGGCGGCAACCATGCGACGCGACAACGTCACCGAGGCCGACCTGGTCGTTGACAACACTGTGTGTGGCACGAATCAACGCGACCACGACCAGGAGTGGTCCTGCGCGGCCGTGCTCCCGTCAATCCTGCCCCACGGCTCGCGGCTGACCGTCTGGGTGACCCGGGACAGCGGCAGGACGTGGTGGCGCACCACCTACCTCGGCACCGGCGAAAGGATCAGACGGTGACGTTCGTGATGTCGGACTACCATGGCCACCGCGAGGAGCTGTCCGGCCCCGCCGACGCGGGCGAGTGGTTCGACGAGCAGGCTGACATGGTCATGCCGCACGGCGGGTCGGGGCAGGTGATCTGGTTCGGGCCGGCAAGCGGACCGGCCGAGTTGCGGGTCGACGTGGATGTCGAGGCCGGCCGAGCGGCGCTGCGCTGGACCGTCGACGGGACGTACGCCGTCGAGCTCGAGCCCGGGTCTCCGATTACCGTCCTGGAGTCCCCTGACTCGGGCCTGGTCACCGTGCCGGCCCGGCTGGCCCGGGTACGCCCGGCCACCGCCCGGGCCGCGGTCGTGGAGTACGTCACCACCGGACGGCGTCCGCACCACCTGACCTGGGTGTCCGAGGAGGACGATCCCGGGGCGACAGCGATGTGACACCGTCCGGTGGCAACGGAACGATTCAGGCGGTGACAACCTCGCCGCGCAGCGGCGCGAGCGCGCCACCGATCTGACCGATCGTCTCCTCCGGCACACCGAGGCCGGACAGCGTGGCGACCAGGTGCCCGACCACCGCGTCGAAGTCCTCGTCCTTGATCTTCAGGTCGGCGTGCGCGGCGGCCATGTCCCGGCCACTGTAGATCTCCGACCCGCCGATCGCGGCCGCGATGAAGGACCGCTGGTGCGCCTTCAACTTCTGGATGTCGACACCGACGAAGTACGGCGCCAACTGCGGGTCGCCGAGCACCCGTACGTAGAAGTCGTCAACCGCAGCCTGGACAGCCGGTGCGCCGCCGATGGAGTCGTAGATGCTCATGTGAGGGGTGGCCTTTCTGGACAGATGGTGGCCGACAAATCAGGGGCATTCACCCAGAGCGTGACGATACAGCGGACGCTAGGTCCGGTCCATTGCACGATCATTGGCGGTCGACAACGGGAAGGCTATCAATCCCTCACATCGACCCTTCGTCACCGGTGAGATACCCCCTGATCATCCGGCCGCTCGCCGGCGCGGGCCGGCGCCATCGTCAGCCGGCGCCATCGCGAGCCGGCGCCATCGCGAGCCGGCGCCATCGCGAGCCGGCGCCATCGCGGGCGCCGGCCGGGATCAGCGGTGGAGGTCGCGGCGCCCGGGCTCCTGCAGAGACCAGGCGATCCCGTCGAGGATGTCGTGCTCGGAGGCGATCACCGAGTCCATCCCGGCCCGCTCCATGATCACCTTCAGCACCAGGGCGCCCGCCCCGATCACGTCGGCCCGGCCGGGATGCATCACCGGAATGGTCAACCGTTCGGCGGTCGACCGGGCCAGCAGGTCGGTGCTCACCTTCGCCACCTCGTCGTACGAGATCCGGGCGTGGTGGATCCGGTCGGACCGGTACTCCGGCAGGCCGAGCGCGATCCCGGCGACGGTGGTGACCGAACCGGCCAGTCCGATCAGCGTGGCCGCCGACCGCCCCGGCACCACCGAGAGCGCCCGGTCGACGATCGCGGTGATGTCCGCCTCGGCAGCGGCGACCTGCGCGGCGGTCGGCGGATCGGCGGACAGGTGCCGCTCGGTCATCCGGACACAGCCGACGTCGACCGACAGCGCCGCCTCCACCGACACCCCGCCCGGCGGCAACTCCACCGCCACCGCCGACACCTTGCCCGAGGCCGGACCAGCGCCGGTCGGGCGGCCGCCGACAACAAACTCGGTCGAGCCACCCCCGATGTCCACCACCAGGTACGGCGCCGGCACGTCGGCGCCGAGGCCGCGTACCGCCCCGGTGAAGGAGAGCCGGGCCTCCTCGTCGCCGGTCACCACCTCCGGCTCGACACCGAGGGTGGCCAGCACCATCGCCCGGAACTCGTCGGCGTTCGACGCGTCCCGGGAGGCGGAGGTGGCGCACATCCGTACCCGGGAGGCGCCCAACTCGGCGATCTGCCCGGCGTAGTCGGCGAGCGCGACCCGGGTCCGCTCGATCGCCTCCGGCGCCAGCCGGCCGGTCCGGTCGATGTCCTGGCCCAGTCGGACGATCTCCATCCGGCGGACCACGTCGACCAGCTCGGCCTGCGGCCCGGCGGACGGGTCGGGCAGGTCGGCCACCAGCAGCCGGATCGAGTTCGTACCGCAGTCGATCGCGGCGACCCGGTCGGGCACGGATTCCGTCGTCACGACCGCCAGCCTACCGATCGGCCGACGTGCCCTTACTCGCGGTGACGGCCCGACCCGAGGTTGCTGAGCGGGCCGTCGTCACAGGCGGAGCAGCATGCGGACGTTGCCGAGGGTGTTCGGCTTGACCCGTTCCAGGTCGAGGAACTCGGCGACACCCTCGTCGTACGAGCGCAGCAACTGCTCGTACACGGCGTGCGGGACCGGCGCCCCGTCGATCTCGACGAAGCCGAAATTGCCGAAGAACCGGGTCTCGAAGGTGAGGACGAAGACCCGGGATACGCCGATCTCGCGGGCGGTGTCGAGCAGTTCGGCGACGATACGGTGACCGATCCGGTGGCCGCGCCAGTCGGGGTGTACCGCGACGGAACGGATCTCGGCCAGGTCCTCCCACATCACGTGCAGCGCGCCGCAGCCGAGCACCGTGCCGTCGACCGGATGCACCGCGACCCGGAACTCCTGCACGTCCTCGTAGAGGGTGACCAGCGGTTTGCTCAGCATCCGCCGACCGCCCCGGTAGGTCTCGATCAGGTCCCGGATCTGCCGTACGTCGCCGGACCGGGCGCGTCGGACGACCGGTTCCGGCGGTGCCGCACCGGCCCGGCCGTTCTCCGGGGCCGTCCCGGTCGGCCCCGCTGCTCCCGGCCCCGCCGCTCCGGTCGGGCCCGCCGCGGCGTCGGTCATTCCGTCGGCTCCACGCAGGGGCCGTCGCGCCACCACGGCTCCAGCAGCTCCAACACCTCGTCACCGAACGGGTTCACCCCGGGCCCGGCGGCGAGCGCGTGCCCGAGGTGCACGTGCAGGCACTTCACCCGGCCCGGCATGCCGCCAGCCGAGATCCCCTCGATCTCCGGCACCTGACCGATCGCCTCCCGGCGGGCCAGGTAGTCCCGGTGCGCCGCCAGGTAGCGGTCGGCCAGCTCAGGATCGGCGGCGAGCCGTTCGGCCATCTCCCGCATCACCCCGGCGGACTCCAGCCGGCTGCAGCCGGCGGTGGCCCGGGGGCAGGTCAGGTAGAACAGGGTCGGGAACGGGGTGCCGTCGGCCAGCCTCGGCGTCGTCTCCACCACGTCCGGCAGCCCGCACGGGCAGCGGTGCGCCACCGCCCGGGTGCCGCGCGGGGTACGGCCGAGCTGGGCGGCCACCACCGCCAGATCCTGCTCGGTCGCCGGCTCGCGTACCGGTGGCGGCACCTCGGCCGCCACCGGTTGGGCCACGGGTTCCACCGGTACGCCAGCCTGCTGCTCCACCGGCGAACCCGGGGTCTCCGATCTGCTCACTGTCCGGCCTGCTCCGCTTCGTTGGCCGCCCGCACACTGGACCAGAGGGTGTCGTACCAGGGCTCGGCGGCGGTCTGTTCAGCCGCCTTCGGGTCGACCCGGGCGGCTTCCCGGGCGGCGTCGTCACGGTTACGCAGCACCACGAGGGGAGTCTCCCCGGGCAGCACCATGTAGAACCGCTCCCTCGCCTGGATCTTGACGTACTCGGGGTCGTCCCAGAGCGCGGCCTCGACCTCCAGGTCACCGATGAGCTCGCGCTGGGCCCGCAGGTCCGCCTCCATCCGGGCAATGTCGGACTGCTGGTCGAGATAGACCCGGACCGGATAGGTGTAGGCGAGGGCGAGGGCGACCAGGACACCGATCAGGACCCCGGCCCGACCGGTGTACCGGCGGGGATGGGTGGCGGAGGTGCGTTTCACCACCCGGGAGACGCCGGTGCGGCGGGCCGCCCCGGGCCGGTTGCCGGACCGGGCGCCCTCCGTGCTCCGGGCCGCGCCGGCGGCACGGCCGGTGGACGAGCGGGTCGAGCCGGTCGACCGGGTAGCACCCGATCGTGGCTCGGCCCGCCCGCCGGACTCGCGGGAGACCGGACGGCCGGGCCGACCCGGCCGTCGGGCCGGGCCCTGCCCGCTCGGCGTACGGCGTTGCGTCATCGCCGTCGCACCCCTCCCCGAGTCCTACGTCGTCAGGCCGAACGGTAACGCGGGAAGGCGCTCGCGCCCGCGTACCGCGCCGCGTCGGCCAACTCCTCCTCGATCCGGAGCAGCTGGTTGTACTTCGCCACCCGGTCGGAGCGGGCCGGGGCGCCGGTCTTGATCTGCCCGGTGCCCATCGCCACCGCCAGGTCGGCGATCGTGGTGTCCTCGGTCTCGCCGGACCGGTGGCTCATCATGCACGTGAACCCGGCGCGGTGCGCCAGGTCGACCGCCTCGAAGGTCTCGGTCAACGACCCGATCTGGTTCACCTTCACCAGTACGGCGTTCGCGGCCTTCTCGGCGATGCCCCGGGCGATCCGCTGCGGGTTGGTGACGAACAGGTCGTCGCCGACGATCTGGATCCGCTCGCCGACCGAGGCGGTCATGGCGGTCCAGCCGGACCAGTCGTCCTCGGCCAGCGGGTCCTCGATCGAGACGATCGGGTAGTCGTCGAGCAGCTTGTGGTAGTAGGCGGTCATCTCGTCCGCCGTCTTGGTGCCGCCCTCGAAGGTGTAGACGCCGTCGGAGAAGAACTCGGTGGCGGCGACGTCGAGCGCGAAGACGATGTCGGTGCCGACCCGGTAGCCGGCCTTCTCGACCGCCTCGCCGATCAGGTCGAGCGCGGTGGAGTTGGTCGGCAGGTTCGGGGCGAAGCCGCCCTCGTCGCCGAGCCCGGTGCTCAGGCCCTGCTTCTTCAGCACGGACTTGAGCGCCTGGTAGACCTCGGCGCCGGAGCGCAGCGCGTCCCGGAAGGTCGGGGCACCGATCGGGGCGATCATGAACTCCTGCACGTCGACGTTGGAGTCGGCGTGCGCGCCACCGTTGAGGATGTTCATCATCGGCACCGGCAGCAGGTGGGCGTGCGGGCCGCCCAGGTAGCGGAAGAGGCTCAGCCCGCTGCTCTTCGCCGCCGCCTTCGCCACCGCCAGCGAGACGCCGAGGATGGCGTTCGCGCCCAGCTCCGACTTGTCGTCGGTGCCGTCGATGTCGAGCATCTTCTGGTCGATCAGCCGCTGCTCGCTGGCCTCGTACCCGATGAGCTGGTCGACGATGCGGTCCTCGATGTTGGCGACCGCCTTCTCCACGCCCTTGCCGCCGTACCGGTCCTTGTCGCCGTCGCGCAGCTCCAGCGCCTCGAAGGCACCGGTGGACGCGCCGGACGGCACCGCGGCCCGGCCGACGGTGCCGTCGTCCAGCCCGACCTCGACCTCGACGGTCGGGTTGCCCCGCGAGTCCAGAATCTCCCGGGCGACAATCACCTCGATGGTGGCCACTGTCCTGCTCCTCAGTAGTCGATAACGGTCCATCGGTTGTCGATGGTGGTGGTGTCCCCGTCGCGACGGTGCGGCGCAGGCCCCGTCGGGAAAGCCTATCGGGCCGGGTACCGCCCGCGTGCGCTGGCCGGTGACCCGACGGCCCGACCCGACCGCACCGCTGACCCACCACCGACATTTCCGCACGTCCTGTGCGACAGGTGGGAGTCGGTTTGCGCGAGCTTGACCCGATCGACAAGGCTGTTGCCCATGCCGGCTGTGTCAACCTCACTCCGGGTACTCACGGGGGCCATCATCACCGTACTGACCATCTCAGGGTGTCAGACCCTGGACGACGCGGGTCGGGTGATCGGCCGGGCCGACCTGGTCAACGACCTCGCCGCCCGGCTGGACCGGTCGACCGAGCTCACCTACTCGGCCGACTACCAACTGCCGGGTGGCCGAACCGCGTCGATCTCGCAGTCCCAGGATCCGCTGCGAGCCGCGTACGTCTATCCCGGTGGCAAGCTGACCGTCACCGCCGACGCGACGATGGAGTGCGACACCGGCGGAAAGAAGCCGACCTGCACGTTGACCGCGCCACCGGCGCCCAACAGCAAGCCGGCGATCACGGTCTACTCGGAGATGAACAAGCACGGCCTGGTCACCCCGCCGGTGGTGGTGGGGCTGCTCACCGCCGCCGCCCTCGACCCGGCCGCGGTGATCAAACAGAACGACACCACGGTCGCCGGCCGGCACGCCACCTGCGTACGCGTGCAGGGGCTCAGCGACGCGGCGGCCAGCACGTTCCACGCCTGCATCACCAGCGAGGGGACCCTGGGCAGCTTCACCGGCACCGTCGACGGCGCCGACCTGGAGGTGACGATGAGTCGCTACCGGGAGGCGGTGGAGAGCGCCGCGTTCGAGATGCCGACCGGCGCCGGGGTGGTCGACCGACGGCCCGCCCAGCCGGAGTGACCCGGGCGTCGGCCCCGGTGTGATCACACCGGGGCCGACGTCGACCAGGTTCCTTCTTGTTCGCAGCCTAGGTGGGCGCTTGGCCCGGTGCGTGGCGTTTACCCGATCGGGGGCAAAAGCGCCGAAGCATGTCGGGTTCCGTCCTTCCGGCCCCGGTCGGTCCGGCTGTCCCACCGGTCGCCGCCGACCGTTGTCACCCGGACGGCGCGGGGTCAGTGCCCGCCGGGGTGTCACCAGGCGTTGTGGTCGGCGCCGTCCAGTCCGAGCAGGGCGGGGAGATGCCGCGGCGGCGGAGAGCCGTGCGCCAGCATCGCGTCGTGCCACTCGCGGACCGGTACGCCGGACGGCCGGCTCGCGGCAACCTCGGCGACCTGGGTGTAACCGACGAAGTACGTCGACAGTTGCGTCGAGGTGAGCAGCGCCCGCCGCCACTTCCCGGCCGCCTCGCCCTCCTCCTGGAAGCCCCGGCCCGTCATCAGCTCCATCGCGTCGGCCTCGGCCATCCCCTCGCAGTGTGTGAGTTGGTCGAGAATCGCGTTGATGGTCATCCGGAGTTGCATCTTGAGCTGCTGCAACCGGACCGCGAGCCCGCCGAAACCACGCTCGGCCATCAACTGCTCGGCGTAGACCGCCCACCCCTCGACGAACGGGCCGGAGTGGCCGAGCGCCCGGACCCGGCTGCTGCCCCGGTAACGCCGGGCGTGCGCCAGCTGGAGGAAGTGCCCCGGCATCGCCTCGTGCACGGTCAGGTTCCGGATCATGTGGTTGTTGTACTCGCGGTAAAAGGACTCGATCCGGGCCGCCGGCCAGTCCGCCGGGGCCGGCGCGATGCAGTAGTACGTCGGCACGTCGGCGGTCTCCAACGGGCCGGGCGAGTCGCAGTAGGCGACCGCCACCCCCCGGTCGTGTTCCGGCATCTCCTTGATCACGCACGGATCGTCCACAAGGGAGACGAGCTCGGTGTCGGCCACGAAGTCCGTCGCCTCGCCCAGGGTCGCCTTCGCCAACGACACGATCGAGGTCTCGTCCGGGTGCTCGTCGGCGAGCAGCCGCAGCGCCTGGCGTACCGCGTCGTCGGAGGCCGGGCCGCCGACCAGCTCGACGGCGGCGGCGCGGATCTCCTCGGTCACCCGCTCCAGGTTGGCCCAGGCCCGGTCCAGCACCTCACGGGCGGACAGCTCGGTGTCCAGGGTGTGCCAGAGCCGCGCCTCCCACAGCCGCCGGCCCAGCCTCGGGTCCCGGCCCGGTCCGGCGTCGTCGCGCAGGCCGGTGCGCAGCCAGTCGGCGAATCCGGTCAGTTCGCGTACCGCCACCTCGGCCACCGGTCCCACCGTGCCGCGCAGCCCCGGCTCCTCGTCGAGCAGCGTCGGCAGCTGGTTGCGCAGCAGCGCCGCCGCGCCGTCGTACTGACCGGCCGCCGTCTCGACGTGGATCCGGGGCATGTCGCCCAGCAGCGCCCTGGCGGTGGCCAGCCCGTCCGGTACGGCGGACAGTCGGCCGGCCAGGCTGGTCAGCCGTACGTCGGCCGGCGCGAACGGCCGGATCAGCAGCTCGTTCAGCAGGTGCGCGGGATTGTGTACCAGCGGGTTCCACTCGTGCGAGCGGACCTCGGTCAACTCGAAGATCCCCCGGTCGACCAGTGCCGAGAGCACCGCGTGGTCCACCCGTTCCGGCGTCGGCAGTTCCTCGGCCTCCACCTCGGAGAGCGCGTGGGCGGCCTCCCGCAGCATCGTCACCCGGCCGGTGACCGCGTCGGCGGACCAGTCCGGAAGCCGGTCGTCGGAGCCGTGCTCGCCGACCGAGGAGGCCAGGGCCGGGTCACTGGCCAGCAGGGCGTCGACGATCCGCTCGACCAGCGGGACAAATGGTGGCATGCGCAGAACCTAACCGATCGGGCGGACGGAAAGGGAAGGACCGGACCTCCCCGGCGGACCGGGTAGCGCGGCCCGGGTAGCGCGGCCCGGGTAGCGCGGCCCGGGCAGCGAAGACCGACCGGGGGTCCGGCAGCCGGCGGGCCGGCGGGGCAGCCGGTGTGCCGCCCGGAAATCGTGGCCCCGGAAAACGTCGGCTCGGAAACGCGGGCGCGGATGGCGGGGGCGCGGACTACCATCGGACGCCGTGACGCGACCGGCCCGACCGACGCGGTTGACGCAACGGGAATCCGACGCGGTGCGGCAGGCGGACCTCGGGTGGCTGGCCAGCCAGCTCGACGCGACGGAGGAACTGCCCTCCGCCCTGGTCACAGCCCTGCTCCGGCACGACGATCCGGGTCTGCGTCACCTGGCCCTGGACCATCTCGACGGACGGGCCCGCCGGGCCGGCCGGCACGGGGCGGAGCTGGCGCGACTCGCCACCCTGATGCCGGCGGCGGTGGCCGGGCCGCCGGAGAGCGCACTCGTCCTGGCCCGGTTGTACCAGCGGCTGGGCCGGCATCTGCCCCGGGACCGCCGACCGCCGTGGCGTACCGCCAACCTGCCGGTCCCGGTACGGATCGCCTGGCTCCAGGCCGAGATCCTCCAGCATCCCGAGGTGCTGCGTCGGGAACCACCGGGCGAACTGCTGTACCAGGCGGTGGAGCGGCTCGACCTCGCCGACGCGTACCGGCCCGGAGATCTGGTCCGGGAACTGGTGGACAGCGGTCGCGGTGTGCTGCACGCGACGGCGTTACGACTGATCCGGGACGGGTTGCGGGACGCCCTGCTCACGCCGGCCCGCGCCCGGAAGTACCTCGTCGGGCTGCTCGACACCCCGGACGTCACGGTCGCCACCGGTACGCTGCGCGAACTCGCCGAGCCGTGGGCCACCGCCGGTCCGCTCCCCCGGGAACGGTTCCGTCGTTTCCTCGCCGTCGCCCCACCCGCGCCGGCCGGCGCGCCGGCGGCACCGGAGGCAGCGCTGGTCGACACCGGCGCACCGGCGCCGGAACCGGCGCTGATCGACGCGGTGCTGTTGGCGGCGGCCCGGCACGGACACGGTGATCTGCTGTGGGAGGTGGTCACCGAGCCCGTCATGCCGCCGGAGTCCCGACGGTCCGCCCTGGCGATGCTCGGCGACCTCGCCGCCGCCGGGGAGATCCCCGACCTGACCGGTACCGCCGGAACCGACCCGCTGCTCTTCGGCGAGGCGGTGTTCCGCTGCCTCCGGGCGATGCACCGACGCGGGGTCTTTCCCGACGACGCCGCCGCTCCGTCCATCGTGGAGGTGGCGCTCGCCGACCACACCGTCCCGGCGGCCGGGTTCGCCACCGTCGTCTTCCCGTGTCGCCACGCGGCGGCTGCCGCCCTGCTCGCCGCGAACCCCGACGATCCGTCCTGGCCACGCCGACTGGACCTGCTGGTCGCCCTCGCCGGACAGGGCGACGGCAGCCTTCCGATCGGCGAGGCCGTCACCGCCGCCCTGGGCGCCGTACGACGGCCGGAGCCCTTCCTCGCCGCGATCCGCGCGCTGCGGTACACCGCCGCCGAGCCAGCGGTCATCAGCACGTTGCCCCGCGCGCCCGAGGCCGCGCTGGAGACCCTCGCCGCCATCGGCGGGCCCCGGACCGTGGCCGCCCTGGCCGAACAACTGGGCCTGGCCGAACAACTGGGCCTGGCCGGCACCGTCACCACCGGCGCCGCCGGAGCCAGCGGATCGGATCCCGCCGTCGGCCCGGTGGTCGCCGACCGACCGGACACCATCGGCTCCGCAATCGCCGACCGACCGGACACCGGCGACAGCGTCGTGGCGTACCTGCGTCCGGTCCGACACCGGGCCCTCGAACTCCTGTGGCACCTGGTCACGGAGCCCCGACAGCGAGCGGCCCTGCTGGCCCGGCTCAACCCCCGGGACGTACCCGGACGGATCGTCCGGGACCTCGGCGGACCCGACCGGCGCGAGCTGGCACTGCTGGCCGCCGACGCCGACCCCGCCCGGCCCGTCGAGATGCTGCTGCGGCTCGCCGCGAACGGCGACGCGGACGCCGTACCGGCCATCGCCGAGCTTCTGCTGCGGATCGTCGGGGAACTCGCCGCGTCGGCCCGACCGGACGCCCCGATCCGGCCCGGCCCCGACCACCGGACCTGCGGGGAGGATCCACCGGTACGACGGGCCGACGGCTGGTCACCCGCCGAACCCGAAATCCCCCACGAGGTGGTCAGGGCCATCCACACGCTCGGCCGCCGGCTGCACGACCGGGGCAGGATCCGACCGGTCTGCCTGCTCGACGCGGCGACCTCGGACCAGGCCGGCCACGCGCTCGTCGCGACCGTCGCGCTGGACCTGCTCCACCGTCCCGGGCTCACCGCCGCCGAGCAGGCCATCCTGCTCACCATGCTGGGCGGCACCCACCACCCCGGCAGTCGGGCCGGGATCCTGCGGCTACTCCGCCACCCGGACCGACAGGTACGCCGACACGCGATCCCGTTGCTGGTCACCGACAGGTCCGGTGCCGACGCCGAGGCGCTCTCCGCCACCCTGATCGCGCTGACCAGGGACCGTGACCCGGAGACCGTACGGCAGGCGTTGGCCGCACTCGGCCAGGCCCGGGCCAGCTGGGCCGCACCGGCGATCGCCGCCGGGCTCGACCATCCCGCGATGAGCGTGAAGAAGACCGCCGCCGCGGTGCTGGTCCACGCCGGTACGCCGGCCGCCGTACCGAAACTCGTGTTCTGGCTCGGGCACCACGACAACCCCGGTTTCCGTACGGCCCTGGTGGCGGCGCTCCGGGCGGTACTCGGCGACACGTACCCGGCCACCGTCCTCGCCGCCGCGGAACAGGCCCGGGACGACCGGTCCCGCGCGCTCCTGCTGGACGGGCTCGACCGGTCGCTGTCGGTCCGCGCGGTCGAGGCGGTCGCCGAACAGCGCTCCCCGGTCGCGGCGGAGTTGCTCACCCGGATCGCCACCGGCCGGCTGGCCCTGGGCGCCGGCAGCCCCGCCGAGCTGGCCGGGCAGTTCGCGGCCTACCGGATCGTCGTACCGGCCGAGCCGCCACCGGCCCCCGTCGACCCGCCCGATCCCGACGTGCAGACCCTGGCCCGGGACGGCTGGCGGGCGGCGACCGCGGTACGGATCGTGGCCCGGCACGGCCACCGGCCGGGCGGCCTGATCGCCCCGGACCGCGGCCGGCTGCGTCCGATGCTGGCGGACTGGTTACGGCTGGCCGGACGGCGGCCGGCCGAGCTGCGGCGGATCGTCCGGCTCGCCCTGGCCGTCTGCCCCGCGCCGTGGTCGGCCGACGAGGTCGGGGTCTTCGCCGGCGCGACCGGGGTACTGCTCACCGCCCTGGCCGAGGCCGTCCCGCCGCCCACCGAGAGCGGGACGGGCCCGGCGGCCGTGTCCGGTCCGGATGACAACGGCGCAGCTGAGCCGGGCGAGGCCGGCGGCGTACCGGAGTGGGACGTGATCCTCGCGGTACTCGACGCGGTGGCGCCGACCCTGCGTCCGGCCGAGGCGCTCGGTGTCGCCCTGCGGCTCCGTACGCTGCCGCCGCCGACCAACGGGGTCGGGTGGCTCGTCCTGCTCCGCCGCTGTGGCGCGGTGCTGACCCGGCTCGACGTCGAGCGGGCGCTCGGGGCGGCTCGGTCCGGCCCCGACCCGTGGCGGGCGGAGCCGGCCATCCTCCGTACCGCGTTCCCGGTCGACGACGCCACCCCGGTCCTGTCCGGCGATCCGACGGCCGCGGGCCGGGTCGCCGACTGGCGCCGTGACCTCACGGCGGCGGTACGCGACCCCGGGACGCTGGCCACCTTCCGGGCCGGGGACACGTCCCCTCTCCCGTCGCGGGAACGTCTGGCCGGCCTGATCGGGGTCTTCTCCTCGGCCCCGCCGGCGGTACGTGGTGCGCTGCTGGACTGGCTGGAGGCGCTGCAGCCGATCGACGCCCCGCCCTGGAACCGGGGCGAACCGGGGCGGTCCGCCGGCCCACCGCCCCGCGCCCCGCGGCTCGCCGACCTCGACCAGCCGCGTTCGACCGCGCAACGGGAGCGTCTGTTCGCGCTGCTCGACTCCGCCGACGCCGCCCGGCGCGACAGCGCGGCGCGCCAACTGCTCGGCTGGCCCGAGCCGGAGACCAGACAGGCCGTGCTCCGGGCGTTCCTGGCCGGACGGGTCGAGGTGCCGACCGTCGCCGACCTCGCGGAGGCGCTGGCCACCATGGATCCGAACGACCTACCGTCGGGCGACCGGAACGACGCGGCAGCAGACCCGGCGACCACCGACGCTGTCCGGGAGCGGGTCGCCCAGGTCGCCGCGCACCTCGCGCCGGCCGACCTGCACCGCCTCCTCCCGCTGTTGGTGACCTGGTGGGAACAGGGCGGGCCGGCCCTCCGGATGTCGGTCGCGCAGGCGCTGCACCGCCGTCCCGGGAACGCCGACCGGGTCGCGGAGTATCTCGGTGACCGGCTGGCCGCCGGTGCTTGGGGCCTGGTCGATCTGCTCGCCGGGCAGCCGCTGCTGCGCACCCCGGCCCTGACCGAGTTGCGTCGGCGGCTGCGGGTCGAACGGGGTCCGGAGGCGGCGGACCGGCTGGTCCTGGTACCCGGCCCGCTCGCCGGCGGATCGGACACCGCCAGCACCGGACCGGCCGACCGGACTCCGGTGGAACACCCGGCCGGCCCCGCCCGGCCGGAGTTGGTGAGCCTGGTCCGGACCGGTCAGCCGGAACAGGCCCGCCGTGCCCTCGGGCGGCTCGCCGAGGCGTGGGAGGAGGCCGGTCGGACGGAACGGCGGCCCGGCCGAGGGCCGGATCCCGAGCCCGCCGACCTGCTGGCTGAACTGCTCAATCATCCGGAGCGCCGGCTCCGCGCGTACGCGCACCGGATCGGCCGGCGGGTCCTGGACCGTACGACGTACCTCGAACACAGTCTGGTGCTGCTCCGCGACCGCGAGCCGGAGATCGTCCGTACCGCGATTCGGGCGCTCTGCCACGCGACGTACCGGCCGGCGATCCCCGCCGTCGTCGACCTGCTCACCCACTCCGACCCGACGGTCCGCCGAACCGCCGCCGACGGGCTCCGACTGTTCGGGGTGTCGGCGGTGCCCGCCCTCCGACACGCGGCCGGTCGGGCCCGCCCGGACCGACGACACCACTACACCGGGCTGCTCGACCAGCTCAGCGCCTCCTGACCGCCGCCCGCGGCCGGCGCGACAAGCGCGGCGAGGGTCACCACCGCCTGCGTCAGTACGTCCGGCGGGTGCGTGGCGTAGCCGAGGACCAGTCCGGGCGGGCCGCCCGGGTCAACTCGGAGCCGGGACAGTGGCAACGCGCCGAGGCCGGCCGGCCCGGCCGCCCGGGCCAGCGCCACGTCGTCGGTCCCGTCCGGCAGCTCCACCACCAGGTGCATCCCGGCCGCGATGCCGGAGACCCGGGCGGACGGCAGATGACGGCGGACCGCCGCCACCACCGCGTCCCGACGGATCCGGTAGACCCGGCGCAGCCGGCGCAGATGCCGGTCGTAACCCCCGGTGCTGAGCAGCTCGGCGAAGGCCAGCTGTTCCAGTACCGGACCGCAGACGTCGGCGGCGAGTTTCCCGGCCCGCACCGCCGCCCGCCACCGGGCGGGTACCACCAGCCACCCGAGTCGCAGCGCCGGGGCGAGCGCCTTGCTGGCCGAACCGATGTGTGCGACCAGGTCCGGAGCGACCCCCTGCAGGCAGCCGACCGGGTCGCGGTCGTACCGGAACTCGGCGTCGTAGTCGTCCTCCACGACCAACCCGTCGACCCGCCGCGCCCAGTCGAGCAGTGCCGTCCGCCGGTCGGGCGCCAGCACCACCCCGGTCGGGAACTGGTGTGCCGGGGTGACCAGCACCGCCCGTACCCCGGAGCGGTCCAGCGCGGCCACGTCCAGGCCGCCGGCGTCGACCGGTACCGGGACCAGCCGCAGCCCGTGCGCGACCAGGTGCTCGCGGATCGACGCGCTGCCCGGGTCCTCCATGCCGACCGCGTCGACACCGGCGGCCCGCAGAGCCCCGGCGACCAGCCCGAACGCCTGTCCCGCGCCGGTGGTGGCGATCAGGTCGCCGGGACGCACCCGGGCGGCCCGGACCCGGCCGAGGTAACCGGCGAGTTCGGCCCGGAGCCGGGGCGCGCCGGCCGGGTCACCGTAGTCGAGGTCGGCGGTCCGGGCCTGGCGCAGCGCCCGCTCGTACGCCCGACGCCAGGCCGTCCGGGGGAACATCCCCAGGTCCGGTACGCCCGGCCGCAACGGGCGGACCTGGTTCACCGGCTCCACCCATCCCGGTTCGGCCCGCTCCGACTCCCGCCGCCCCGGCCCCGCCCGTCCGGAGTCCCGACGGTCCGGCTCGCCTGGTGCCACGGTGGTGCCGGAGCCGCGCCGGGAGACGAGCCGGCCCTCGGCGACCAGCCGCTCGTACGCCTCCACCACCACACCCCGGGAGAGCCGCAGGTCGGCGGCGAGGTCCCGGCTGGACGGCAGCCGGGCACCGGGGACGAGCCGACCGGCGACGATCGCCTCCCGTAGTGCCCCGGTGAGCCGGTCAGCCAGCCCGGGGCCGGTCCGGTCGAACTCGACCAGCGCCTCCAGCAACGCCAATTGGTCCTCCAAAACAGCGCACCAGTGGATCTGTGGGCTGGACCACCCGCACCCTAGCCTCGCCCTCGTGACCCTCTCGAACCCGGCCGCCCTCCTGCTCTGCGTCACCGGAATGACCATCGTCGGCAGCTCCGTGTCGATCAGCCAGCTGATCCTCGACTACCCGCACCTCACCGGCCAGGCGATCCGGTACGCGCTGGCCGCCGCCGTACTCTTCGCCCTGGCCCGCCGCTTCCCCACCCTGCTGACCGGCGGCGGTCCCCCGCCAGGCCGGCCCACCCGACGGGAGCTGGTTCTCCTCACCGCGCTGGCGGCCACCGGCATGGCCGGGTTCAACGCCTGCATCCTGCTCGCGTTGCCGCACGCCGACCCGGCCGTGGTCGGTACCGTCATCGGCGCGGCGCCGCTCGGTCTCGCCCTGCTCGGCCCGCTCTCCCGGCGGCAGCGCCCGGCCGCCCGGCTGGTGGCCGCCGCCGCGCTTGTCGTCGCCGGGACCGCGCTGGTCCAGGGCAGTGGACGGACCGACACGATCGGGGTGCTCGCCTCCCTCGGCGCGTTCGGTGGGGAGATCGCGTTCACCCTGCTCGCCGCCGTCGTCCTGCCCCGGCTCGGGCCGGTACTCGTCTCGGCGTACGGCTGCGCGCTCTCCGTACCGCTGCTCCTGCTGGCCGCGCTGCCCGCCGGCGAGTACCACCGACTGCGTCTGCCCACCGCGACCGAGGCGGCCACCCTCGGCTACCTGGCCGCGTTCATGACCGTGGTCGCGTTCCTGGCCTGGTTCACCGGGTTGCGGCAGATCGGGGTCGAGCGGGCCGCCCCGCTGGTCGGGCTGATGCCGATCGCCACCCTGCTCACCGCCGCCATCCAGGACGGCCGACCGCCGCAGCTCGGCGCCGGCGTCGGCGTCCTCGTCGTCGCGCTCGGCATCGCCGCCGGCCTGAGTGCGAGGAAGGGGCCCTTGTTATCGGATTCGGTAGCCAAAGGGCCCCTTCCGCACCCCGACCGGGCCGCCGGGCCGAGCCGTAATGAACCGGTAAGGGTCCGCCCGACGCCGTAGCCGATAGATTGACGCGGACCTGGCGGCAGAACATCCGGGAGGGGTCGATGACACGGGCAGGCCGAGCGGGAGCACTCGTCGCGGCCGTCGCGCTCGCGATGACGGGATGCGCGTCGAAACCCGACGGCGGGGCCGTTTCGGAAACCCGACCACCGGCGACCGCCTCACCGGCGGCCGACCCGACAGCCTCCGCCGGCGGTTCGGCACCCACCACCGGTACGGCGGCACCGGACGACGGAACGGTGCCGGAGGCGTTCCGCTTCGCGGCCACCACGGTGGACGGGAAGCCGTTCGATGCCGCCACCCTGCGTGGCCGTCCGGTCGTCTTCTGGTTCTGGGCGTCCTGGTGCCCCCGATGCCGCGCCGCCGCCGACGACGTCGCCGGACTGCACCGGGACTTCGCCGACCGGGTGCAGGTGATCGGAGTCGCCGGGCTCAACAGCGGCGACGACGCGATGCGGAAGTTCGTCGCCGGCCAGGGCATCACCGGCTTCGTCAACCTCGCCGACGACGAGGGCCAGGTGTGGCGGCGGTTCGGGGTCACCAGTCAGGAGTACTACGTGCTGCTGGATGCCGCCGGCACGGTCGTCCACAAGGGGGCGCTGACACCGCAGGCGTTACGCGAGCGGGTCGCCGCACTGGCCGGCTGACGGGGCCGACCGGTGTTCGATGCCCCGTACGCGCTGGCGCTCGCCGCCGGGCTGCTGGCCGCGGTCAACCCGTGCGGATTCGCGTTGCTGCCCGCGTACCTCTCCTTCCTGGTGTTGGACGACGGTGACGCCGGGCGGTCTCGGGCGGTCGGCCGCGCCCTGTGGTCCACCCTGGCGATGACCGTCGGATTCGTCGCCGTGTTCGGCGTCTTCGGGCTGCTCGCCGCCCCGGTGGCCGACGCGCTCGCCCGGCACCTGCCGTGGCTGGGCATCGTGATCGGCCTGGTCCTGGCCGGGCTCGGGGTCTGGCTGCTGACCGGCCGGGAACTGCCGACGGTCACCCCGAAACTCGGCTCCGGCCCGGAACTGACCCGCCGGTTCGGCTCCATGGCCCTGTTCGGCGCCTCCTACGCGGTCGCGTCGCTCGGCTGCACCGTCGGCCCGTTCCTCGCCGTGGTGGTCGCGGGTTTCCGCGCCGGCTCGCTCGCCGCCGGGGTCGGGCTCTTCGTCGCGTACGCCGCCGGCATGGCCCTGGTCGTCGGCCTCGCGGCGCTGGCGGTGGCCCTGGCCAGGGTCTCGCTGGTCCGTGGTCTGCGCCGGGCGGCACCGGTCGTCGGACGGGTCGCCGGCGGACTGCTGGTCCTGGCCGGCGGCTACGTCGCCTGGTACGGCTGGTACGAGATCCGGGTGTTCCGGGGTGACCTCGACGGTGACGGCGACCCGCTCGTCGAGGCCGCGACGGCCGTCCAGTCCAGGGTCGCCGGCTGGCTGGACGGTCTCGGCCCGGGACCGGTCGTGGTCGCCGTCGCCGTACTACTGCTCGCCGCGACGGCGACCGGAGCGGCGCTCCGCCTCCGACGCCGCCGGTGAGCAGACGGCCCCTGGTACCGGATTCGGTCGCGGAACGGCCGCGTCACCCTGCCGGACCGGGCGGGAGACCAGCGAAAGGTCCCGATCTGCCCGTCTCGCCCGATCAGCGGTCGTAGCGTGGGTCAGGTGAAGAACCCTCACCTGACCCGTCGACTGCTGCTCGGCGCCATCGGCTCGGCCGCGGTGGCGACGGGTACGGCCGGCTGCGGATCACGCCCCGGCCGGACGCCGCCGCCGGAGGCGGTGGCCACCCCGCGCTCGCCGTCACCACACCGGACCACCCCCGGACGGACCGACGAGGCGTCGCTGCGCCGCCGGATCGCGAGCCTGCTCGTGGTCGGTTTCCGTGGCGAACAGCTGCGCCAGGTGCCCTGGGTCAGCACGGCGATCCGCGACGGACTCGGCGGAGTCATCCTCTTCGACCGCGACCTGAGTACGGACGCCGTCCGCAACATCCGCTCCCGACAGCAGGTCACCGCACTGGTGAAGAGCCTGCGGCAGGCGGCTCCCCGGCTCATCGTCTCGGTCGACCAGGAGGGCGGCCGGGTCGCCCGGCTCAATCCCGGCAACGGTTTCCCGGCGACGAAGTCGCAGGCCCAGATCGGCGCGGAGAACTCCACCCCGGCGACCCGTAGCTGGGCGCAGGGGCTGGTGCACGAACTCTCCTCGGTCGGGTTCACGTTCAACTACGCACCCGTGGTCGACCTCAACGTGAACCCGAACAATCCGGCGATCGGCCGACTCGACCGCAGCTTCTCCGCCAAGCCCGACGTGGTGGTGAAGAACGCGACGGAGGAGATCCAGGTGCACCGGGCCGCCGGAATCCGCACCTCGCTCAAGCACTTCCCCGGCCTCGGCAGCGCGACCGCCAACACCGACTTCGCCGTCGCCGACGTCACCGACTCGTGGCGGCCGGTCGAACTCGAACCGTTCCAGCAGTTGATCAGCGCCGGTACCGCCGACTCCGTACTGGTCGGCCACGTCCTCAACCGTCAGCTCGACCCGAACCGGCCGGCCTCGCTGTCCCGGCCGGTCGTCACCGACCTGCTCCGCAACCGGATGGGTTTCCGTGGCCCGGTGGTCAGCGACGACATGCAGGCGGTGGCGATCACCAGCCGGTTCGGCCGGGACGAGGCCGTCGCGCTCGCCCTGGAGGCGGGCGTCGACCTGCTCGTCTTCGGCAACCAGCAGGTGTACGACCCGAACATCGTCACCGAGACGGTCAACGGTGTGCTGAAGCTGGTCCGGTCGGGACGGCTCACCGAGGCCCGGATCAACGAGTCGGTGGCCCGGGTCGACGCGCTGCGCCCGAAGGGGTGAACCGCGTCCTCACGCCTGTTCGGCGGCCCGGACCGTCTCGACGTAGTCCAGGGTCGCCTGCCGCAGCGCCGCCTCGGCGTCGAGCCCGGCGGCCCGGGAGCGGGCCACCGTCGCCAGCAGTTCGGCACCGAGCCGCCCGGCGGGCTCCGACTCCGCCGTCGGCGGCGGCAGCGGCACCGCCAGCCCTGCCCGGTCGACCCGGTGCAGCACCTTCGCGGCCAGGGCCAGGGCCGGCTGGGAGAGCGCGATGCCGTCCAGCACCGAACCCCGGGGCTTCTCGGTCCGCTTGATCCGCTCCCAGTTCTCGGTGATCTCCTCGATCGTCTCCACCGACGCCCCGGCGAAGACGTGCGGGTTGCGTCGGATCATCTTCGCCACCAGGCCACCGGCCACGTCGTCGACGTTCCAGCGTTTCCCCTCGGGGAGTTCCTCGGCGAGCCGGGCGTGCAGCACCACCTGCAGCAGGACGTCACCGAGTTCGTCGCGGAGCGCGTCGAGGTCACCGGCGACGATCGCGTCGTACGCCTCGTAGCACTCCTCGAGCAGATACCGGGCCAGGGAGCTGTGCGTCTGGGCCCGCTTCCACGGGTCACCGCCGGGCGACTGCAGCCGGTCCATCACCGCCACCGCGTCGAGCAGCCGGGCGCCGGGCGGATCCCAGGAGCCGTACATCAGTTCCAGCTCGGCCAGGCCCGGCTCGCGGGCCAGCCGCAGCCCCAGGCGCCGGGCCAGGTCCTCGTCGCCGGCCGGTCCGGCCAGCCAGACCACCGCACCGTGCGCCGTCGCGGTGGCCAGCAGCGCCGACAGTGGATCGTCGGTGACGGTGACCTCGGCGCCCGCCGCGCGTACGGCCGTGGTCAGCTCACTCTCCGCCGCCGCCAGCACCGGGTGCGCGCGTACGACGTCCCAGGCGGCGGCGGTCAGCAGCCCGGCCGGCAGCCGGGGCGAGGTGACCAGCAGGATGATCCGGGCAGGCGGGGCGTTCATCACTCGTACCGTGAACGGACAGGTCCGGTCAGCGCGGGTCGACCATGGTGTCCGGGCCGGTCGGACCGACCGTCATGGCAACCGCCGGCATGTTGTTGGCGAACGGGAGCACGCTGTACTCCAGCGGCTGGTACCGCGGGTTGACCGTGATGTCGCGCGCCGCCAGCGCCTCGACCAGCGCGGCCCGGGTGGCGAGTGCCCGGTGCACGATCTCCTGGTTGAGCTGTTGGGCGGCCTCCTCGTCCTTCGCCTCCAACGGGATGACATCGGCTGCCCGGCCCCGGGCCACGAGGTCGGCGAGCTGCTCCGGGGTCGGCGTGACCGGCTGTACCGGTATGCCGGCCTCGCACGCCTTGACCTCGGTGTAGAGCTGCACGTACCGGGCGGTCGCCGGGAGGGCGAGCTGCTGGACGCTGGCGTCCATCGACGACTGCGGCACCGGCTGGAAGCCCTTCTCGGCCGCGAGCTGCCGGCAGACCTCCGCCATCAGGAGGGTGCCGACCACCTCGGGCCGGCTGGGCACCCGGGCCTGGCCCGGCACCGTCGGCCGATCCGGTGGCGTCACGGTGGCGTCCGGCGGCACCTTGCTCTTCGCGTCGTCGAGCACCGAGGTCACCTCGTTCTCGGTGATCTTCCGATCACCGACGTACGCGGCAACGCTGGAGTCGGAGCGGCAGGCGGAGAGGGCGGTGGTGCCGAGCACGGCGATGACCGCGATCGAAGCCAGACGACGGGCACGCTGCATGCCCGACACTCTCTCACGCGTCGCCGAGCCGCCGCAGCCGGGCCACCCCGCTTCCGTGCCCGGCCTGTCGGAGCCCGACCCTACGATGATCAATCGTGCGGCACCCAGTGTGGGTGGCCCGCCTCCCCCGTGCCCGGACGGTACGGGGTGACGCGTCGGGCCAGGGCGGAAAACGGGACTCGAACAGAGCGGGAGAACAGATGGCGGACGAGATCCTCACGCCGGAGAACGTGTCGACCGAACGGCTGCGGCAGATCTTCGACCAGGCGTACCTGGAGACGTCGATCGACGAGGACGGCGACCTGGAGGTCACCGACGGGATCAGCTGCTGGGTGCGGGCCAGTTCGGACGGCCGCCGGATCCAGCTGATGACCCTGATCCGGGTCGACCAGGCGTCCAGCATGGAGTCCAGGCTCCAACTCGCCAACCGGATCAACGACGAGATGGCGGTGCTCCGGGCGGCCGCGACCGGGCACGACGGGTTCTGCTTCGACCACTACCTCGGGGTCGTCGGCGGGCTGCCGGTCCGCAACCTGGTGATGTCCACCCGGGACTTCCTGCAGGCGGTCCGCGCCGCGTTCCAGTTCGACGAGGCCGGCATCCTCGGCTGACGATCCGCCCGGGACCGGGCCCCGACGCCGGATGAGCGTCGGGGCCCGCGTGGTCAGCGGCCCGACGTACCGGCCGGTGCCGTTGCCACCTCGCCGAGCACGTCGCGGAGCAGCTGCGCGCACCAGTCCAGCAGTGCCTGGTCCCGCAGCGGCTCGCCGCCGATCCGCCGGGTCGTCGGCCGGGGCACGCTCACCTGGTCGGTCGCCGCCTTGTAGACCGCGTCCGGGTGGTAGCGCTTGAGCCGCAGCTGCTTCGAGTCGGGCAGCGGCAGCGGCGAGAACCGTACGTGTTTGCCCTGCATCGACACGTCGGTCAGCCCGTACGCCCGGACGAGCAGCCGGAACCGGGCCACCGCGACCAGGTTGACCACCTGCTCCGGCGGCTCGCCGTACCGGTCGGTCATCTCGGCGACCACCTCGGTCAACCGCGCCTCGTCGCGGGCCTCGGCGAGCTTGCGGTACATCTCCAGGCGCAGCCGCTCCACCCCGATGTAGTCGTGCGGCAGGTGCGCGTCGATCGGCAGGTCGACCTTCATGTCGACCTCCTCCTCCGGCCGCTCGCCCTTGAACGCCTGCACCGCCTCGCCGACCATCCGCACGTAGAGGTCGAAGCCGACCCCCTCGATGTGCCCGGACTGCTCACCGCCGAGCAGGTTGCCGGCGCCCCGGATCTCCAGGTCCTTCATCGCCACGTACATGCCGGCGCCGAGCTCGGTGTGCTGGGCGATGGTGGCCAGCCGCTCGTGGGCGTGCTCGGTCAGCGGCTTGTCCGCCGGGTAGAGGAAGTACGCGTACGCCCGCTCCCGGCCCCGGCCGACCCGGCCCCGGATCTGGTGCAACTGGGCCAGGCCGAGCAGGTCGGCCCGCTCCACGATCAGCGTGTTGGCGTTCGGGATGTCGATGCCGGACTCCACGATCGTGGTGCAGACCAGGACGTCGTACTCCTTCTCCCAAAAGCCGACCATCACCTTCTCCAGGGCGTCCTCGCCCATCTGGCCGTGCGCGACCGCGACCCGGGCCTCCGGCACCAGTTCCCGGATCCGTCGCGCCGCCCGGTCGATCGACTCGACCCGGTTGTGCAGGTAGAAGACCTGACCGTCGCGGAGCAGCTCACGGTGGACCGCGGCGGCGACCTGCTTGTCGTCGTACGCCCCGACGAAGGTCAACACCGGGTGCCGTTCCTCCGGCGGGGTGGCGATCGTCGACATCTCCCGGATGCCGGTGATCGCCATCTCCAGGGTCCGCGGGATCGGGGTCGCCGACATGGTCAGTACGTCGACCGAGGTACGCAGCGACTTCAGGTGCTCCTTGTGCTCGACCCCGAACCGCTGCTCCTCGTCGACGATCACCATGCCGAGAGACTTGAACCGGGTCGCCGCCTGGAGCAGCCGGTGGGTGCCGATCACGATGTCGGCGCTGCCGTCGGCGGCGGCCTCCAGGGTCGCCTCGGCCTCCTTCGGCGTCTGGAACCGGGACAGCTGCCGGATCGCCACCGGGAACTGTCCCATCCGCTCGCTGAACGTGTTGTAGTGCTGCTGGGCCAGCAGCGTGGTCGGCACCAGCACCGCCACCTGCTTGCCGTCCTGCACCGCCTTGAACGCGGCCCGGACCGCGATCTCGGTCTTGCCGTAGCCGACGTCGCCGCAGATCAGCCGGTCCATCGGGACCGTCTGCTCCATGTCCCGCTTGACCTCCTCGATCGCCGCCAGCTGGTCCGGTGTCTCGGTGTACGGGAAGGCGTCCTCCAGCTCCCGCTGCCACGGGGTGTCCGGGGCGAACGCGTGCCCCTTGGACGCCCGCCGGGCGGCGTAGAGCTGGACGAGCTGGGCGGCGATCTCCTTGACCGCCTTACGGGCCCGGGCCTTGGCCTTCTGCCAGTCCGAGCCGCCCATCTTGTGCAGCGTCGGGGTCTCGCCGCCGACGTACCGGGAGAGCTGGTCGAGCTGGTCGGTGGGGACGAAGAGCCGGTCACCGGGCTGGCCGCGCTTGCTGGCGGCGTACTCGATGACCAGGTACTCCCGCTCGGCGCCGTTCACCGCGCGTTGCACCAGTTCGACGTACCGGCCGATGCCGTGCTGCTCGTGCACCACGTAGTCGCCGGCCCGCAGCTCCAGCGGGTCGATGGTGTTGCGCCGCCGGCTCGGCATCTTGCGCATGTCCCGGGTCGACGAGCCCCGCCCGCCGGTGATGTCGTGCCCGGTCAGTACGACAAACCGGGCCGCCGGGTCGAGGAAGCCGTGGTTGAGCGAGCCGCAGGTGACGACCAGTTCCCCGTCAGCCGGGGCGCTGGTGATCTCCTCGACGGTGGCGGCGCCGAGGCCGGCGTCCCGGAGCACCTCGACCGCCCGCTGCGCCGGACCGTGCCCCTCGAAGACCAGGGTCACCGCCCAGCCGTCGCCGGCCCAGCGCTTCAGGTCCTCGACCACCCGGGCGGTCTCGCCGTGGTAGAGCGGGGTCGGCTGGGCGGCGAGCGCGAACGCCTCCCCGGTGTCCGGGGTTACCGTCACCTCCGGCTCCGGCTCCACCTCCCACGGCGCGACGGTGGCCGCCGGCCCGTGGGTGGCCTCCGCCAACCCGAACGGCGACACCGACCACCAGGGCTGGCCGAGGGCGGCGACGGTGGCGCGTACCTCGGCCAGGGTCTTGAACGCGGCGGCGCCGAGGTCGACCGGGGCCTGGCCACCGACGGCGGCCGCGGCCCAGCTCGCCTCCAGGAACTCCGCCGAGGTACGGACCAGGTCGTGTGCCCGGGTCCGGATCCGCTCCGGGTCACAGAGCAGGACGTGGGTGCCGGCCGGCATGCAGTGCGGCAGCAGTTCGAGGGAGTCGGCGCCGACCAGCGCCGGGGCGAGCGACTCCATCCCCTCGACCGGAATCCCCTCGGCCAGCTTGTCCAGGATCTCGGCCAGCTCCGGATGCTCCACCGACAGCGCGAACGCCCGCTGCCGCACCTCCTCGGTGAGCAGCAGTTCCCGGCACGGTGGCGCCCACATCGCGGGTACCGCCTCGATGGTCCGCTGGTCGGCGACGGCGAAGGTACGGATCTCCTCCACCTCGTCGCCCCAGAACTCGACCCGGGACGGGTGCTCGTCGGTCGGCGGGAAGACGTCCAGGATGCCGCCCCGGACGGCGTACTCGCCGCGCTTGGTGACCAGGTCGACCCGGGCGTACGCCAGGTCGGTCAGCCGGCGGGCGACCTGCTCCAGCTCCGCCTCGGCGCCGACCGCCAACCGGACCGGTTCCAGGTCGCCCAGCCCCTTGAGCTGCGGCTGCAGCACCGACCGGACGGGCGCGACGACGACCCGTACCGGCCCGGCGTGCTCGTCCAACTCCGGGTGCGCCAGTCGGCGCAGCACCGCCAGCCGCCGCCCGACCGTGTCGGAGCGGGGCGAGAGCCGCTCGTGCGGCAGCGTCTCCCAGGCCGGGAAGACCACCACCTGCTCCGGCGGCAGCAGGCTGCGCAGCGCGGCGGCGAGATCGTCCGCCTCCCGGCTGGTCGCGGTGACCGCCAGGACCGGCCGCCCCGCGCCCCCGGCGTCCTCGGCGTCCTCGGTCGCGGCGACGGCGGCGACGACAAACGGCCGCAACGCCGCCGGCGCGGTCAGATCCACCCCGTCCGCGTCCGGCCCGCCGGCCCGGGCCAGGTCGCGCGCCCTCGCCAACCCCCGGTCCCGGAGCGCGGCAGCCAACAACCCGGTAAGCACGGCCATGATCACACCCTCTTGCCACAACACCTGGGCACGCAGAACGAGCCCCGCGCCCGATCCGGACGGGGGGTCTGAGGTGTGCGGAAAGGTCCCCTCTCAGCGCATCTCGCCGGAGGCAGGGTCCCCTCCTCACACCCGGACCAAGCCTATCCCCTGCGCCCGACAGACCCCGGCCACTGGCCGCAGCAACCGGGTGGATGCTTCCAGCCGGAAGGCGAGCCGGGGCATCGGGCGATGGGGTGATCTAGAAGCCGGTTTCCGGAGGTCCAATCACTTTCAACCCGACCTGCTCGGCCAGCCACTGGGCACGCCGCTCGTCACCCCAGCGAACGTGCACGTACAGCGTGTGGTCGTCCGCTGGCCTCTCCTGGAAGACCCCGGCGGCGTTGAGGGTGAGCTGGATATTGCCGTGCTTCACCTCCCAGGTGCACAACTCGAGCTCCTCGACCGGCGGCCAGGTGACGTCCTCCCACACCACCTCGGCCGGGTCCGGGCCGATCACGGCAAGGAAACGCTCCTCGACCGTCCCCACCGGCTGATGAGTGAGTTCGACCTCGCACGGCAGCTCTGGCAGTCGGCCGAGGGCCGCCACCGACTCGGCGTTGAACACCGGGTACAGCCACAGCGTCCCGTCACGAAGCCGCGCTTGAAGATCTTGCGGCTTGACGTACGGGCCGAGGATCCGGCGGGCAAGGTCAGCCAGCTCCCCCGGAACCGCCAGATCAAACCGGCCGTCCGGGATCGCCGCGAGGTAGCGGCCGAGTTGATGGGTCCGGGTTTCCGCATGCATCCGTACCCGTGGCACGAAGTAGTCCCGGCCGGCCAGCGCCACCAGTCGTCGGGCCAGTGCGTGCGCCCGCTCCAGGTCCGTCGTACGCAGGATCGGATGGGCGTACGAGTTGCTCATGCGCCACCCCCTCAGCGGGCCGGATCGACTGCCATGGCTGCCACCGACCGACCACTGGCGAATGATCAGATGATCCGGGCCGGCCCGGGCGCGGGCAACCGAGAATCGACCGCCCCGGGCTACCGGTCAGGCTGCCTGCGGAAACTCGACGTCGGCCCGCCGTAACAGATCGACGAGCACCGCTACGAGGACGCGCGCCTGAGCCGAGTCGATCGGCCAGCGATCGGCGTCCTCACCAACGGAAAACTCCAGCAACACCCCGCCGGGCTGACAAGGCCCGACGTCCATCCGCCACAACCCGGCGGCCACCTGAATCACCTCGTCGCCGCGAGGGGCGACCCGGACCAGCGTCGACACATGAAGATCGCCACCGGATGCACAGTCGGGCCCGTGCCGACACCATGGTGGATGAGCAGGGTTGGGTACGTTACTCATGGGCCGGGGCTCCTTCCCGGTCAAGGCCCGGAGACAGGAGTGCCACCTCCACTCCGGGCCGCCCATTCTTCTTCTCTTCCTCGACCGGCCCGATCGGTGCCACCCAGGCGAGCCAGCATGAAGACAACCTAGGACAGGATCCTACCCCCGGTCAATGCCTACTTGAGGTAGTAGGAGGAAGCGTGATCTCATAGGCAGGCCACCCAGGGAGAAGCCATGCCGTACGAGGCCGCCTACGAACGAATCGCCCGTGAGCTACGCGAGCGCATTACCGCTGGTCAGCTCAAGCCGGGCGACAAGTTGCCATCGATCAGCCAACTCAAGGCTCAACACGGGGTATCGGAGACCGTCATCCGTAACGCGATGTTGATCCTGAAGACAGAAGGCCTCACCGAGGGTCGCCCGGGCTCGGGAGTATTCGTACGAGACCAGGCCTGACCGCGGACCCAGCCGCTCATGCCTGCGTACACGAAGAAGCAACAGCTGATCGACACGCTGACCCAACGAATCGAGTCGGGCGAGTACCCACCGGGGTCGAAGCTGCCCTCCGGTACCGAACTGTGCGCGGAGTTCGACGTGTCCCGTCAGGTGGTCCGCTCCGCGATCGACTGGCTAAAGGCGCGGGGCCTGGTCGACGGCGCGCCCGGCGCCGGTGTGTTCGTCAGACCACCGGCCTGAGCCGCCGTTGACGGGGTCGAGGGCCCATGGTCAGCTTGGCGGCATGGCTGACCAGTGGCGGGTCCGGTTCGACGCGGAGGTCGACTTCGTCAACGGTGGCGGGCTGCGGGTGGATGACTTCCGGCTCGACATCCCGGGCACCGAGATCAGCGACACCGAGTTGGCGTCCCTCTTCGTCCGGCATCTCGGCCTGCTGATGGTCGGCGAGGTGCGGATCACCGCGAAGGAGCTGATCCGCGAGCCGCACAGGGGCGGCCGGCACGTCGTCCCGGCACCGGCTCCCGGCGCACGGCTGGTCGAGCTGAGTCACGTCGTCCGGGACGGCATGATGACCTATCCGGGTCTGCCCGGCCCCCAAATCACGGACTGGTTGACCAGGGAGGCGTCCCGAGAGCGGTACGGCCCCGACACCGAGTTCCACATCGCCGCGATCACGATGGTCGGCAACACCGGGACGTACGTCGACGTGCCGTCGCACCGCTGGCCGGACGGCGCCGACCTGGCCGGCGTACCCCTGGATCGGCTCGCCGACCTGCCCGGCGTCCTGGTACGGGTACCGGTCGGGGTACGCGCGGTCGACCGGTTGCTGCTGGCCCCGTACGACGTTGCCGGGCGGGCGGTACTGCTGCACAGCGGCTGGGACGCCCATTTCGGCACGGAGCGGTACGGCGCTCCCGAGCACCCGTACCTGACCGCCGACGGAGCGGAGTGGCTGGCGTCGGCCGGGGCGGTCCTGGTGGGCATCGACTCGGTGAACATCGACGACAGCTCGCCGGCCGCCGGCGGCATCCGCCCGGCGCACAGCGTGCTGCTCGCGGCTGGGGTCCCGATCGTGGAGCACCTGCGCGGGCTGGCGGCACTCCCTCCGGAGGGTTTCCGGTTCACCGCCGTTCCGCCGCTGGTGGCGGGAATGGGTAGCTTCCCGGTCCGCGCCTTCGCGATACTCGGTTGAGTTGAGTCGTCGTTCGCCGTACTCGGTTGAGTCGTCGTTCGCCGTACTCGGTTGAGTCGTCGTTCGCCGTACTCGGTTGGGTCGTCGCCGAGCCTTGTCTGTCCGCCTCCGGGATCGCGCACCCGTGGCGGTTGCGTCCTTCTCGCCGCTCGGCCGTCGCGGTTCGCGAAACACCGCAACGTCCGGCAGGTTGCGCGATCCCGATACAACGGGCCAAAAGTTGGTCGACGACAACCCGTCATGCTGGCCGGAGTGTTCCTACCTCGGGAGGCGAAAATGCCCGACTGGCACGACTACCTGGATGCCGACAACGACCGGGTCCAGGCCCGGTGGCGTGGACTCGGACGTCCGGACGGCATGCTCTTCTACGAGGTCCGGTGCGCCAACGTCGAAAGCGCCTGGCGGGCTGCCCGGTCGACCGGCGCCTTCACCATCAACCTGGCCCGCTCCGGCGGCTACCTGCGTCGACTCAACGGACACGAGCGGTTCGCCGACCCGACCTCGGCACTGCTCACCGGCCCGGCCGACGACCTCGTCGTCTCCCATCCCCTGACCTGTGGTGACACCTACACCGCGATCGAGATCGAGAGTGGGGTGCTCGCCGAACGGTCGGACGGCGAGCGGTGGCTGACCGGGGCCGGCTGGGACGGCCGGGTCTCCGACCGGCTCGACCTCGCCCACCGGACCCTGATCACGGACTGCGTACGCGGTGTCGACAGCTTCGCACTCACCGAACGGCTGCACCGGCTGCTCGATGGACTACTGGCCACCGGCGCCTCCGACGGCGCGACGGACCGACCTGACGACGAACTGTCCCGAACGGTCGGTCGCAGACCGGCGACGCTCGCCGCGCACCGGCGGCTGGTGAACCGGACCCGTGAGGTGATCACCGGTGGGGGTTACGCTCTCGGCCTCACCGAACTGGCGCGACAGGTCAACTGCTCACCACACCACCTGAGCCGGGTCTTTCACCGGGTCACCGGACAGAGTCTCACCACGTACCGCAGCCAGATCCGGACCCGGGCGGTGCTGACCGCGCTGGCCGGCGACGACCTCGACACGTTGCGCACGCTCGCCGCCGAACACGGCTTCGCCGACCAGCCACACCTGACCCGTACGCTCCGCCGTCAGCTCGGTCACTCACCGGCCCAGCTGCGGGAACTCCTCGCCACCGCACCCTAGACGGACCACTCCCCACGCCACACCCACCCGGCGAACCGAGCACAGATGTTCAACGCACCTGGTCGACCGACCCGGGAGCATGGGTCCAGGTACTGCCCCCGACCACCGGTCGAGGTCGGTCCGTCGGACGTCACACGGACGTCACCGGAGGTGGTGCGGAGGTGCGCGGACCTGCTCGGGGAGGCCCGCAGCTTCCACACCACCTCTGCCCCCGGCGCCGACCCGGAGGAACCGCACGGCGCGAGGGCCGGGCCGGTTCCTGCCCGGCCTGGTCAATGGGGCGGGCAGGCCGGTCATACCCAGCCGCGGTGCCGCGCCGGGTCCGCCATGGGCGCCGGGCCGACACGGGGCTGCGGATACGGCCCGGCTCCGGCACGCTGTGCGGATGCCCCGAGCCCCACACGTGCCCAGGGAGCTGGCATTCCTGCCCTTCTCGGCCGACCGGGCGATCACCGCCGGGCTGCTGACCCGGCGGATGCTCCGCAGTTCGTGCTGGCGGCGTCTGCTACCGGACGTCTACGTGCACGAGGACGGCTACCGGCCGGACGACCATCGGATGTGGTGTGACGCGGTCGCGCTCACCCTGCCACCGGGCGCCGCGCTCGCCGGGCCGAGCGCGGCCTACCTCTGGGGCGTCGACCTGCTGCCCCGGCAGAGTCCGGTCTTCGTGGTACTGCCCGAAGCGGCCCGACCACGGCACCGCGACCGGATCGTCGTGGCTCACCACAGGTTGGCGCCCGACGATGTGACCCGGTTCGCCGGGCTCCCGGTCACCACCGGGGTACGGACCGCGTTCGATCTCGGCCGGTCCGCCTTCGCGGGCTCCGTCCGCCGTACCGACGGCGTCGCCACCGACTGGGACGCCGACCGGTCCGAGGGTCGTACCCGGGCGCTGGTCGCGGTCGACGCGCTGCTCAACCGACGGGTGGTGCGGCTGTCGGATCTCGCCGCCTACCTCGCGGCCCATCCCCGCCGACCGGGCACCGCCCAGTTGCGGGAACTGCTGCCGCTCGCCGAGCCGCTCAGCGAGTCACCGATGGAGACCCGACTCCGGCTCGTCCTGTACGACGCCGGGCTCCCGTCACCAACGGCCCAGCACGAGGTGTACGACGCCCGGGGCCGCTTCCTCGCCCGGGTTGACCTGGCCTACCCGCGGTTACGCATCGCGCTCGAGTACGAGGGTGACCACCACCGGGAACGGGCTCACTTCCGGCGGGACGTCGCCCGGCTGAACGCCCTGCGGGCGGCCGGATGGCTGGTGCTCCGGTTCACCGCCGACGACGTACTCCGGTCTCCGGGCCGGGTGGTCCGGCAGGTCGCCCAGGCCCTCAGCGAACGGCGGAGTCCGCGCAGATGATCTGCGCACCAGATACCTTACGAGCCCTGTTTGAGGTCCATGGTGCTCAGATCATCAGCGGCCCGGCCGACGACCGTCTCCCCGCCGGAGGGAGAGGCCGAAGGCGAGTGAGCGTGATCACTTATCTGCCACCGGAGAACGGCGCAGCCGGGCGGGGAACGGTGAATTCCAGCTCATCCGGGTGGTCAGCGGGACGGGCATGACCGGATCGGCGTAGGGTCCAGGCGCCGAAAGCGGCCCGACGCGGATACGATCCACGGTGTCGGACAACGCTGTCCTCCGTACTCGATCAAGGAGCGCACGGTGACCGACCAGCATGATCACGACGGCCCCGACGCCGCCCTCCGCGCCGACATCCGCCGCCTCGGCCGCCTGCTCGGCCAGACCCTCGCGCGCCAGGAGGGGCCCCCGCTGCTCGACCTGGTCGAGGAGATCCGCGCCCTGGTCCGGCACGACGCCGAGGCCGCGGCCCAGCGGCTCTCCGCGATGGACGTGACCACCGGCACCAAGCTGGCCCGGGCCTTCTCCACCTACTTCCACCTGGCCAACATCACCGAGCAGGTGCACCGCTCCCGGGACCTGCGCCGGCAGCGGGCCACCCACGGCGGCTGGCTGGACCAGGCCGCCCGGCTGATCCGCGAGCGCGGGGTGCCGCCGGAGGAGATCGCCGCGGCCGCCCGCCGGCTCGCCGTCCGGCCGGTCTTCACCGCCCACCCCACCGAGGCGGCCCGCCGGTCCATCCTCTCCAAGCTGCGCGCCGTCGCCGACCAGCTCGACGCGGAGGCGTCCGCCGCCGTCCTGTACGGCGCCACCGACGAGGGCCCGGCCAGCCGGCGCCTCGCCGAACTGCTCGACCTGCTCTGGCAGACCGACGAGCTGCGGCTGGACCGGCCGGACCCGACCGACGAGGCCCGCAACGCCATCTACTACCTGCGCGACCTGTACGCCGAAGCCGCCCCGCAGGTCCTCGACGACCTCGCCGACACGCTGCGCGGCCTCGGTGTGGAGACCGCCCCGACCGCCCGGCCGCTCACCTTCGGCACCTGGATCGGCGGCGACCGGGACGGCAACCCGTTCGTCACCCCGCAGGTCACCCGGGACGTGCTGCTGATCCAGTACGAGCACGGCATCCAGGCCACCGAGGCGGCGATGGAGTCGGTGATCAACGAGGTCTCGGTCTCCCGCCGACTGCGTGGCGTCTCACTGGACCTCTCCGCCAGCCTCGCCAAGGACCTCGACGCGCTGCCCGAGGTGGCGGCCCGGTTCCGCCGGGTCAACGCCGAGGAGCCGTACCGGCTCAAGGCCCGGTGCATCAAGGCGAAGCTGGCCAACACCCGGCGCCGACTCAACCAGGCCACCCCGCACGTGCCGGGTCGGGACTACCGGGGCACCGCCGACCTGCTCAGCGACCTGGAGCTGATGCGCGCCTCGCTGGCCCGCAACTCCGGGCAGCTCACCGCCGTCGGCCGGCTCGCCTCGGTGATCCGTACCGTCGCCGCGTTCGGGCCGCAGCTGGCGACGATGGACATCCGGGAGCACGCCGAGGCGCACCACGCGGTGCTGGCCCAGTTCTACGCCCAGGTCGGCGAGGTGCCCGACTACTCGGCGCTCAGCCGCACCGACCGGACCAAGCTGCTCGCCGAGGAGCTGACCGGCCGTCGGCCGCTGTCCACGATGGACACCCCGTTGACCGAGCCGGCCCGCAAGACCTTCGACGTCTTCGGCACCGTCCGGGAGATCCAGGAACGGTTCGGCGTCGAGGTGATCGAGTCGTACATCATCTCGATGACGCTCGGCGTCGACGACGTACTGGCCGCCGTGGTGCTGGCCCGGGAGGCCGGTCTGGTCGACGTGCACACCGGTCGGGCCCGGATCGGCTTCGTCCCGCTGCTGGAGACCCCGGACGAGCTCGAGGCCGGCGGTGACCTGCTGGACGAGATGCTCTCGCTGCCGGCGTACCGGGCGATCGTGGCGGCCCGCGGTGACGTGCAGGAGGTGATGCTCGGCTACTCCGACTCCAACAAGATGGCCGGGATCACCACCTCGCAGTGGTCGATCCACCGGGCCCAGCGCGCGCTGCGGGACGTGGCGGCCCGGCACAACGTACGGCTGCGGCTCTTCCACGGCCGGGGCGGCACGGTCGGCCGGGGCGGCGGGCCGACGCACGAGGCGATCCTGGCCCAGCCGTACGGCACCCTGGACGGCGAGATCAAGGTGACCGAGCAGGGCGAGGTCATCTCCGACAAGTACACCCTGCCGTCGCTGGCCCGGGAGAACCTGGAACTGACCCTGGCCGCGGTGCTGCAGAGCACCCTGCTGCACACCGAGCCGCGTCAGCCGGCCGAGGCGCTCCAGCGGTGGAACTCGACGATGGACGTGGTCTCGGACGCGGCGTACCGGTCGTACCGGTCGCTGGTGGAGAACCCGGACCTCCCCGCGTACTTCTGGGCCTCCACCCCGACCGAGCTGCTCGGCGCGTTGAACATCGGCTCCCGGCCGGCGAAGCGGCCGAACACCGGCGCCGGGCTGGCCGGGCTGCGGGCGATCCCGTGGGTCTTCGGCTGGACCCAGACCCGGCAGATCGTGCCGGGCTGGTTCGGGGTCGGCTCGGGGCTGGCCGCCGCCCGGGAGGCGGGGCACGGCGACATCCTCTGCGAGATGCACCGGGCCTGGCACTTCTTCGGCACGTTCCTGTCGAACGTCGAAATGATGTTGACCAAGACCGACCTGAACATCGCCCGGCGGTACGTCGAGACGCTGGTCCCGAAGAAGCTGCACCCGATCTTCCAGATGATCGAGACGGAGTACGAGCTGACCAAGCGTGAGGTGCTGGCGATCACGAACTCGCCGGCGCTGCTGGAGAACTCGCCGGTGCTGCAGCGCACCCTCGCGGTCCGGGACACCTACCTGGAACCGTTGCACCACCTGCAGGTGGCGCTGCTGCGGCAGTACCGCGACTCGGGCGCGGCGGGTCGGGCGATCGCCACCGCGCCGGGCGGCCGGCGCGCCCCCGGTGACGGTACGGCGTTGGAGCGGGCCCTGCTCACCACCGTCAACGGCATCGCCGCCGGGATGCGCAACACCGGCTGAGCCGGCGCGCTACGGCGGCGCCGGGTCATCGGCGGGGGCCGCCGACGACTCAGGCGACGACAGCCTCGTCGAGGGACGCCTCGATCCGGTCGACGGTCTCGACCGCCAACAGGTCGGTGCTGTCCAGCCAGAGGCCGACCCGCGGCATCCGCGTCCGCAGTTCGGCGTCCAGGTGCTGCCAGAGCGCGAAGACCTGCTTGTCGCGGCCGGCGTCCCGGCGGGCCACGACCGCCAGGTCGGGCACGAGTTGCACCACGGCGAACGGCCGGGTCCGGGTCTTCCCGGCGCCCGGCACACCCGAGATCAGAATCGCCCGCACCGGTCCAGGGTAGGCGCCGGTAACCTGCCAGGGGCCCTCCGGTCATGATCGTTAGGAGGGTGCGGCCGGGTTCACAGGAGCAGGACGCGTCTTGATCGCAAGATTCGGCAGGGCTTCCGGGACGCCCCGACCTGGCTGGACTGGGTCCCGGAAGCCGATTGACGGGTCCGGTCAGCCCGGCCAGGCCAAGCCGCCCGGTCAGCTCGTCTCGCCGGCGGCGCTGAACGAGCGGAGCCGGTCGATCGCCAGCGCGGTGCAGCCGACCGTGAAAATCGCCCCCATCACCAACGCCACCGGCACGGAGACCGTGCTGTCCAGCAGCGCCGTCGGCGCGATCCGGTCGGTCAGGGTCAGCACGTACTGCTGGACCGAGAGCACCCGGGTCCCGCTGATCACGTTGGTCAGCAGCCCCTCCCAGATCAGCACGTAGACCAGGCCGAGCAGCACCGGCCGACGGGTGACCAGGCTGAGCAGCAGGAAGATCGCCGAATAGACGAGGGCGCCGACCGCACTCGCGGCGGCCAGCCCCAACCCGAAACGTACGGAGTCGGCGAGCACCCCGACGACGTACAGCGGGATGGCGGTGGCCAGGGCGGTCACCCCGGCCGCCACCACGAGCTTCGGCAGGATGATCTGCCAGCGCGGCAGCGGCTTGGTGAGAATGTGCAGCAGGGTCCCGTCGTCGATCTCGGAGCCGAGTACACCGGTGCCGACGATCAGCGCGGTCACCGGCAGCATCACCCCGAGCCCCAGGCCGAAGACGATCGGCGGAGCCCACTCGCCGGCGGCGACCCCGGCCCAACGGACCAGCACCGCCAGCCCGATCACCAGCAGCGGCAGCGGAAAGAGCAGCAGGAACCGACGGCGGCCGAAGAGCCCGCGCGCGGTGATCCAGGAAACGGTAGACATGACTGGTCAGGCCTCCACCAGGTAGGAGAACACGCTCTCCAGGGACTCGTCCGAGGGGAGCAGCCGGCGTACCCGGATCCCCGAGGCCAGGGCGATCTTCGGCAGTGCCCGGGTGAAGCTGCCGTAGTCGCCGGCCCGTACCGTCAGGCCCTCGCGGTCGATCTCGACCCCGTTCACCGACGGCTCGCCCATCAACGCCACCGCCAGCCGCCGGTCGTCGGTGGAGCGGACCGCGAAGACGTGCGGCCGGTTGGTCATCAGCCGGCGGATGGTACGGAAGTCGCCGGAGGCGGCCAGCCGACCCGAGACGATCACCTGGACGGTGCCGGAGACCTGCTCGACCTCCTCCAGGATGTGTGAGCTGAACAGGATGGTCCGGCCGGCGTCGCCGAGTGAGTGCAGCAGTTCCATCATGTGCATCCGCTGCCGCGGGTCCATCCCGTTGAACGGCTCGTCGAGCAGCAGCACCTCCGGGTCGTGGACCAGCGCCGCGGCGACCCGGGCCCGCTGCCGCATGCCCTTGGAGTACGTGCCGATCCGGCGGTCCTGCGCCTCGGTCAGCTCGACCGTCTCGATCGCCCGCCGGGCCGCCGCCTCGGCATCGGGCAGCCGGTGCAGCCGGGCACTGGCCAGCGCGAACTCGTACGCGGAGAGGAAGTCGTACGCCGCCTCGCGTTCGGTGACCAGGCCGAGTCTGCGGTAGACGCCGGGGTTGCGCCAGGTGGGTTCGCCGCCGAGGGTGACGGTGCCCCGGGACGGGGCGAGGAACCCGGCCATCATGTGCAGCAGGGTGGTCTTGCCGGCGCCGTTCGGACCGAGCAGCCCGGTCACCCCGGCGCCGAGACCCATCGTGACGTCGTTGACCGCGACCACGTTGCCGTACCACCGGGAGACCCCGGTGAGCTCCACCATTGTCACTTTGCGGCGACCTTCCGGTAGCGGGCCAGCAGCAGAATCCCGAGGGCGACGAAGAGCAGCGCGACGAGGGCGTACAGCGGGCCGTAGCCGCCGATGCCGACGTCGCCGCCGGACTCGAACGCCCAGTCGCCGATCCCGCCGACCAGGGTGACCGGGCTGGCCAGGCCGGCGAGCTGGGTGGCCCGCTCGTACGGCAGCACCATCAGCACCCCGTACAGCGGGGTGGTGAGCAGGAACGCGCCGACGATCGCCCCGGCGGCGACCGCCCGGCGCCGCAACAGGGCGGCGACCAGCAGGGCCAGTACGGAGAAGACCACCGCGTGCACCGCGACGTAGCCGAGCGCGGCCAGGTAGTCGACGAACTCGTCCCAGACCGCGCCGATCCGGGGGGCGCCGAACGCGGCTCCGGCGAACATCACCGTCAGCGGGCCGGCCAGCAGCAGGAACGTCGCGCTGACCAGGGCGGCCAGCCGGGCCAGCGCGTAGTCGCCGCGACGCAGCGGTCGGGCGAAGTAGAGCGGCAGCACTCCGCTGTGCAGGTCACGGGAGGCGAGTTCCGGCGCGACGATGGCACAGAAGAAGATGATCAGGATGGTGAGCGTCTGCGGGAACTCGGCGTAACTCATCACCGGCTCGCCGGTCTGGGCCCGGAACGCGGTCAGCACGGCGGCGATCGCGCCGACCACCCCGACGATCATCCAGGGGAAGATCTTCGCCTTGGCGCTGCGGCCGAGTCCGAAGGCGGCCCGCAGTCCGTGCAGGTAGAGCGTGCCGACCAGGTGGCGGCGGCCGAGCCGCACCCCGGTGTAACGCTGGTAGCCGATGTCGTGGATGACTCCGGTCGGCTGGCTCACTGGGTACCCCCTCCGCTGGTGCCGGCGCCGGTCAGCTCACCCGGTGGTGTCGGCGGCGAGACCGTCGGCCCGGTGGCGAAGAGTTCGGCGACCCGGTGGCGACGCTGGTCGAGCCGGTGCAACGGCAGGTCCAGTTCGGCCACCGCGGTCAGGATCAGGTCGTACGTCGTGTCGTCGGCGAGCGGCACGAGCAGCAGCCGGCCCTCCCGCCGTACCGGAAGGTCGGCCGCGGCCAGCCGGGCGGCGAGTTCGTCGGTGCCCTCGCTGACCTCGACGGAGAGCACCTCGGTCGCGGTGGTCATGTCGGAGAGCTGGGCGGAGCGCAGCAGCCGGCCGCCGTCGATCGCGACCAGCGCGTCGCAGATCCGCTCGACCTCGCCGAGCAGGTGCGAGCAGACCAGTACGGAGATGCCGAACTCGCTGCCGATCCGGTCGATCAGCCCGAGCATGGCGTCCCGGCCGGCCGGGTCGAGCCCGTTCGTCGGCTCGTCGAGCAGCAGCAGGTCCGGGTCGTGGACCAGCGCCTGGGCAAGTTTGACCCGCTGTTTCATGCCGGTCGAGTAGCCGCCGACCTGGCGGTAGCGCTCCTCGTAGAGGCCGACGTGTCGCAGGGTCTCGGAGGCGCGTTCCCGGGCGGCGGTCTTCGGCAGTCCGCTCATCCGGGCCATGTGGGTGACGAACTCGGCGGCCGACAGGTCCGGCGGCAGGCAGTCGTGCTCGGGCATGTACCCGACCCGGGACCGGACCTGGTGTCCGTCGACCGTGGGGTCGAGGTCGAGCACCCGGACCTGACCGGCGGTCGGCTCCAGCAGGCCGAGCATGATCTTGATGAAGGTCGACTTGCCCGCCCCGTTGGCCCCGACCAGCCCGACGATGCCCGGCTCGATGCCGACGGTCAGGTCGGCCAGCGCGGTCACCCCGTTGCCGTACGTCTTGGTCAGCGACTGGGTCGCGATCAGTGTCACGCCGTCAGCGTAGGTGCCGGAGTCTCCTTCCGGGGTCCGGGACAGACCCTGGGAGAACCCCGATTCCATTTCGGCGGGACCCGCACGGGTAAGAGAACGGTAAGAAGTGGGGGCCGCGCGCCGGACCGGCGGGCTGGTTGACTGGCCCCCATGTCGCGTCGCCTGCTCCGCGCACCGTTGACCTGGGTCGCCGTCGCCGTGCTCGGGGCCGTCGCCGTTGTCGGCGGGTACTGGTTCCAACCGTGGAAGATCGTCGTCGACCGGACCGTGGCGGAGCCGCTCAGCGAGCCCGTCCCGGCGACCGCCCCCGAACCCTCCGGGTCGCCCGGGACCACGGGCCCCGTCCCCGCCGGGTCGCCGTCGGGGACGGTCACCTCCGGCCCGCCCGCTCCCGGGTCCACCCGGCCGGTCCTGGTCGGCAGTGGCGAGTTCGTCACCCACGAGCACCGGACCACCGGAACGGCCCGGATCGTCCGCGACCCGGACGGCCGGCACCGTCTCGAACTGGTCGGTCTGGACACCTCCGACGGGCCGGACCTCCGGGTCTGGCTGACCGATCAGCCGGTACGGGAGGGCACCGCCGGCTGGCGCGTCTTCGACGACGGCCGGTGGGTCGAGCTGGGCCGTCTGAAGGGCAACCGCGGTGACCAGGCGTACCCCATCCCGACCGGTACCGACCTTCACGAATTCCGTAGCGTCTCCATCTGGTGCAAACGCTTTTCGGTGTCATTCGGCGCGGCCGAACTCCACACCGTTGGGTAACCTCTCATAGTTGCCGATCAACGACGCCCCGGTGCCCGGGAAGCGTCCAATCGGGAGTGGCCGGTCTCGACCGATCGACGAACGGCTGCGAAACTGTGTGCCGGCCAGGAGTTGGGGGTGCGATGAGCAACGGGTGGGTGCTGCCCGATGAGTTGCTGCGTGACGCTCCGGCGTACACGCCCCGCCCGTATGAGCTGGCCGATCTGGAGCTGCTGCTCTCCGGAGCGTACGCCCCGCTCGCCGGCTTCATGGGCCGCGCCGACCTGGCCTCGGTGGCCCGACGCGGGCGACTCGCCGACGCCACCCCGTGGCCGGTGCCGGTGACCCTGCAGGTCCCGGCCGAGGTGGTCAGCGGACTCGACCCGAACAACCCGATGGAACGCGGCCTGATCCTCACCGACCCCGAGGGGGCGCCGACCGCGCTGCTCGAGGTGACCGACATCTGGCCGACCCGGCAACCGTGGTACGGCGTCGGCGGCCCGGTACGCCGGATCGGCGACGGCGGGCACGGCCCGTTCCAGCGGCTGCGCCGGACCCCGGCCGAGGTCCGGGAACTGCTGCCCCCGGGCCGGGTGCTCGGGGTGATCGCCGACCGGCCACTGCACCGTCCCCAGCTGGCGCAGATCGCGCACGCCGTCCGTACCCTCGCCGCGCACCTGCTGGTCCTCATCCCGGTGGCGGAGAGCAGCCCGGACGGCCTCGCCCCGGAGGTGCTGGTCCGCAGCGTCTTCGGCGCCCGGGACCGGATGCCGCCGGCCACCATCGTCGCGGTGCCGATGGCCCGGCGCGGCGACGAGATCTGGGATGCCCTGCTGCGCGCCCGGGTGGCCCGGGCGTACGGGGTGACCCACGTCCTCTCCACCACCGAGATGCTCACCGGCGGCGGGCTGCGGATGCTGGTCCCGCGCGAGCTGGCGTACGACAACCGGGACGGCCAGTGGCGGTGGCAGGACGACGTCCCACCCCGGAACCGGCGGCTGGCGCTGACCCAGGAGGAGGTCGACGACCTGCTGGACCGGGGTTTCCCGCTGCCGGAGTGGCACACCCCGCCGGCGGTGGCCAAGGAGTTGGGCCGGGCCCGGCCGCCGCGCCGGCACCGGGGCCTGGTGCTCTTCTTCACCGGCCTGTCCGGTTCCGGTAAGTCGACCATCGCCCGGGGACTGGCGGACGCGCTGCGGGAGAGCGGGGACCGGACGGTCACCCTGCTCGACGGTGACGTGGTCCGCCGGGAACTCTCCGCCGGTCTCGGCTTCAGCGCCGCCGACCGGGACCTGAACATCCGGCGGATCGGCTGGGTCGCCGCCGAGGTGGCCCGGCACCGGGGGTTGGCGATCTGCTGCCCGATCGCGCCGTACGCCCGGGCCCGGGCGACCGCCCGGGAGATGGCCCGGTCCGCCGGGGCCGGGTTCGTGCTGGTCCACGTCGCCACCCCGCTGTCGGTCTGCGAGCGGCGTGACCGCAAGGGCCTGTACGCGCGGGCGCGGGCCGGCCAGCTCACCGGGATGACCGGCATCGACGACCCGTACGAGCCGCCGACCGACGCCGACCTGGTGCTGGACACCAGCGATACGACCGTCGAGGAGTGTGTCCGGGCGGTGCTCGTGCACCTGACCGAGACCGGTTGGGTCGAGCCGCGACTGCAGCCGGCCTGAGCGGCCGCGCCCTTCACCCAGCCGACCTGCTCGGCCATCACCCTGTTCCCAGGAAGGGTTCTTCCTGTCCACCGGCTGCCGCCCGGTCCGACCGGAAGGGGCTCTTTCTCGCACCCGACGCTGAGCGATAGTGTGCAGATCTGTTGGATTTCGTGCGAGCGAGTGCGGGGGTAGGGCGTGGGACGTCTGGTGCCAAGGGTCTCCGGCCTCAGCTACGGCGGCGACTACAACCCGGAGCAGTGGCCGGAGGAGATCTGGCCGCAGGACGTGGCGCTGATGCGCGAGGCCGGGGTCAACCTGGTCACCGTCGCCGTCTTCGGCTGGGCCTGGCTGGAACCGGCGCCGGGCGCCTACACCTTCGACCGGCTCGACCGGATCATGGACGGGCTGCACGAGGGCGGAATCCGGGTCTGCCTGGCCACCGCCACCGCCTCCCCGCCGCCCTGGTTCTCGTACGCCCACCCGGAGACGCTGCCGGTCGACGCCGACGGACGCCGGTTGACGTACGGCAGCCGGCAGGCGATCTGCCCGAGTTCGCCGACGTACCGGCGGGCCGCCCTGGACCTGACCGAGCAGCTCGCCCGGCGGTACGCCGACCATCCGGCGCTCGCCGTCTGGCACGTGCACAACGAGTACGCCTGCCACAACCCGCACTGCTGGTGCGACACCTCCGCCGCCGCCTTCCGGAGCTGGCTGCGGGCCCGCTACGGCGACCTCGACGGGCTCAACGCGGCCTGGGGTACGGCGTTCTGGTCGCAGACGTACACCGACTGGGCCCAGGTGCAGCCACCCCGGGCCACCCCGACCTCGTCAAACCCGGGGCAGCTGCTGGACTTCAAGCGGTTCAGCTCGGACGAGCACCTGGCCAACTTCGTCGCCGAACGGGACGTCCTGCACCGGCTCTCCCCCGGCGTACCGGTGACCACCAACCTGATGACCGGCAGCTGCGTCAACCTGGACTACTGGGCCTGGGGGCGGGAGATGACCGGCCCGGACCGACTGCTCTCCAACGACCACTACCTGCTCGGCGAGCACCCGCTGGAGGCGCCGGCCCAGATCGCCTTCGCCGCCGACCTGAGCCGGTCGCTGGCCGGCGGGCCGTGGCTGCTGATGGAGCACTCCACGAGCGCGGTCAACTGGCAGCCGCGCAACCTGGCCAAGCCGGCCGGCCAGCTGGTCCGGGACGCGCTGGCGCACGTCGCCCGGGGCTCGGAGGGCGCGCTCTACTTCCAGTGGCGGGCCAGCCGGGCCGGCTCCGAGAAGTGGCACTCGGCGATGCTGCCGCACGCCGGCACCGACTCGAAGATCTGGCGCGAGGTGGTGGCGCTCGGCGGGCACCTGCGGGCGCTGGCCCGGATCGAGGGGTCCCGGACCGAGGCCGAGGTGGCGGTACTGCTCGACTACGGCAGCGTCTGGGCCCAGGAGGCGCCGAACCAGCCGAGCGTGGACATGGTCGCCTTCGACGAGATCCGCCGCTGGCACAGCGCGCTGTGGCGGGCCGGGATCACCGCCGACCTCGCCGCGCCCGACGCCGACCTGGACCGCTACCGGCTGGTGGTCGCCCCCGCGCTGTACGCGGTACCCGACGCCGCCGTGACCAACCTGACCGGGTACGTCGCCGGCGGCGGCACCCTCGTCGTCGGCGCGTACAGCGGTCTGGTGGACGAGTACGACCGGGTCCGGCCGGCACCGCTGCCCGGTGCCTTCGCCGACCTGCTCGGCATCCGGGTCGAGGAGTTCTTCCCGCTGCCGGCCGGCACCACGGTGCGGCTCGAAGCCGCCGCCGGCACGCTGCGCCCCGAAGTGGCCGACGGCACGGTCGGGCCCGACGACGGCGCCACCGGTGCCGTCTGGACCGAACTGCTGGCCGCGCCGGACGCCGAGGTGCGGGCCCGGTACGCCGACGGCCCGGTCTCCGGTGCGCCGGCGGTGACCCGGCGGGACACCGCCGGCGGCCCGGCCTGGTACCTGGGCACCCGACCCGACGACCCCACCCTGGGTCGACTGCTCGCCCGGATCGCCGCCGAGGCGGGGGTCCGCCCGCCGGTGTCCGTGCCGCCGGACGTGGAGGCGGTCCGGCGCCGGCACGCCGACGGACGGTCGTACCTCTTCCTGTTCAACCACGGCGATCGGCCGACGGAGGTCGACGCGGGCGGGGTCGACCTGCTCACCGGCCTGCGGCACGCCGGGCCGACCCCGGTCGGGGCCGGTGGGGCCGTGGTGCTCGCCGAGGGACCGGCGTGACCGCCGGACGAGGCGCCACCGCCGGGCACCGGCGGGCCGTGCCGACCACCACCGGGGAGGTGGGCTGATGCTGGCCCAGCAGCGCCAGGAGGCGATCCTGCAGCGGGTCCGGGCCACCGGCGGGGTCCGGGTCAGCGAACTCGCCGCCGAGTTCGGGGTCTCCGACATGACCATCCGCCGTGACCTGGACGTGCTCGCCGAACGAGGGCTGCTGGAAAAGGTGCACGGCGGGGCGACCACCGCCCCGCCCGGCGCGACCGACGAGCCGGGCTTCGCGGCCAAGTCGGTCCGGCAGCGGGCGGAGAAGGCCGCCATCGCGCGGCTGGCCGCCGGTCTGGTCACCCCGGGGATGGCGGTCGCGCTCTCCGCCGGTACGACCACCGCCGAACTCGCCCACCGGCTGGCCGGGATCGCCGGGCTGACCGTGGTGACCAACTCGATCCCGGTCGCCGAGATCCTGCACCGGTCCGGCCGCTCGGACCAGACGGTGATCCTCACCGGCGGGGTACGCACCCCGTCGGACGCGCTGGTCGGACCGGTGGCGGTCGCCGCGATCCGGTCACTGCACCTGGACCTGGTCTTCCTCGGCGTGCACGGGATGACCGAGCGGGCCGGCTTCAGCACCCCGAACCTGCTGGAGGCGGAGACCGACCGGGCCCTGGTCGACGCGGCGGAGCGGCTGGTGGTGCTCGCCGACCACACCAAGTGGGGCACCGTCGGGATCTCCTCGATCGCCCCGCTGACCGACGCGCACACCGTGGTCTGCGACGACGGGCTGCCCGAGGCGGCCCGGCGGACGCTGCGCGAACACGTGACCCAACTGGTCCTGGCTGAGGTGGGACGATGAAACGCACAAGTGTGAAGCTCGCCGACGGACGCGAGCTGATCTACTTCGACGAGCGGGACGACGCCGTCCGGGAGGGTCCGGACCGGCGGGACCTGCCGCTCCCGCCGCCCGCCTCCCAACTCCGCTACGACCCGCTGGTCGACGAGTGGGTGGCGGTGGCGGCGCACCGGCAGGGCCGGATCTTCCTGCCGCCGAGCGACCAGTGTCCACTCTGTCCGTCGACCCCGGAACGGTCCAGCGAGATCCCGGCGTACGACTACGACGTGGCGGTCTTCGAGAACCGGTTCCCGTCGTTCAGCGACCGGCCCGGCGACCCGCCGGGACAGCTGACCCCGTACACCCCGGTCCGGCCGGGGACCGGGCGGTGCGAGGTGGTCTGCTTCACCGCCGACCACCACGCCTCGTTCGGCACCCTGCCGCCGTCGCGGGTCCGGACCGTGCTGGACGCGCTCGCCGACCGGACCGCCGCGTTGTCCGGGCTGCCCGGGGTGGAGCAGGTCTTCTGCTTCGAGAACCGGGGGGTGGAGATCGGGGTGACCCTGCACCACCCGCACGGCCAGATCTACGCGTACCCGTTCCTGCCGCCCCGGACGCAGGCGATGCTGGCCGCGGCGCGCCGGCACGCGGAGCGTACCGGTGGCCGGAACCTCTACGCCGACGTGCTGGCCGCCGAGCGGGCCGCCGGGGAGCGGGTGGTCGCCGAGAACGAGCACTGGACGGCGTACGTGCCGGCGGCCGCCCGCTGGCCGTTCGAGGTGCACGTGGCGCCGCACCGGGCGGTGCCGGACATCCCGGCCCTGGACGACGCCGAACGGGACGCCTTCGGCCCGCTCTACCTGGACGTGCTGCGCCGCCTCGACCGGCTCTTCGACCGGCCGATGCCGTACGTCTCGGCCTGGCACCAGGCGCCGGTGCACGCCGAGCCGGGCCTGAGCCACCTGCACCTGCAGCTGTTCAGCATCCGGCGGGCGGCGGACAAGCTGAAGTACCTGGCCGGTTCGGAGTCGGCGATGGGGGTGTTCATCAACGACGTGGCGCCGGAGCGGGCGGCGGCGATGCTCCGCGACGCCGGCTGAGCCCGGCCGCCGGGCCGGCGCTGTCGGAGGTGGGCCGTAGATTGCCCGGATGACTGGAACCGTTGCCTCCGCCGGGTCGGACCGGCTCTCCGAGACGTTGGCGCTCCGGGTGGCCCGGGGTGAGCTGCCCGGCCTGGTGCTGCTGACCGCCCGCGCCGACGAGGTACGGGTCCAGCCGATCGGCACGCTGACCGTGGACGGTACGGCGCCGATGCGGCCCGACACTCTCTTCCGGATCACCTCGATGACCAAACCGGTGGTCGCCACGGTCGCGATGATGCTTGTCGAGGAGGGCCGGCTCGACCTGACCGAACCGGTCGACAGGTTGTTGCCGGAGTTGGCCGGCCGCCGGGTGTTGCGCCGGCTCGACGGTCCGCTCGACGACACGGTGGCGGCGGACCGTCCGACAACCGTCGAGGACGTGCTGACGTACCGGATCGGGCACGGGATGATCTTCGAGCCGGAGTTCCAGCCCGCGTTCCCGATCGTCACCGCCACCGAGAAGTTGGGGCTGGCGATCGGGCCGCCCGACCCGCCGGCCGCGCTGACACCCGACGAGTGGCTCCGCAGATTCGGCACACTGCCGCTGATGCACCAGCCCGGCCTCCACTGGCAGTACGACACGGCCGGGCAGGTGCTCGGCGTCCTGGTCGCCCGGGCCGCCGGGCAGCCGCTGCCGGATCTCCTCCGGGACCGGATCTTCGCCCCGCTGGGCATGGTCGACACCGGGTTCTCCGTGCCGGCGGCCCAGTTGGACCGGTTGGCGGGCCACTACACAAAAGACCCGGAGACCGGCGGGCTGGTGGCGCGGACGATCTCCGGGCCGCAGCGGTGGGGGATTCCGCCGACGTTCCCGGCCGGCGCGTCCGGGCTGGTCTCCACCGCCGTGGACTACCTGGCCTTCGCCCGCCTGCTCCGCAACCGGGGTGTGCACGGTGGGGTACGACTGCTCTCCGAGGAGTCGGTCGCCCGGATGACCACCAATCACCTGACCCCGGAGCAGATCACCGCGGCGGCGGTTCCGGTGCTCGACGGCCGCGGCTGGGGCTACGGTCTGGCGGTCGACATCGGGCCGGACCGGGCGGCGCCACCCGCGTACGGCTGGACCGGCGGTTACGGCACCGGCTGGTTCACCGATCCGGGCCGAGAGCTGATCACGATCGTGTTGACCCAGACCGACACGTTCATCTTCGACGGCGGCTGGAACGAGGTCCGGAAGCTGGCCTGACCGTCGGTTGCCGGGTTGGCGCGACAGCACCAGGCGGGCGAGCCAACCTGACAAAATAGTCGTCCATGGAGCAACGCGTACATTTCATGACGGTCGCTACCCGGGATCTCGACCGGGCCCGGCGGTTCTACGTCGACGCGCTCGGCTGGACACCGACCCTCGACGTACCGGACGAGATCCTCTTCTTCCAGGTGGCGCCCGGGGTGGTGCTCGGCTTTTTCGAGGCGGACGCGTTCGCCGCCGACCTCGCCAACGATCTCGGTTCGGGGTCGGCGGTGGCGACCGCGCCGACCGGTTTCACCCTGTCGCACAACGTGGCGAGCACCGAGGAGGTCGACCGGGTGCTGGGCCGGGCGGCCGAGGCCGGCGCGACGATCGTCAAGCCGGCCCGGCGGGCCGCCTTCGGCGGTTACCACGGCTACTTCGCCGATCCGAACGACCTGCTCTGGGAGGTCGCCTTCAATCCCGGCTGGCAGGTCACCGAGGACGGTCGGGTACGCCTCGACCCCGTCGAGGCGGAGTGAGACCGACAGCGGGAGTGGGCGATGGCCGGACATGAGGGCGCGGGGGGCCCGGGACAGGGCCCCCCGCAGGGAAGGGACGGCCGGCTGTGCGCAACAGCCGGGAAGACCGTTCCTACCGGTACGGGCCTCTCGCGGCGGCCTCGACCGGGCCGGTCTTCCTGGACGCGACTGGCATCACGTCCAGCCTGTCCAACGACCCAGGTCGCGGGCCGGTGACGGCGACGGGACGACAAAAAGGGGCCCTTCATATCCAAAGGGCCCCTTTTCTGCCGTTCAACTCAGGCGGCAAGCCTCCGGGCCAGGTTGCTGTCCAGGGTGGCCATGAACTCGTCGGTGGTCAGCCACGGGGCGTCCCGGGAGATGAGCAGCGCCAGGTCCTTGGTCATCTGGCCACCCTCGACGGTCTCGACGACCACCTGCTCGAGGGTGTTGGCGAACTCGGTGACCGCCGGGGTGTTGTCCAGCTTGCCCCGGTGGGCCAGGCCCCGGGTCCAGGCGTAGATCGAGGCGATCGGGTTGGTCGAGGTCTTCTCGCCCTTCTGCCACTGCCGGTAGTGCCGGGTGACCGTGCCGTGCGCCGCCTCGGCCTCGACCGTACGGCCGTCCGGGGTCATCAGCACCGACGTCATCAGGCCCAGCGAGCCGAAGCCCTGCGCCACGGTGTCGGACTGCACGTCACCGTCGTAGTTCTTGCAGGCCCAGACGAAGCCGCCCTCCCACTTCAGCGCGGCGGCGACCATGTCGTCGATCAGCCGGTGCTCGTAGGTGATCCCGGCGGCGTCGAAGTCGGCCTTGAACTCGGCCTCGAAGACCTCCGCGAAGATGTCCTTGAAGCGGCCGTCGTACGCCTTGAGGATGGTGTTCTTCGTCGACAGGTAGACCGGGTAGCCACGGTCCAGTCCGTACCGGAACGAGGCCCGGGCGAAGTCCCGAATCGAGTCGTCGAAGTTGTACATCCCCATGGTGACGCCGCCGCCGGGGAAGTTGGCGACCTCCATCTCGACCGGGGCACCGCCGTCGGTCGGGGTGTAGGTGATGGTCACCGTGCCCGGTCCCGGCACCACGAAGTCGGTGGCCTTGTACTGGTCACCGTGCGCGTGCCGGCCGATGATGATCGGCTTGGTCCAGCCCGGTACGAGCCGCGGCACGTTCGACATGATGATCGGCTCGCGGAAGACCACGCCGCCGAGGATGTTCCGGATGGTGCCGTTCGGCGAACGCCACATCTTCTTGAGGCCGAACTCCTCGACCCGGGCCTCGTCCGGGGTGATGGTGGCGCACTTCACGCCCACACCGTGCTGCTTGATCGCGTTCGCCGCGTCGATCGTCACCTGGTCGTCGGTGTCGTCGCGGTGCTGGATGCCGAGGTCGTAGTAGTGCAGGTCGACGTCGAGGTACGGCAGGATCAACTGCTCGCGGATCTGCTTCCAGATGATCCGGGTCATCTCGTCGCCGTCGATTTCCACCACCGGGTTCGTAACCTTGATCTTCGCCATCGGCCGGCGCTCCTCTCCGGGACACATGCTCTAGCAGTACGAGCGTACTGGCCCGCTCCGAAGGCCCTTACACTGCCCGGCATGATGATCAGCCGGGCGCTCGGATCCGTGACCGTCATCGCACTGCCGGACGCCGAGGGGGTCTTCTTCCAGCCCCGGGAGGAGGCGTTCCCGGACGCGACCGCCGCACACTGGCGGCAGGCCGACGAGCGCGACCCGGCGGCGATCACCCCGGACGGTCGCTGGCGGCTCTCGTTCCGCTGCTTCGCGATCCGGTACGACGACGGCCCGGACGCCGGCCGGGTCATCCTGGTCGACGCCGGCATCGGCCCGGCGGACGCGCCGGCGGGCAGCTGGGCACCGGTGCCGGGCCGGCTTCCGGAGTCACTGGCCGCCGCCGGGATCAGCCCGGACGAGGTCGACACCGTGGTCCTCACCCACAAGCACAGTGACCACGTCGGCGGGGCGGTCACCGGCGGGCCGGACGGGGCCGGAGAGGCGCCGGCGCCGTGCTTCCGCAACGCCCGTTACCTGCTGCAACGGGCCGAGATCGAGAGCATCCGGGGACAGGGGGCGGCCGGGCTGGCCGGCTACCTGCTCGACCCGCTGACCGCCACCGGGCAGCTGCACGCCGTCGACGGCGACCACCAGCTCACCCCCGGGGTACGACTGCTCGCCACCCCGGGGCACACCCCCGGCCACCAGTCGGTGCTGGTGGAGACCGCCGACGAGGACCTGCTGATCACCGGCGACCTGCTGGTGCACGCCGTGCAGCTGGTCGCGCCGGAGCTGACGTACGCCCACGAGGAGGACCCGGACGTCGCCCGGCGGTCCCGGCGGACCCTGCTGACCCGGTTGGCCGGCCGGCCGGCGGCCTTCCTCGGCACGCCGCACCTGAGTACACCGTTCGTTCTGCTGTAATACCACTTCAGGCCAATTGTCGTGGGTGGCCCCGTTCGCCCGCCAGCCATGATCGTCGATGCATGACTTCTCCGTACCCGTTCAGCCGTCGACGTTTCGTCTCGGCCGCCGGTGCCGCGACCGCCGGTCTTGTGGTCGGACCGATGCTGCTGACCCCCGACGGTGCCGCCGCGCACATCCCGTCCACCGCCGGCGCCCCGCTGCCGGCCAACCTCTTCACCCTCGGCGTCGCCTCCGGTGACCCGCTGCCGGACGGCGTGGTGCTCTGGACCCGGCTCGCCCCGCAGCCGCTGGCCGGCGGCGGCATGCCGGACCGCCCGGTGCGGGTGCGGTGGGAGGTCGCCGAGGACAGCCGCTTCCGGCGGATCCGGCACCGGGGCGCCGCGACCGCCCATCCCGACCTCGGGCACTCGGTGCACGTCGAGGTCGCCGGGCTCGACCCGGACCGGGAGTACTTCTACCGGTTCCGGGCCGGCCAGGAGATCTCCCCGGTCGGTCGGACCCGCACCGCCCCCGCCGACCACGCCCACACCCGGCACCTCCGCTTCGCCTTCGCCAGCTGCCAGGACTTCCAGGCCGGGGCGTACACCGCGCACCGGCACCTGGCCGGCGAGGACCTGGCGTTCGTCGCCTTCCTCGGCGACTACATCTACGAGAACCGGCCGAACACCGCCGCCTACCGGGTGCACGAGGGGACCGACGAGCCGTACTCGCTGGTCGACTACCGCAACCGGCACGCCCAGTACAAGACCGACCCGGACCTGCAGGCGTCGCACGCCGCGTTCCCGTGGATCGTCACCTTCGACGACCACGAACTGGACAACAACTGGGCCGACGAGATCCCGCAGGATCCGGCCCAGCAGACCCCGGAGGCGTTCCGGGCCCGCCGTCGGGCGGCCTTCCAGGCGTACTACGAGAACATGCCGCTGCGCCGCTCGGCCCTGCCGCGCGGGCTGGACATCCGCCTCTACCGGCGGCTGCGCTTCGGCGACCTGGCCAGCGTGCACGTGCTGGACACCCGGCAGTACCGCAGCGACCAGCCGGCGACGCTGGCCGAGGCGATGAACCCGGAGCTGTCGATGACCGGGCCGGAACAGGAACACTGGCTGGTGCAGGGGCTGCGCTCGTCCGGCAGCCGGTGGAACCTGCTGGCCAACCAGGTGATGTGGGCCTCCAACGACCGCCAGGCCGGGCCGGAGCGGACCTACGACCTCGACAACTGGGACGGCTACCGGGTGCAGCGCCGCCGCCTGCTGGAGTTCTTCGGCTCCGGGCAGGTCGACAACCCGGTGGTCCTCACCGGGGACCGGCACTGCACCTGGGTCTGCGACCTGCGGCCGGACTTCGACGACCCGGCCTCGCCGGTGGTCGCCGCCGAGATCACCGGTACGTCGATCACCTCCGGCGGCAACCCGGACACCGCAGGCTTCCACCGGACGTACGACCCGATCATGGCGGAGAGCCCGCACTGGAAGTACATCGACAACCAGCGCGGGTACGTCGTCTGCGACGTGACGCCGGAGCGGATGCTCAGCTCGCTCCGACTGGTGGACACCGTCTGGGCGCCCACCGCCACGGTCCGGACCGCCGCCGAGTTTGTCGTCCTCGCCGGTGCCCCGGGCGTCTCGGTCGCCAGCCAGGAGTCGCCCGCGGTCACCGCCGCGACCCGGGCCCGGATCGCCACCGGTCCCACCTACCCCGTCGACAACGACCAGATGTAGGGCGAGGGCCCCTTCCTGTCGCGGCAACCCTAGAAACCACCGCGCAGGAAGGGGCCCTCGTGCACACCTGTCGGGTGCGGGACGGCTCACATGTTCGCGATGTCGCCCTGCTTCGCGCGTACCGCCTCGGCCGCGGCCTTCAGGCTCGCGATCTCGTCGGCGTCCAGCGGGGTCTCCACGATCCGGCGTACGCCGTCGCGCCCGATCTCAGCCTCGACCCCGAGGTAGACGCCGGAGATGCCGAACTCGCCGTCGACCCAGGCGCAGACCGGCATGACCTCGCCGGAGTCGGTGGCGACGGCCCGGGCCATCCGCGCGGCGGCGGCCGACGGGGCGTAGTACGCCGAACCGGTCTTGAGCAGCGCGACCACCTCGGCGCCGCCGTTGCGGGTCCGGACGACCAGCTCCTCGATCTGCTCGGCCGGCATCACCTCGCGCAGCGGCTTGCCGTCGACGGTGCTGCGGGACGGCACCGGCACCATGGTGTCGCCGTGCGAGCCGAGGGTCAGGGTCTTCACCGAGGCCACCGGCACCGAGAGCGCCTCGGCCACGAAGTTGCTGAACCGGGCGGTGTCGAGCATGCCGGCCTGGCCGAGCACCCGGTTCTTCGGGAACTGGGTGGCGATCTGCGCGAGCGCGGTCATCTCGTCCAGCGGGTTGGAGACGACGATGACGACGGCGTTCGGGGCGTACTTGGCGACGTTCTCGGCGACCTGCCGCACGATCTTGGCGTTGGTCTCCAGCAGGTCCATCCGGCTCATCCCCGGCTTGCGCGGCAGCCCTGCGGTGATCACCACCACGTCGGAGCCCTCGATGGCCTCGTAACCCTCGCCGCCCTTGCCGGTCGTCACACCGACGACCCTGGTCTCGAAGCCCTCGATCGGCCGGGACTGGTTGAGGTCGAGCGCGAGGCCCTCGGGCTTGCCCTCGATGATGTCGGTGATCACGACCGTGTCGAAGACGTCGTACTCCGCGAGGCGCTGCGCGGTCGTGGAGCCGTAGAAGCCGGCGCCGACGACGGTGACCTTTTTGCCCATGGTCGTCCCACTCTCTGATACCGGTCGGGTTATTTCCGGACGGTATCAGCCACGGCGGCCCAGTTCCGGCCAGGGGCGGATTCCGTTCGCGTCCACCCCTACCCGGACGCCCGCGCCGCCGGGCAGGCGGGGCCGGCCGGACGCCCGGGCCATTGGCGGGCGGGGTCGACCGGGCGGGTTATGCCGCGCCGGCCGCCGCCACGATCGCCTCGGCGCGTTCGACGACGTTGGTCAGCAGCATCGCCCGGGTCATCGGACCCACCCCGCCGGGCATCGGCGCGATGCTGCCGGCCACCTCGGCGACCTCGGGGTCGACGTCGCCGGTGTACCGGCCCTTGCCGTCCGGGCCGATCACCCGGGTGATGCCGACGTCGACCACCGCCGCGCCCGGCCGGACCATGTCGGCGGTGAGCAGCCCCGGAACCCCCGCCGCGACGATGACGATGTCGGCCGCCCGGGTGTGCGCCGAGAGGTCCAGGGTGCCGGTGTGGCAGAGGGTCACCGTGGCGTTCTCGCTGCGCCGGGTCAGCAGCAGGCCCAGCGGCCGGCCGACGGTGTTGCCCCGGCCGACCACCGCCACCTCGGCGCCGCGCAGCGGTACGTCGTGCCGGCGCAGCAGCTCGACGATGCCGCGCGGGGTGCAGGGCAGCGGACCGGGGTAGCCGAGCACGAGCCGGCCGAGGTTGACCGGGTGCAGTCCGTCCGCGTCCTTCTCCGGGTCGATCAGTTCCAGCACCCGCTGGGTGTCCAGGTGTGCCGGCAGCGGCAGCTGCACGATGTAGCCGTGGCAGGCCGGGTCGGCGTTGAGCTCGGCGAGGACCGCCTCCAGCTCCTCCTGGCCGGTGTCGGTCGGCAGTTCCCGCCGGATGGAGGCGATGCCGACCTCGGCACAGTCCCGGTGCTTGCCGTTGACGTACGCCTCGGAGCCGGGGTCGTTGCCGACCAGCACCGTGCCGAGGCCGGGTACGACACCCCGGTCGGCCAGCGTCTTGACCCGGTTGCGCAGTTCGTCCTTGATCTGTGCCGCAGTGGCTTTTCCGTCGAGAAGGGTGGCCGTCACGCCCCAGATCGTCTCACGGCCGACCCGCGGACCGAGCCGCCACCCGGCTGGTCGGCGGGCGGGTCGGCCGGTCGGTCAGCCCCGGGTCATCCGGCCGACCAGCACCAGACGATAACTCAACGTAACCGTGTTGTTAGTCACTCTCGGTAAGAATTTGTGGAAAATTGCACACTGCGCATCCGGTGGTAGGGGGTATACCGGACAAAGCGACAGGCGTACGGACGCCCGAGCCGACCTGGAAAGTGATCCACTTTCAGAGCGTTATGGGCTGGATGACCAAATACGCACATGATCAGCAGGCCGGACGCTATAGCAGCTCAGCGCCAGTATGTGCAAGCGCTGCAAGCCCGCTGTGTTACTTACTCGTAATCATCCAGTTTGGCCCGAAGTCCAGGGGCGGCCTACTTTTGCCGAGCGTTGCTCAGCGTCACCCATCCATGGGAGCGACTGCTCAACGTAAGGAGATGAGGAGGCTCAATGCAGGTTCGTAGGCTCGCTGCCTGGACCGCCCTCCCCCTTGCCGCGACCCTCGGCCTCGCGGCCTGTGGCGGCGGCGGTTCAGGGGAGAGCGACGCGAATGCTGTGGTGTCGGTGCAGATCGGCGAACCCCAGCACCTGATTCCGACCAACACGAACGAGTCGAGCGGCAACCAGGTCCTCTCGGCCCTGTTCACCCCGCTGGTCAAGTACGACGCCCAGAACAAGCCGTACGAGGTCGCCGCGGAGTCGGTCACCTCCGGCGACAACAAGGTCTGGACGGTCAAGCTGAAGGACGGGTTCACCTTCCACAACGGCGAGAAGGTGACCGCGGACAGCTACATCAACGCCTGGAACTACGGCGCGTACGGCCCGAACGGCCAGGGCAACGGGTACTTCTTCGAGAAGATCGAGGGCTACGACGCCCTCAACCCGGCCGACCCGGACGGCGAGGGCCCGCAGAAGGCTCCGGAGCCGACCGCCAAGACCCTCACCGGTCTCAAGAAGGTCGACGACCTGACCTTCACCGTGACGCTGTCGAAGCCGTACACCGAGTTCAAGACCATCCTCGGTTACACCGCGTTCTACCCGCTGCCGCAGGCCGCCTTCTCCGCTCCCGGCGTCATCAAGGAGGGCTTCGAGGACGCCCCGATCGGCGACGGCCCGTTCAAGATGAAGGGCACCTGGCAGCACGACGCCAAGATCGAGGTCGAGCGGTACGACGCGTACCCGGGCGACAAGCCGAAGATCCAGGGCGCCGAGTTCCGGATCTACCAGCAGCTCAGCGCCGCGTACGCGGACGTGCAGTCGGACAACCTCGATGTGATCGTCACGGTGCCGACCGAGAACCTGAGCACCGCCGCGGCTGACCTCGGCGACCGGCTCCAGAAGAGCCCGGCCTCGTCGTTCCAGTTCATCGGGTTCCCGACGTACCAGGACGAATTCAGCAAGCCTGAGGTCCGCAAGGCCATCTCGATGGCGATCGACCGCGACGAGATCATCAAGTCGGTCTTCAAGGACTCGCAGGTGTCGGCCCGCTCGTTCGTCTCGCCGGTGGTCGCCGGCTACCGCGACAACACCTGCGGCGAGGCGTGCGAGTTCGACCCGGCCAAGGCCAAGGCGGCGTACCAGGCCGCCGGCGGCCCGGCCCAGATCAAGATCACCTACAACGGTGACGGTGGGCACAAGGACTGGGTGGACGCGACCTGCAACCAGCTCAAGGCCAACCTGGGCGTGGACTGCGTCGGCACCGCCGAGCCGAAGTTCTCCGACCTGCTCACCAAGGTCGACAACAAGCAGCCGGTCGGCCTGATCCGGCTCGGCTGGCTGATGGACTACCCGTCCATGGAGAACTACCTGGGGCCGCTGTACACCACCAACGGTTCCTCGAACTACTACGGCTACAGCAACCCCACCTTCGACCAGCTGGTTGCCGAGGGCGCCGCCGCCGCGACGCCGGAGGCCGCGATCACCAAGTACCAGCAGGCGGAGGACATCCTGGCCAAGGACATGCCGGTGATCCCGCTGCGCTTCGGCCAGAACGTCTTCGCGCACTCGACCAAGGTCAAGAACGTCGAGGTCGACCTCTTCCAGGTCGTCGACATGACCAAGATCGAGGTTGTCAGCTGAGCTGACCCGAAGGCCCGGTCCGGGCCACCCGGTGACCCCTGGGTGGCCCGGACCGTTCCACAACTCCGCGCACCACTCCCCGCATCGCCATCCCCACGGAGAGTAAGCAAGTATGTTCCGCTACATCGTGCGGCGCCTGCTCCAGATGGTCCTGGCCTTCTTCGGGACCACACTGATCGTCTACGCGCTGATGTTCGCCGGACAGGGCGACCCCATCCAGGCCCTCGCCGGTGAGCGCCCGGTCAGCGACGCGCAGCGGGCATACCTGACCGAGAAGTTCCACCTCGACAAGACCGGGATCGGCGGCTTCTTCTACCGCTACTTCGACTACATCGGCAACCTGCTCCGTGGCGACCTCGGCGAGTCGCTCACCGGCCGCAAGATCAGCGACATGCTGGCGCAGGCCTGGCCGGTCACCGCCAAGCTCGCGGTCATCGCCCTGCTCGTCGCGATCATCTTCGGCGTCACCTGCGGCGTCATCGCCGGGCTGCGCCGGGGCGGCATCTTCGACAACGCCACCCTGGGCCTGACCCTGCTGGTGCTTGGCATCCCCACCATCGTGCTGGCCCCGATCGCCCAGTACTTCCTCGGCGTCAAGCTGTCGCTCTTCCCGCCGACCGCCGGCGCCCAGCCCAGCCTCTACGCGCTGCTGCTACCCGGGCTCGTCCTCGGCTCCCTGTCACTGGCCACGGCGCTGCGGCTGACCCGTACCTCGATCGCCGAGAACCTCCGCTCCGACTACGTCCGGACCGCGCGGGCCAAGGGCCTGCCGACCCGGCGGATCGTCAGCGTGCACGTGCTGCGGAACTCACTGATCCCGGTGATCACGTTCCTCGGCGTCGAACTGGGCAACCTGATGAGCGGCGCGATCATCACCGAGGGTGTCTTCAACATCCCCGGCATCGGCTTCAACCTCTTCCGCGGCATCCGCACCGAGGACGGCCCGCTGGTGGTCGGCCTGGTCAGCGTCCTGGTCGTGGTCTACCTGGTGTCGAACCTCGTGGTGGACGTCCTCTACGCGGTCCTCGACCCCCGCATCCGGTACGAGTGAGGGAAGAACTGAAATGAGCGAGGCACAAACCGTGGGTGCGGCCGAGGTCACCAAGACCACCGACCCGAGCACCCGGCCGCGCAGCCTGGCCGGCGACGCCTGGCGCGACCTTCGCCGTAACCCGATCTTCTGGGCGTCGCTGATCCTGGTCCTCGCGGTGACCGCGATGGCCATCGTGCCCGGCCTGTTCACCTCGAACGACCCGCTGGACTGCTCGCTGAGCCGCCAGCACGCCGGACCCGGCGGCGGCGCCCTCTTCGGCTACGACTTCCAGGGCTGCGACGTCTACGCCCGGTCCGTCTACGGCGCCCGCGCCTCCCTGCTGGTCGGCGCGCTCTCCGCGGTACTCACCGGGATCATCGCGATCGTGGTCGGCATGCTCGCCGGCTACTTCGGCCGCTGGATCGACGCCGCGCTGTCCCGGGTGATCGACATCGTTCTCGGCATCCCGCTGCTGCTCGCCGCGATCGTGCTGCTCAAGCGGATCAGCAGCGACAGCCCGAGCGTCCGGATCGCGGCCGTGGTCTTCGTCCTGGCGATCCTCGGCTGGACCACCGCCGCCCGGGTCATCCGCTCCTCGGTGATCAGCGCCAAGCAGCAGGACTACGTGGCGGCGGCCCGGATGCTCGGCGCCGGCAACGGCCGCACCATGTGGCGGCACATCCTGCCGAACTCGCTGGCCCCGGTCATCGTGGTCCTCACCATCGGGCTCGGCTCGTTCATCGCCGCCGAGGCGACCCTCTCCTTCCTCGGCATCGGCCTCAAGGCCCCGACCATCTCGTGGGGCATCGACATCGACAGCGGCCGGACCCACATGCGCGAGTCGGCGGTCCCGCTGATCGTCCCCTCGACCTTCCTCGCGCTGACCGTACTGGCCTTCATCATGCTGGGCGACGCGATCCGCGACGCCTTCGACCCGAAGCTGCGGTGATCACATGAGCAAGCACAGTGCCGGCGCGGCCGTCACCCGCGACGAGTGGACCGCGCGCGCCGACCGGGACACCACCGGCGCCGACGGCGGCCACCTGCTCGAGGTCCGCGACCTGTTCGTCGAGTTCCACACCCGGGACGGCGTGGCCAAGGTGATCAACGGCGTCTCGTACCACCTGGACGCCGGGGAGACCCTGGCCGTGCTCGGCGAGTCCGGCTCCGGCAAGTCCGTCACCGCCCAGGCGATCATGGGCATCCTGGACATGCCGCCGGCGGTCATCCCGAACGGCCAGATCCTCTACCGCGGCACCGACCTGCTCACCCTCCCCGAGGACGAGCGGCGCAAGGTACGCGGCAAGCAGATCGCGATGATCTTCCAGGACGCGCTCTCCGCGCTCAACCCGGTCTTCCCGGTCGGCTGGCAGATCGGCGAGACACTGCGGCTGCGCGATGGGCTCTCCCGGGCCGACGCCCGGCGCCGGGCCATCGAACTGATGGAACTGGTCAAGATCCCCGCGGCGAGGGAGCGGGTACGCGACTACCCGCACCAGTTCTCCGGCGGTATGCGGCAGCGCGTCATGATCGCGATGGCGCTGGCCCAGGACCCGTCGGTGCTGATCGCCGACGAGCCGACCACCGCGCTCGACGTGACCGTGCAGGCCCAGATCATGGACCTGCTCGGTGAACTGCGCCGGGAACTCAACATGGCGATGATCCTGATCACCCACGACCTCGGGGTGGTCGCCGACGTGGCCGACCGGATCGCCGTCATGTACGCCGGCCGGATCGTCGAACACGCCGACGTGCACGCGCTGTACGAGGCGCCCGCGCACCCGTACACCAAGGGGCTGCTGGAGTCGATTCCGCGGCTGGACCTGAAGGGCCAGCAGCTCACCACCATCAAGGGGCTTCCGCCGAACCTGATGCGGATCCCCAGCGGCTGCCCGTTCCACCCGCGCTGCCCGTTCGCCCGGCAGGAGTGCGTCGACGTCGTGCCGACCGTCCACCAGCTCGGCAACGACCGGACCAGCGCCTGCCACTTCGCCGAGGAGGTCCTCGATGGCCGCATCTGACCGGACCACGTCCACACCGGCCGCCGGCACCGCCACCAAGCAGCGTGGCGAGACCGTGCTGCAGGTCGAGAACGTCGTCAAGCACTTCCCGATCACCCAGGGCATCGTCTTCAAGCGGCAGATCGGCGCGGTGAAGGCGGTCGACGGCGTCAGCTTCGACCTGAAGCGGGGCGAGACCCTCGGCATCGTCGGCGAGTCCGGCTGCGGCAAGTCCACCCTCGCCAAGCTGCTGATGCGGCTGGAGACCCCGACCTCGGGCAAGGCCCTGCTGGAGGGGCGGGACATGTTCTCGCTCTCCGGCTCCGCGCTGCGTCGGATGCGGCGCAACGTGCAGATGGTGATGCAGGACCCGTACACCTCGCTGAACCCACGGATGACGGTCGGCGACATCATCGGCGAGCCGTTCGACATCCACCCCGACGCGGCACCGCGCGGCACCCGCCGGCAGCGGGTCCAGGAACTGCTCGAACTGGTCGGTCTGAACCCGGAGCACATCAACCGGTATCCGCACCAGTTCTCGGGTGGTCAGCGGCAGCGGATCGGGATCGCCCGGGCGTTGGCGTTGAAGCCGGAGATCATCGTCTGTGACGAGCCGGTGTCGGCGTTGGACGTGTCGATCCAGGCCCAGGTGATCAACCTGCTGGAGGGGTTGCAGGACGAGCTGGGGTTGTCGTACATCTTCATCGCGCACGACCTGTCGGTGGTGCGGCACATCGCCGACCGGGTGGCGGTGATGTACCTCGGGAAGATCGTGGAGATCGGTACCGAGGAGGAGATCTACGAGAGGCCGACGCACCCGTACACCCAGGCGCTGCTGTCGGCGGTGCCGGTGCCGGACCCGAAGGCCCGCGCCCACCGCGAGATCATCCGGCTGGACGGCGACGTGCCGTCGCCGGCGAACCCGCCGTCGGGCTGCCGGTTCCGGACCCGGTGCTGGAAGGCGCAGGACATCTGCGCCACCGAGGAGCCGAAGCTGGAACTGCGCGCCGCCGACCCGCACCCGTCGGCCTGCCACTTCGCGGAGCAGAAGACGCACGTCGTCGCCTGATCCCCCGGCCACGCGGCGGTCGCGCCCCCTTCCCCGGGGCGCGGCCGCCGCTTCGCCGTCACCGGCTCGGGTCCACGACCCGGTCGCCGCCTGTCGGCACCGACACACCTGCGGCGGGGGTACGGCCACCGGTGCGGCCAGCCGGACTAACCTCCGCCTGGTGATCCGAGACGCCTTCCTCGCCGCCGCCGAGACCGCCGCCCCGATGTTCCGCGAACCGGCGCTGACGCAACGCTGGTCCGCCCCGAGCGCCCTGGCCGACTTCACCACCGGCGGGCTGGCCCGCCACCTCGCCAACCAGATCACCCACACCGTGGACCTGCTCGCGGCCCCACCCGGTGACAGCGCCATCCCGATCCTGGCGCACTACACCGGGAACGCCTGGGTCACCTCGGGCGTCGACAGCCCGGAGAACGTCGACATCCGGACCCGAGGTGAGCGGGCCGCCGCCACGACCACCCCCGGCGAACTCGCCGACACCGTCGACACCGCCCTGGCCGAGCTGCGCCGGACCGTGCCCGCCCAACCCGCCGCGCGGATCGTCGACTTCGGCCGCTGGGGGCTGCGGGTCGACGACTTCCTGCTCACCCGGGTGATGGAACTCGTGGTGCACGCCGACGACCTCGCGGTCAGCCTGGACCTGCCGACCCCGCCGATGCCGGCGGCGGCGACGGAGGCGACCATCCAGCTGCTCGCCCAGGTCGCGACCTGGCGGCACGGTCCGCTGGCCGTGGTACGCACGCTGTCCCGCCGGGAACGGGCCCCCGACTCGATCTCGGCGTTCTGACGGCGGGTCGGAGCCGGCGCCGGCCCGCCACGACCTGATCCGTGCCAGGTCCCGACGCCGGGAGGGCGGTCCCCGGAGGGCGGGCGGACCGGCCCTGGGCGAGGCGCCGGCCGACGCGTACCAACCGCGCCGGCCGGGCCGTCGAACTCAGTGGAAGAAGTGCCGGGTGCCGGTGAAGTACATCGTCAGGCCGGCGTCCCGGGCCGCCGCGACGACCTCCTCGTCGCGCAGCGAGCCGCCGGGCTGGACAACCGCGCGTACCCCGGCGTCGGCCAGCACCTGCAGCCCGTCCGGGAACGGGAAGAACGCGTCCGAGGCGGCCACCGCACCCCGGGCCCGGTCGGCGCCGGCCCGGTTCACCGCGAGGTGCGCCGAGTCGACCCGGTTCACCTGTCCCATCCCGACCCCGACCGTCGCCCCGTCGGAGGCGAGCAGGATCGCGTTGCTCTTCACCGCGCGGACCGCCCGCCAGGCGAAGACAAGGTCCCGCAGCACGTCGTCGCCGACCGGCGTACCGGTGGCCAGGCGCCAGTTGGCCGGGTCGTCGCCGGGGGCGTCGACCCGGTCGGCCAGCTGCACGAGTACGCCCCCGCTGACCTGACGCCACTCGGCCGGCGGCGGCGCCCAGGCGGGCGCGCGGAGCAGCCGGATGTTCTTCTTCCCGGTCAGTACGTCGACCGCGCCCGGCTCGAAGTCCGGCGCCACGACCACCTCGGTGAAGATCTCCGCGACCTGCTCGGCGAGGGCCACCGAGACCGGCCGGTTGACCGCGATCACCCCACCGAACGCGGAGACGGGGTCACAGGCGTGCGCCTTGCGGTGCGCCTCGGCGACGTCGGCCCCGACCGCGATACCGCACGGGTTCGCGTGCTTGATGATCGCCACCGCCGGCTGGTCGGCGAAGTCGTTCGCGGCCCGCCAGGCGGCGTCCGCGTCGACGTAGTTGTTGTACGACATCTCCTTGCCGTGCAGCTGCTCGGCCTGGGCCAGCCCGACCGGGGCCGCCGGGTCGACGTAGAGCGCCGCCTGCTGGTGCGGGTTCTCGCCGTACCGCAGCGGGGTGCTGACGGTCAACGCCATTCCGGCGAACGGCGGCCACTCCTGGTCGGTCGGCCCGGCCTGCACCGCGAACCAGTTCGCCACCGCCACGTCGTACTCGGCGATGTCGGCGAAGGCGCGGGCGGCCAGGGCACGCCGCTGGGCGGCGGTGAAACCGCCGTCGGCCAGCGCCGCCAGCACCGTCGGGTACGCCGACACCGAGGTCACCACCGCCACCGAGGCGTGGTTCTTCGCGGCCGCCCGGACCATCGCCGGCCCGCCGATGTCGATCTGCTCGACGCACTGGTCGAAGTCGGCGCCGGAGGCGACCGTCTCGGTGAACGGGTAGAGGTTCGACACCAGCAGGTCGAACGGCGCGATGCCGAGTTCGTCGAGCTGGGCGGCGTGCCGCGGCGACCGCAGGTCGGCCAGGAGGCCGGCGTGCACCTTCGGGTGCAGCGTCTTGACCCGGCCGTCCAGGGTCTCCGGGAACCCGGTCAGCGCCTCGACCGGGGTGACCGGGATGCCGGCCTTCTCGATGGTCGTGGCGGTGCTGCCGGTCGAGACGATCTCGACACCGGCGGCGTGCAGCGCCTGGGCCAGCTCGGTCAGCCCGGTCTTGTCGTAGACGCTGACCAGGGCGCGCCGTACCGGACGCCGCTCCCCCGCCGCGGAACTCGTGTCGCTCACTCCGATCGTGACCTTCCTTCCAGTGATCGTCCAGCCCTCCCGGACCAGCCGGCCGACGTACGTGACGAGCTGCTGCCGCTCGGCCACCTTGATCCGTTCGGTGAGGGATTCCTCGTTGTCGTCGTCGAGCACCGGCACCGCCACCTGGGCGATGATCGGCCCGGTGTCCACCCCGGCGTCGACGAAGAAGAGCGTGGCGCCGGCCAGGCGCACCCCGTACGCGAGTGCGTCGCGTGGACCGTGGATGCCGGGGAAGGCCGGCAGCAGCGAGTTGTGGGTGTTGACGTAGCGGTCGCCGAACGCGGCCAGGAAGTGCGGGCCGACCAGCTTCAGGAAACCGGCGGAGACCACCAGGTCGGGTCGGTGTTCGGCGACCCGGGCGGTGAGCGCCCGGTCCCACTCCTCGCGGCTCGGGTGCGCCGGGACACGTTCCACGAAGGTGGGTACGCCGGCGGCGGCGGCCCGGTCGAGCCCGGCGATGTTGTCCCGGTCGGCGCCGACGGCCACCACCCGGACGCCGTAGCCGGGGTCGGCGCACGCGTCCAGCAGCGCCTGCAGGTTGCTTCCGGAACCGGAGACGAGGACGACGATGCGGGCCGGCGACACAGGCTCAGTCACCCCCGCACCCTATCGGGCAGCTCAGGCCGGCTTCCCCGGGGCGCGGCCGCGGACCCGACAGGTCACACCGGAGCAGGACGACGGGCGGGCGGACCGTTCGGCATGCGGCACGCGGCGCGCGGCATGTCGGACTCGGGAAACGCCCCCCGACGTTGCGTTGATTAGGTACGCTCCCGGTCGCTCACGGGCCTGATCACCCGGAGCAATTCAACCCCCAGTCACCGCATCGCTGCGGTACGTGCAATTATCGAGGAGTTCGGACCCAATGCAACCTGGCTACCCCTCACAGCCGCCGCAACAGATCGATAACAACATGACGATGTCGATCGTCTCGATCTTCCTCTTCTGGCCGCTGGCGATCCCCGCCATCATGGCCGCCTCGAAGGTCAACCCGCTGCTGCAGCAGGGCGACTTCGCCGGCGCCCAGGCGGCGGCCGCCGAGTCGAAGAAGTGGTCGAAGCTCGCCATCATCATCGGTTGCGTCTGGATCGGCATCTGGCTGATCTGCTGCATCATCGCCTTCGCAGCGGGCATGGTCGGCGGCGGCGCCGGCGCCGCGTCGACCTACTGACCCACCCCGGACAGGGAGTTCTCCACCATGCAGCCGGGTTACCCGGGCCAGGACCCGTACGGGCCGCAACAGCCCCCGTCGGATCCGTACGCCCCACAGCCGCAGGACCCGTACGCGCCACCGACCTCCGGCCAGCCCGGCTACGGGCAGCCCACGTCGGGACAGCCGTACGAGCAGCCGAGCTACGGTCAGCCCACCTCCGGGCAGCCGTACGAGCAGCCGACGGGGCAGCCCGGGTATCCGCCGCAGTACCAGGATCCGTACGGCCAGCAGGCGATGCCGGGGCAGCCGTACGGCTCGACGTCCGGCTACCCCGGTCCGGGGTACGGCACGCCGACCAGGCAGGACAACACGCTCGGCCTGATCTCGATGATCCTCGGCATCGTCTCGCTGCCCCTGGGGTTCTGCTGCGGTCCCCTGTCGGTCATCGGGGGCATCGCCGCGATCGTGCTCGGCATCCTCGGTCGGGGCAAGGTCAGCCGGGGTGAGGCCAGCAATTCGGGCCAGGCGCTCGCCGGGCTGATCTGTGGTTCCCTCGCCGTCGTGCTCGCCGCGGCGGCGCTGATCTACGGCGCGGTCGCCAACGCCAGTCTCTACTGGCAGCCCTGAGCAGGCTGCACCGGTGCCGGTCGGCTGACCAGCGGGTCAGCCGGCGGTGACTCCGCCAGCGGGGCGTCCCGAGCACCTCCGGGGCGCCCCTCGGCGTTTTCGCGACACGCCCGGTCGATCGCGGTCCCCGCGGCCACCGCCCGGAAGCCACCGCCCCGGCGCTCGACAGCGCATGGCCCCGCCCGGCCGGCCCCGACACCCGGCGGCCCGGGACGCCGAGCCCTCGATGCAGGCCGCGACACTCAGCGACGGGTGACCGCCCGGCTGGCCACCGCGCCGATCAGGGTGCCGACCAGCACCACGACCGTCGCCCCGGCCGCCACCTGCCAGTAGCTGGGACCGATCTCGGCGAGCCGTCCGCCGCCGAGCGGGCCGCCGGAGAAGAAGGCCGCCCCGCCCATCAGCACCCCGGCCACCGGGCCACCGACCGCGGCCGCACCGAGCAGGGTGGACCAGCCGGGTGGCGACGCGTGCCGGTCGGCGGCGGTCAGCAGCATCCGACGGGCGAGCAGCCAGCCGGCCCCCATGCCGGCCAGCACCGGTACGGCGAGCACCACCCCGCCGAGCCCGCCGAGCGGCCCTTCGGGAAGCGCGGCGAACAGGGGCACGGCCGGCAGCGCCCCGATCGACACCTCGGTGGTCCGGACCACCGTGTCGGTGCCGACCGCGAATCCCGGCCCGAGCAGGAAACTCGCCGCCCAGATCGCGGCGTTCGGCGCGTAGCCGAGGCTGACCAGGGTGATTCCCGCCTGGCCCAGCACCCCGGTCCGGTACGCCCCGATCATGTCGCCGGCCTCGCCGCCACCGGTCGCCACCGCCAGCCCGGCGACGCCGGCACCGGCCGCGAACAGCAGGAAGGCCGCGACGACACCGGTGCGTACCCCGTCCCGCAGCACCGCCGGGGTACGACGGGCCAGTGGGCCCAGCGCGCCGGTGGCCCGCAACGCGCCGACGAGGGCGGCGAGCGTACCGAAGGTGGCCAGGGTGAGCAGCGCCCGCAGTGGTGCGGCGGTGGGCCCGTCGTCGCCGAGCGCGATCGCGGCGAGTGCGCCGAGCAGGCCGTACCCGATCCCGACCGTGCCCGCGACGATCAGCGCCCGGCCCAGGTTCGGATGGTGCCGGGCGCCGACCGCACGACTGACGTGTACGCCGGCCTGGGCGAGCCGCCACGCGGCGAGCACGGCGAGGGCGAGCGGCGCCAGGCCGAACGGCCCGGCGGCGGTCTGCAGCGGTACGCCGTGTCCGAGCAGCCAGCCGGCCAGCCCGAGTCGGGCGGCGGCGCCGATCGAGCCGGCGTCCTCGGCGAACCGGGCCACCCCGAGGACCACCGCGACCGGCAGGTAGGAGACGACGGCCGCCCAGAGCGTGGCGACCGCGGCGGCGACCGGCAGCGGGGCCCGGCCGGGCCGCCGGGCCTCTCCGGACCGGGCGGCGTCGCCCGGCCGGGGGGCGGGCACCCGACCGCCGCCGGGGGTTGCCCGGCGGGGTGTGGGGCGCCGCCGCTCCGCCCGGTCACGCCCGTCCGGGCGGTCCAGCCCGTCCCGCCGGTCGGGAACCGGCCCAGGCGACGTCTCCGGTCCGACGTCCGGAACGCCGCCCGAGGCGTCGGTACGGCGGGGCCGGTCAGCAGAGGTGGGTGGCATCAGCGCCTACTCTGGCACGGCGGCGGGACGGGCCGGTTCACGACACCACGGTACGGACCACCGCCGGCCGGCGACAGCGGCCGGCCGCACATCCCCGCCGTCGCCCCGGCCCGACCCGGGCCGCGACGCCCGCCGGGGGCCCGACGGCCGCGGACACGACGGGGTGGCCGGCCCGCGCCGACCACCCCGTCCGTCATGTCTGTCGACTCAGTTGCCGGACATGACCTCGCGCATCAGCCGGGCGGTCTCGCTCGGCGTCTTGCCGACCTTCACCCCGACCGCCTCCAGCGCCGCCTTCTTCGCCTCGGCGGTGCCGGCCGAGCCGGAGATGATCGCGCCGGCGTGCCCCATCGTCTTGCCGGGGGGCGCGGTGAAACCGGCGATGTAGCCGACCACCGGCTTGGTCACGTTGGCCTTGATGAACTCGGCGGCCCGCTCCTCGGCGTCGCCGCCGATCTCGCCGATCATCACGATGGCGTCGGTCTCCGGGTCCGCCTGGAACGCCGCGAGCGCGTCGATGTGGGTGGTGCCGATGACCGGGTCACCACCGATGCCGACACAGGTGGAGAAGCCGATGTCACGCAACTCGTACATCATCTGGTAGGTCAGCGTGCCGCTCTTGCTGACCAGGCCGATCCGGCCGGTGCCGGTGATGTCGGCGGGGATGATGCCCGCGTTGGAGGCGCCCGGCGAGGCGATGCCCGGGCAGTTCGGCCCGATGATCCGGGTCCGCTCCCCCTGCGCCACGTTGTACGCCCAGAACGCGGCGGTGTCGTGCACCGGCACGCCCTCGGTGATCACCACGGCGAGCGGGATACCCGCGTCGATCGCCTCGACGACCGCGCCCTTGGTGAACTGCGGCGGTACGAAGATGACGCTGACGTCCGCCCCGGTTTCCGCCATCGCGTCCGCGACGCTGGCGAAGACCGGCAGCTCGGTGCCGTCGAAGGCGACCTTCTGGCCGGCCTTGCGCGGGTTGACCCCGCCGACGACCGTGGTGCCGGCGGCGAGCATCCGCTTCGTGTGCTTCATGCCCTCGGAGCCGGTCATCCCCTGGACGATGACCTTCGAGTCCTTGGTCAACCAGATTGCCATCTCAGACCCCCGCAGCCGCGAGCTCGGCGGCCCGCCGGGCCGCGCCATCCATGGTGTCCACCCGCTCGACCAGCGGGTTGGCGGCGGCGTCGAGGATCGCCCGCCCCGCCTCGGCGTTGTTTCCGTCGAGTCGTACGACGAGCGGCTTGTCGACCGTCTCGCCCCGCTCGGTCAGCAGGGCCAGTGCCTGCACGATGCCGTTGGCGACCTCGTCGCAGGCGGTGATGCCACCGAAGACGTTGACGAAGACGCTGCGTACCGAGGGGTCGGAGAGGACGATCTCCAGCCCGTTCGCCATCACCGCCGCGCTCGCCCCGCCGCCGATGTCCAGGAAGTTGGCCGGCTTGACGCCGCCGTACGACTCACCGGCGTAGGCCACCACGTCGAGGGTCGACATGACGAGGCCGGCGCCGTTGCCGATGATGCCGACCTCGCCGTCGAGCTTGACGTAGTTGAGGTCCTTCTCCTTGGCCCGCTGCTCCAGCGGGTCCACCGCGGCCTGGTCGACCAGTGCCTCGTGGTCGGGGTGGCGGAAGCCGGCGTTCTCGTCCAGCGAGACCTTGGCGTCGAGGCAGAGCACCTCGCCGCTCTTCGTCTTCGCCAGCGGGTTCACCTCGACCAGGGTGGCGTCCTCGGCGACGAACGCCTGCCACAGGCGTACCGCGATCGGGACCACCTGCTCGGCGACGTCGGCCGGGAACTGTGCGGCGGTGACGATCTCCCGCGCCTTCGCCTCGTCGACCCCGGCGTTCGCGTCGATGGCGATCTTCGCCACCCGGTCCGGGGTCTCGGCGGCCACCTGCTCGATGTCCATACCGCCGGCGACGCTGGCGATGCAGAGGAAGGTGCGGTTCGCCCGGTCGAGCAGGTACGAGAAGTAGTACTCCTCGGCGATGTCGGCGGTCACCGTGATCATGACCTTGTTGACCGTGTGGCCCTTGATGTCCATGCCGAGGATGTCGGTGGACCGGGCCACCGCCTCGTCGGCGCCCTCGGCGAGCTTGACCCCGCCGGAACAGGGCCTTGCCCCGGCCTCCGACCTTCACCTGGGCCTTGACGACCACTCGGCCGCCGAGCCGCTCGGCGATCGCGCGGGCCTCGTCGGGGGTCGTCGCGACACCGCCGGCGAGCACGGGCAAACCGTGCCGCTCGAACAGCTCACGCCCCTGGTATTCGTACAGGTCCACGATTGCGCGTCCCGTCCCGTCTCCGCGGCGCGCCTGCGCACCGCCGCCAGCGTGTTGATGAGTTGGCGCCTGCTTGGGTACAAACAGGCCATCTGGCGCAGCCTAGCGAGACGACCACGGGGGGCATCCACGTGGGTGCTCGGTGTGTGGTATCGCACAGCCGCCGGCCGGCCTCGGGAAAACTTTCCGGTGACCGGCGTAACCCCGGGTAGGGGTGGTCGTTGAGTCTGGTGTCGGAGCGCTGAGCGCGACGACGGGAGCGGCCGATGCCCTGTCGGTCGAGGGGTGGCGGCGGGGCATCGTGCATAGAGAGGCCGGACGTGTGAGGGGTGCGTCCGGCCTCTCCCCTTCCCGCCCGGAGCGGGTTCCCCTCCGCGCGGCGCGGCCGGGTCTCAGGCCGGGGCGGTCAGCTGACCGCCGGCTGTCCCACGTTGGCCCGTACCCACTCGACGATCGCCCGGGTCGTCGCGCCGGGCGTGAAGATCCGGGCCACTCCGAGTCGTTCCAGCTCCGGGATGTCGGCGTCCGGGATGATGCCGCCGCCGAAGACCACCAGGTCCGCCGCGTCCCGCTCGGTGAGCAGCTCCAGCACCCGCCGGAACAGGGTCATGTGCGCGCCGGAGAGCACCGACAGGCCGATCGCGTCGGCGTCCTCCTGGATCGCGGTCTCGACGATCTGCTCCGGTGTCTGGTGCAGCCCGGTGTAGATGACCTCCATGCCCGCGTCCCGCAACGCCCGGGCCACCACCTTGGCCCCACGGTCGTGCCCGTCCAGGCCGGGCTTGGCGACGACGACCCGGATCCGAGAACTCATCAGCGTTACACCTTTCCAGGACACCGCCGGATTTCCTTAACGAACGGTAACCCGACGGCCCGCGACCCCGAAACTCCCGGCCCCGACAGTGGCCCGGAGAGCGGCTCCGGGGTTGGGGGGACCGGCCCCGGACCCCCTAGGGGATCGTCCCCGACGACCCGACGACCCGGACCACTCCGATAACCCTCTGCTGCACGGAGCGTAACCGAGCGCAACTAACGAGGCCACTGATAAAAGGTTACGAGATATGGCATTCCGCAACGGACAGCCGCACAGCGTACCGACATTTTGGCGGTGCGACTTGTGGCGCGCCTAGGGGTTGGTTACCGTGGCCCACGGTTGTCATCAGGTCCACGGTCCGGTGACAACGCGGTCAGCCGGAGTTCACCACGATCTTCCGAACCCCGGCGATGGTCGCAACACTGATCCGACAACGGAGGGTGTGCGTGCGCCAGCGCCTGTCGTCTGAGCCCGATCGCTACCGAGGGCGACGTCGCGTCCCCACACCCCCACGCAGCCGTTACGCGGCGGTTGTCACCACCGCCTTCGTCGGCGCCGGTGTCGTCGCGCTCGGCGCGGGCGCCCTGCCGGACGCCAAGGTGGTCAGCCCGTCCGCGCTGGCGGACCTGGAGAAGGCCGCCGCCACAAGTGAGGACCTCAGCTCCCGCGCCACCGACGCGGAGCGGTCGTCCCGGGACAACGACCGGGGCGGCCTGGAGTCCACCCTGGCCGCGGCACCCGACGTCTGGCGGCTGCCGCTCGAGGGCTACGACCTCAACACGCCGTACGGCATGCAGTGGGACAAGCTGCACCCCGGCATCGACCTGGCCGCCCCCGAAGGCACGCCCTACCACGCCGTCCACTCCGGCACGGTGACCAAGGCCGGCTGGTTCGGCGGGTACGGCTACTGCGTGATCGTCGAGCACCCGGACGGCACCGAGTCCATCTACGGGCACTCGTCCAAGCTGCTGGTCTCGGAGGGCCAGGAGGTCAAGGCCGGCGACGAACTTGGCCTGGTCGGCAACACCGGTCACTCGTACGGCTCACGACTGCATCTCGAGCTGCATGTCAACGGCAAGCCGACGGACCCGATCCCCTACCTGAAGGAACGCGGTGTGGACATCGCGCTACAGGTTGACGAACTGTACGCGGACGTAGCCGCCTCCTGACTCCAGGTAACGCCAGCTTCCCGCCCGACCCTCCGGGGTTGGGCGGTTTTTTCTGTCCGGTCCCCCGGGGACCGGTCGGCGAAGTTGCCTCGGTCACATCGACAGGTGTAGCGGAGACCACAGTCGATCTTTCCCGGAGATCGGTCAGGGTTGTCGATTGCGGCACAAAACCCCAGGTCATCGCCGGTTTTTCGGCCCGCACGCCGGACCCGACAACAGCGGCGCGCCACCGGCCCGGACACGATTCCGGAGTCCATGGCCCGACCGTGAAGGGACCCGCAGTGCCGGAGAACGACCCGATCCTGCCCGAGACGAACACGGACGCGAAGCCGTCCGAGGCCGCCGCGCCGCACCCGAGCGGAACCTCCGAGGCCGCCGCGCCGCACCCGAGCGGAACCTCCGGGGTGCGCGAGGACGGCCGGAGGGTCCGTCGGCTCCCCGGCGTACTCGCCGGACGGCTCGGGTTCCGGATCGCCGGGCAGCGCGGGTTCCGGGTCGCCGGACTGGTCGGGCTACTCGGGTTGGCGATCGCCGGCGTGTCGACCGCGACGGCGCTCGGCGCCGGTGGCGGCGACACCCCGACCCGGGTGACGGTGGCCGCCCAGGACGAGGCGGCAGCCCGGGCCGCCGCCGCCGACCGGGCCGACCGGTCCGCCCGCGAGACCCCCGGCGTACCGACCGCGACCCCGACCGTCAGTCCTTCGGCTGCGGCCGCCGCGCCGGCCACCCCCCGGGCCACGAAGAAGGCGGCGAAGACCAGCACGAAGACCTCGGCCAAGCCGAAGCGGCCGGCCTGGGTCAACCCGATGCCCGGCGCCCCGGTCACCTCCTGCTACGGCATGCGCTGGGGAGTGCTGCACGCCGGCATCGACCTGGCGATGCCGTCCGGCACCCCGATCCACGCGGCCGGCGCCGGGACCGTGGTGACCGCCGGTCCGGCCTACACCGGGTACGGCATCTCGGTGGTCATCGACCACGGCAACGGCTACCTCACCCACTACGCCCACCAGAGCCGGGTCGCGGTCAGCGTCGGCCAGAAGGTCACCGCCGGCCAGGTGATCGGGTACGAGGGCGCGACCGGCGACGCCACCGGACCGCACCTGCACTTCGAGGTGCACAAGGGGCTGTGGAACCAGGTCGACCCGGCCCCCTGGATGCGGGCCCGGGGCGTGGACCTCGGCTGCTGATCCGTACGCCACCACCGCCGGGGAGGCGGCTCAGGCGTCGAGGACGATCGCGTTCTTGGCCCGTTCGACCGACTCCTCGGCCGGCCCGGCACCCGGGTTCTCGGTGGCGAGCGCCTGGTTGACGTCCACGAACGGACGCATCCGCCGCTCGTACCGGTGGAACGCGGCGAGATGGTCGGCACCGGGCCGGCCCAGTTCCTCGGCGAGGACGTAGGCGCCGACGAGCCCAAGGCTGGTGCCCTGGCCGGAGAGCAGTGCCGGGGCGTACCCGGCGTCGCCGAGCAGCGACACCCGCCCCTGGGACCAGGTCGGCATCCGGACCTGGGCCACCTGGTCGAAGTAGAAGTCCGGCGCCGACCACATGGCCTTCAGCAGCCTCGGCACCTCCCACCGCAGCCCGGTGAGCCGGTCGGCGAGGAGTTGTCGTTGCTGGTCGAGATCGCGGCGGTCGTACGTCAACGGCGCCGCCCCGAAGCCGAGGTAGACCCGGAGTTGGGTGTTGTCCCGGGCCGACATGACGGCGCCGCCGACCCCGCTGGCCGGGTCCTGGAACCACACCTGCCAGTTGTCCAGCTCGAGAAGGTTCTCGGTGGTGAAGACCGCCACGTACATGCCGAGGTGGTGGACGTACGGCTGCTCCGGGCCGAAGGCCAGCCGGCGTACCGTGGAGTGCAGGCCGTCGGCACCGACCACCAGGTCGAAGCCGCGGCGCTCGCCCGTCTCGAAGCGGACCTCGACGCCGGCCCCGGTCTGGGTCAGCTCGCTGACCGAGTCCCCGAACCGGTACTCGACGTCGTCGCGGGTCCGCGCGTAGAGCAACTCCACCAGGTCCTCGCGCAGCACCTCGACGTCGGGGCTGTCGAGTCGGCCGCTGCTGCGCGCCGTCTCGGTCGAGCGCATCAGCTCGGTGCCGTCCCCGTCGAGCACCGACATGCCCCGCATCCGGGTACGCGCCTCGCGCAGCGGCGCCGCCAGGCCCATCCGGTCGACCACCTCCAGCGCGACGCCCCGGACGTCGACCGCCTGGCCGCCGGCACGCAGCCCGGGGGCCCGTTCGACCACAGTGGGTTCGAAGCCGTGCCGACGCAACCAGTACGCCAGAGCCGGTCCGGCGATCCCTGCCCCGGAGATCAGTACGGATGTCATCTCGTGCCTCCCTGTACGCTGTATCCGCCGAGCAATGTACGGCGTACGCAAGGGCAGTAGCAAGGTTTTTCCGCTCTGTCCTAGCACAGGAGCCCGTCGGCGCTGGTACTTGCGACTAGCATCTGTACTAGGACAGAACAGTGGAGGTGTGGGATGCCGGCAGAACCGCCGTACCGGCGCATCGTCGCCGACATCCGGCGACGGATCAGGACCGGTGAACTCGCCCCCGGCGACCGGGTGCCCTCGACCCGGCAGATCGCCAGGGAGTGGGGCGTCGCCCTGGCGACCGCGACCCGGGCCCTGAACGCCCTGCGCGACCAGGGTGTGGTCCAGGCCCGACCCCGGGTCGGCACGGTGGTGGCCGGGACGCCCGACGCGCCGACCCCACCGTCGCCAACCCGACAGCCAACCCGACAGCCAACCCCGGCCAGCCGACAGCCGAGCCAGCCGGCCACCCGACAGCCGCCCCAGCTGGCCGGTCAGCGCCCCACCCCGCGGCCGACGCCCCGGATCACCGCCCGCCCGGACGCCGAACTGAACCGGGACCGGGTGATCCGCGCCGCCATCGAGATCGCCGACGCCGAGGGACTCGACGCGCTCTCGATGCGCGCGGTCGCGGCCCGGCTCGGCGTCTCCACCATGTCCCCGTACCGGTACGTCGGCAGCAAGGACGAACTCGTGCTGCTGATGGCCGACGCGGCGTACGGCGAACTGCGGCCACCCGAGTCGGCACCGGCGCACTGGCGCAACCGGCTCGAACTCGGCGCCCGGGTGCTCTGGCAACTACACCGACGCCACCCCTGGCTGGCCCAGACCGGGCCGCTGAGCCGCCCCCTGCCGCTGCCGAACCTGCTGGTCCACAACGAGCGGATGCTCAGCGCCCTCGACGGCCTCGGCGTCGACCCGACAACCATGCTGGACGTGAGCATCCTGATCTACAGCCACGTGCAGGGACTCGCCGTGCACCTCGAACGGGAGACACAGGCGAGAGCGGCCACCGGGCTCACCGACGAGCAGTGGCTCGACACCCAGGCGCCGGCGATGGGCGCCCTGGCCACCGCCGGCCCCTACCCCACCTTCGCCCGGATGCTGGGCAGTTTCCGCCGGACCGGCTACGACCTGGACCTGAACCGCCTCTTCGAGCTGGGACTGCGCGCCCTGCTCGACGGGCTCACCGTACGGCTCGGGCAGCGAACCAGCCCAGGCTGACCGTACGCGGGACCGGACAGTGGACCGGGGCGGGACCGGAGACGCCGTCCCGCCCCGACGAGGCTCAGAGCTTGTCGATCGGCGCGTGCCGCAGCACCAGCCACAACGTCTGGTCGCCGAAGTCGATCTGCGCCCGGGCACCCGGACCGTGCCCCTCCACCGCCAGCACCCGGCCGAGGCCGTACCGCTGGTGGTTGACCCGGTCCCCGACCGCGACCTTGGGCGGCTGCTTCAACTCGCTCGCGGTGCTGAGTCGACTGGCGTCCACACCCAGCCGGGAGGCGAGCTGGGCCGCCTTCGGCGTACCGAAGGTGTTGCCGGCAGAGCGGAAGTTGCCGGACCGCTCGGCGGCGCCGGACCGGCCACCGACCCCGCCGCCGGACCCGGACCACGACGTGTACGCCCCCTCGGTCCGCTCCCAGCGGACCAGGTCGGTCGGCAGCTCGTCCATGAACCGCGACGGCGGGTTGTACGCCGGCTGCCCCCAGGCCGACCGGGTCACCGCCCGGGACAGGTAGAGCCGCTGCCGGGCCCGGGTGATCCCGACGTACGCCAACCGGCGCTCCTCCTCCAGCTCCCGGTTGTCGCCCAGGGCCCGCAGGTGCGGGAAGACGCCGTCCTCCAGACCGGTCAGGAACACCACCGGGAACTCCAGGCCCTTGGCGGTGTGCAGGGTCATCAGGGTGACCACGCCCTGGTGCTCGGGATCATCGGAGGGGAGTTGGTCGGCGTCGGCGACCAACGCGACCTGCTCCAGGAAACCGGCCAGGGTGGCACCCGGGGCACCCTCCTCAGCCAGCGCCTCGGCCCGTTCGGTGTACTCCCGGGCGACGCTCACCAGTTCCTGGAGGTTCTCCACCCGGCCGGCGTCCTGCGGGTCGATGCTCTCCTCCAGCTCGGCGAGATAACCGGAGCGGGTGAGCACCGCCTCCAGCACCTCCTCCGGCAGCGCGGTCCCGGCCAGCACGCGGACGTCGTCGAGCAGACTGACAAACTCGGCGATCGCGTTGACCGCCCGGGTGGAGATCCCCGGCGCCTCCGCCGCCCGGCGCAGCGCCGCACCGAACGAGATCCGCTCCCGGGTGGCGAGCGCCTCGACACACGCCTCGGCCCGGTCGCCGATCCCCCGGCGCGGGGTGTTCAGGATGCGCCGGATGCTCACCGTGTCGTCGTCGTTGACCACCGCCCGCAGGTAGGCCAGGGCGTCCCGGACCTCCTTGCGCTCGTAGAACCGGACCCCACCGACCACCTTGTACGGCAGACCGACCCGGATGAAGACCTCTTCGAAGACCCGGGACTGGGCGTTGGTGCGGTAGAAGACCGCCACGTCACCGGGGCGGGCGTGCCCGGCGTCGCAGAGTCGGTCGATCTCCCGGCCGACCCAGTCCGCCTCGGCGTGCTCGGTGTCGGCGACGTACCCGACGATCTGCTCCCCCAGACCCTGCTCGCTCCAGAGCCGCTTCGGCTTCCGGGAGGAGTTGCGCTCGATCACCGCGTTGGCGGCGTTGAGAATGGTCTGGGTCGAGCGGTAGTTCTGCTCCAGCAGGATCGTCCGGGCGTCGGTGAAGTCGCGTTCGAACTCGAGGATGTTGCGGATCGTCGCGCCCCGGAACGCGTAGATCGACTGGTCGGCGTCGCCGACCACGCAGAGTTCGGCCGGCTCGATGTCGCCACCGTGCCCGACCAGTTCCTTGACCAGGGTGTACTGCGCGTGGTTGGTGTCCTGGTATTCATCCACCAGGACGTGCCGGAACCGCCGGTGGTAGCGCTCCGCGACGTGCGGGTGCGACTGCAGCAGGTGCACCGTGGTCATGATCAGGTCGTCGAAGTCGAGGGCGTGCGCCTCGGTCAGCCGCCGCTGGTAGAGCGTGTACGCCTCGGCGACGGCCCGCTCGTTCGGCCCGCTCGCCCGGGCGGCGAACGTCTCCGGGTCGACCAGTTCGTTCTTCAGGTTCGACACCTGGGTGGCCAGTCCGCGCGCCGGGTACCGCTTCGGGTCCAGGTCGAGCTCCCGGGCCACCAACTGCATCAGCCGACGCGAGTCGTCGGCGTCGTAGATGGAGAACGTCGACTTCAACCCGGCGTGCTCGTGCTCGGCCCGCAGGATGCGTACGCAGGCGGAGTGGAAGGTGGAGACCCACATGAGCCGGGCCCGCGGGCCGACCAGGGCGGCGACCCGGTCCTTCATCTCCCCGGCCGCCTTGTTGGTGAAGGTGATCGCGATGATCTCGCCCGGATGCACATCCCGGGCGGCGAGCAGATAGGCGATCCGGTGGGTGAGGACCCGGGTCTTGCCCGACCCCGCCCCGGCGACGATCAGCAGCGGGGAGCCGGAGTGGGTCACCGCGTCCCGCTGCGGGCCGTTGAGCCCGTCCAGCAGGGCCTGCGGATCGAGCCCCGCCGGGCGGGGCCGGGGCGCGCCCTGGGCCGACGGGACATCGGGCGCCGGCGTCCCGAACGGTGGGGAGTCGAAGAGTGATTGCATCGCCTCGCGAGTCTATGCCGTCGGGCGGACAACCCCGCCGCCGAACCCGACCCGGCCCGGCCGTGACGCCGCGGCGCGCCCGGGCCACCTGGGGATCCGGGGTGGGGGCCGGGTGCCCCGCTCTGGGCGGTCAGGCTTGATCCCGTCGCGGGTCACCCGGCCCCCACCCCACCGAACCACAGCGCCCCTGGTCACGGCCTTGGCCGAACCGCTTGCCAAAGCACCGACGGCTGGGCATACTCGACCCGTGATCCATCGCGCGTTCTACTTTTACTACGGCTCCGGGAGTCCGGCAGCCGTGGGTCGCGCCTGATCTATGACCTACGAAAAGCCCCGGGCTCCTGGAGCCCGGGGCTTTTCGCATCGGGATTCAGACACCGGGGACCGGACCGACAGGGAGGACCCCATGAGCACAGAACTGGCCGCGGAATCCGTCGAGGCCGTCGGACCGACCACCGGCGCGCCGCCCGAGACAGGCACCAAGGCGCCGGCGGCGGCGGAACACATCCTCGGGCTGCGGGAGCGGATCGACCAGATCGACCGGGACCTGATCGCGCTCTGGAAGGAGCGGGCGGCCATCTCACAGGAGGTGGGCCGTACCCGGATGGCCTCCGGTGGCACCCGTCTCGTGCTGTCCCGGGAGCGGGAGATCCTGGAGCGTTTCCGCCAGGAACTGGGCGCGGACGGCACCCAGCTCGCCCTGCTGCTGCTGCGGGCGGGTCGCGGCCCGCTCTGAACCGCCGCGCCCTCGTCCGGAAAGAAATGCGAGCCCGGGAAGACGCGAGCCCGGGACGCCGGCCGCATGGATGGCGGCCCGCGCCCCGGGCAAATGAGGAGGCGTTTCTACTCACCGGTGGCGCAGCCGGGTCAGGCTGCCCACCAGCGCCTGACCGGCCTACTCGACCGCGTGCACCACGTTGCGCTTCTCCGCGAAGTGGCACGCGCTCGGGTGTGCCGAATGCTCCCGGGTGGTCAGTGCCGGTTCCTCGGTGGCGCAGACCTCCTGCGCCTTCCAGCACCGGGTCCGGAACCGGCAGCCCGACGGCGGGTTCGCCGGCGACGGCACGTCACCCTCGAGAACGATCTGGTCCCGCTGTCCCCGCAGCGTCGGGTCCGGCACCGGCACCGCCGACAGCAGCGCCTGGGTGTACGGGTGCGTCGGCTTCTCGTAGATCTCGTCCTCGGTACCGATCTCCACGATCTTCCCGAGGTACATCACCGCCACCCGGTCGGCGATGTGCCGCACCACCGACAGGTCGTGCGCGATGAAGATGTACGACAACCCCAGCTCGTCCTGCAACCCCTCCAGCAGGTTGATCACCTGGGCCTGGATCGACACGTCCAACGCCGACACCGGCTCGTCACAGACGATGATCTCCGGCTTCAACGCCAACGCCCGGGCGATCCCGATCCGCTGCCGCTGACCACCCGAGAACTGGTGCGGATACCGGTTGATGTGCTCCGGGTTCAACCCGACCAGATCGAGCAGTTCCTGGACCCGCCGCTTCCGCTCGCCCCGGGGCGCCACCTCCGGGTGGATGTCGAACGGCTCGCCGATGATGTCGCCGACCGTCATCCGCGGGTTCAGCGACGTGTACGGGTCCTGCATCACCATCTGGATGTTGCGCCGGGCCCGACGCAGGGCCGCACCGGTCAGCTTCGGCATGTCCTGGCCGCGTACGTTGATCACGCCCGAGGTCGGCTTCTCCAGCCCGACCAGGAGCTTGGCCAGGGTGGACTTGCCACAGCCGGACTCGCCCACCACGCCGAGGGTCTCGCCCCGACGCAGTTCCAGGTCCACCCCGTCGACCGCCCGGACCGCGCCGATCTTCGTCTGGAAGACGATGCCCCGGGTGATCGGGAAGTGCTTGATCAGCCCCTTGGTCTCGAGTACGACGTCCTTGTCACTTGACGGCTGGCTCATCGCCGACCACCTCCGTCCAGAAATGGCACCGAGCGGTCCGGCCGGCCGCCACGTCGTACTGCGGCGGCGGCGGGTCGGCCCGGCAGACGTCGCGGGCGTACGCACAGCGCGGGTGGAACGGGCAACCGGCCGGGATACGGGTCAGGTTCGGCGGCAGGCCCTTGATCACGTTGAGCTGCTGGCCCTTCAGGTCCAGCCGCGGGATCGACTCCAGCAGAGCCTTGGTGTACGGGTGTGCCGGCTTGGCGTAGATGTCCAGGACCGGCGCCTCCTCGACCACCTTGCCGGCGTACATCACCGAGATCCGGTCGGCGACGTCCGCGACCACCCCCATGTCGTGGGTGATCAGGATCAGGCCCATGTTCCGTTCCCGCTGCAGCTCGGCGAGCAGGCTCATGATCTGCGCCTGCACCGTCACGTCGAGCGCGGTGGTCGGCTCGTCCGCGATCAGCACCCGGGGGTCCAACGCCAGCGCCATCGCGATCATCACGCGCTGCCGCATACCGCCGGAGAACTGGTGCGGGTAGTCGTTGATCCGCTGCCGGGCGGCCGGGATCTTGACCATGTCGAGCAGTTCGATCGACCGCCGCTTCGCGTCCTGCCGGGACATGCCCCGGTGGATCCGGAACAGTTCACCGAGCTGGAACCCGACCGAGAAGACCGGGTTCAGCGCGGAGAGCGCGTCCTGGAAGATCATCGCGATGTGGTTGGCGCGTACCTTGCGCCGCTCCTGCTCCGAGAGCTTCAGCAGGTCGACGCCGCGGTAGCGGATCTCGCCACCGGTGACGAAGCCGGGCGGCGAGTCGAGGATCCCCATGATCGCCTGGGCGGTGACGGACTTTCCGCAGCCGGACTCGCCGAGAATCGCCAGCGTCTCGCCCGGGTCCAACCCGAGGTTGACGCCGTTGATCGCCTTGGCCACCCCGGCCTGGGTGCGGAACTCGACGTGCAGATCCTCGACCTCCAGCAGCCGGGCGCTGGAGTCCAGCCCCGGCAGGACGTCGATCTCAGCCTTGATGTCGGTCATGGCTCCACTCACCGCAGCCTCGGGTCGAAGGCGTCGCGGACCGCGTCGCCGAGCATGATGAACGCCAGTACGGTCGCGGCCAGGAAGACCGACGGCCAGACCAGCGGGGTGGCGGTCTCCCGGACGAACGGCGACGCGACCGCGATGTCGATACCCCAACTGATGGCGTTGCCGCGCAGGCCGACACCGAGGAACGTCAGGGTTGCCTCGGTGGCGATGTTGATGCCGAGCAGGATGGTCAGCACCACCACGAACGGCGCGGCCGCGTTCGGCAGGATGTGCCGGATCATCAGCCGGGCGTGGCCGGCGCCGAGCATCCGGGCCGCCGCCACGTAGTCCTGCTGTTTCGCCGAGATCACCGAGGAACGCATGATCCGGGCCGCGGTGGTCCAGGTCAGTACGCCCAGGGTCAGCGCCACCGCCCAGAAGCCCGAGCTCTCCGGGTCGGAGGTGAGTCGCCGGGCCAGCACGATCGCGCCCAGCAGGGTCGGGATGCCCAGCACGATGTCGATGCCCCGGGCCAGCACGGCGTCGACCCAGCCACCGAAGTAGCCGGCGGCCATCCCGATGACGAGCCCGATGATCCCGCTGATGATGGTCGCGGTGAGTCCGATCAGCACCGAGTTGCGGGCGCCGTAGATGGTCCGGGCGTAGACGTCACAGCCCTGGAAGTTGTAGCCGAAGATGGCGCTGCCGCTCGGGCCGGCGTGCTGCCGGGAGAGTTGACACAGGCGCGGGTCGGCGGAGGTGAACAGGCTCGGGAAGGCCGCCATGGTGACGACCAGGACGACCAGCACCAGGGCGGCCCAGAAGATCCAGTTGCGCCGCAGGTCCTGCCAGGCGTCGCCGGCCAGGCTGCGGGGCTTCTCCGCCCGCTCGTCACCCGCCCCGCCGTTGGCCCCAGCCTGGGTCTGTGCGACTGATTCCACGTTACTCATCGGACGCCTCGCTTACTCACGTCGCCACCCTGTCCCGCTCGGCGCCGCCGTGACGCACACACACTGAGCTGATTGGTCTGGTCACTCATAACGGATCCTCGGGTCGAGGACCGCGTACAACATGTCGACGATCAGGTTCACGACCAGGAAGACGATCACCAGAATGCTGACGAAGCCCACCACCAGCGGACCGTCCTCGGTCCGGATGCCCCGGAACAGGTTGAAGCCCACCCCGGGGATGTTGAACACACTCTCGGTCACGATCGCCCCGGCCATCAGTCCACCGAGGTCGAGACCGATCAGCGTCACCACCGGGATCAGGGAGTTCCGCAACACGTGCACGCCGATCACCCGGCGCTTCGACAGCCCCTTGGCCCGGGCGGTCCGGACGTAGTCCGAACGCAGGTTCTCCGCCACCGAGGCGCGGGTCACCCGCAACTGGGTGGCGACCACCAGACTGGCCAGCACGAACGCCGGCAGTGTGAGCTGGTACAACCCCGGTTCGGCCCCGGATGTCGGCGGGAACCACCCCAACTGCACCCCGAAGAGAAGCCGGGCCAGCGGCGCCAGCACCACGATCGGCAAGGAGAGCAGGATCAGCGTGATGAAGAGCGTGACGGTGTCGAAGGGGCCGCCCCGGCGGATGCCGGAGACGACACCGGCGGTCACCGCGACGAGCACCGCGATGATCAGCGCGTAGACGGCGAGCCGGAAGGTCACCGGCCACGCCTGCTCCATCATCTCCGAGATCTTCCGGTTGGTCAGCGAGATGCCGAAGTCCCCGGTGAGCAGGCCACGCATGTAATGGCCATATTGGAAGATAAACGGCTCGTCCAGGTGATACCTTTCGGTGAGCACCTGACGGACGTTATCCGGCAGTGGTCGCTCACCTGCCAACGCCTGGAGCGGGTCGTCCTGGTTGGCGAACATCAGCGCGTACACGATGAAGGTGGCCCCGAAGAACGTCAGGACCCCCTGCAGCACGCGCCGCACGAAGTAGCGGAACATATCCCAAGTCCTCTGCGATACGAGCATCGGCGGCTGCCTGGACGGCAGCCGGACCATGATGCCCACGGTGGCGAGCACGGCCCCACCGGCCCGGGGTCGGGCCGATGAGACTCGCACGAACGGTCCGGTCCGTCCCGGACTGACCGGGGGGAGGACCGGACCGTTCGCCGCTCAGCGGTCAGATCAGGCCGCGGGCTCGATCTTCAGCAGGTCGACCTTCGAGAACCGGTCGAGCTCGACGTTCTTCACCTTCTCGGAGTGCCCGAAAACGTTCTGGCCGAGCCGCAGCGGAACCACCGGCATGTCGCGGGCCAGGATGTCCTCGGCCTGCTGCCAGAGCTTGATGGCCTCCTCCGGCGTCGCCGCCGCCGAACCCTGCTTCACCAGGTTGTCGAACTCCGGGTTGCTGTAGCCGTAGTAGTTCGACGAACCGTTGGTGCCGTACAGCGGGCCGAGGTAGTTCTCCATCAGCGGGTAGTCCATGATCCAGCCGAGCCGGATCAGGCCGACGTCTTCCTTGTTCTCGACCTTGGTCAGCAGGTCGGCGAACTTCGGCTCACCCACGCCGACGCAGTCCACACCCAGGTTGGCCTTGAGCTGGTTGCAGGTCGCGTCCACCCACGCCTTGTGACCACCGTCAGCGTTGTAGGTGAACTTGATCTGCTTCGGGCCGCCCGCGGCCTCGTACATCTGCTTGGCCTTGGCCGGGTCGTAGGTGCAGGGCTCGCCGCAGCTGTTCTCCCGGTAGCCGGCGACGGCCGGGGAGACGAACGAGGTCGCCGGGGTCTGCGAACCACGGAAGATGGTGTCGGTGATCTCCTGGCGGTTGATCGCCATGGAGATCGCCTTGCGCACCTCGACCTTGGAGTACTGCTCGAGGAAGGTCGGGAAGCCCACGAACTGGAAGGTGGAGTTCGGGCTGGTCTTGAACCGGTCACCCAGCTCGGCCGGCGCGCTGGCCAGGTTCTCGATCGGAATCTGGGTCATCACGTCGAGCTGGCCGCTCTGCAGGTCGGCATAGGCCGCGGTCTGCTCCTGGTAGATCTTGAAGAGGACGCCACCGACCTTCGGCTTCTCGCCCGCATAGGTGTCGAAGGCCTCGACCTCGATCTTCGAGTCGTGCTCCCACTTGCCCTTCATCTTGAACGGGCCGTTACCGATCGGAGCCTGCTCGAAGTCCTCCTTGAGCACACCGTCGGACGCCCACGCCGCCTCCGGCAGCGGGTAGAACGTGGTGTAGCCCATGACCGAACGCCAGCCGGAGAACGGCTCCTTCAGCGTCACGGTGAAGGTGGACTCGTCGACCTTCGCCAGACCGGTCAGCGCCTTCGTGGTCGGCTCGGGGGCCTTCTGCGGGCCGTCGGCGCCGTCCGGGTCCGCCGGGTTGAGGGCCTCGTAGCCCTCGATCCGCTCCAGGAAGTAGGAGCCGCCGTTGCCGTTCGGGCCGTACGCCCCGTGGTTCCAGGCCTTGATGTAGCTGTCGGCGGTGACCTTCTCACCGTTGTGGAAGGTGTAGCCGCTCTTCAGCTTGACGGTCCAGACCTTGTTGTCGGTCGACTCGATCGACTCGGCGGCCACCAGAACCGGGTTGTTGTTCGCGTCGAAGTCGACCAGCGGGGTGTAGAGGCCGGCGAGCACCTCGGCGCAGCTGGACTCCGTGCAGTTGGACGGGATCATGTGCTGCGGCTCGGAGATGTCGATGGAGACCGTGAGGCCCTGAGCCTCGGCCTCGTCACCGCCTCCGCTACAACCTGCCGCCAACAACATTATGGCGGTCGCTCCGACCGCCATCTTGAACGGGAAATGCCCGCGCATGAGTAGAGCCTCCTCAGGGCGCTCACGAGGGACTGTGAGGTGACTGACACTGTGACACTGAGCCGCCTAGCGCGGAAAGGTGCCGTTATCAACCCGTTAGTTGCCGGCTATGTTTCAGGCCGGTTGACGGTCATCCACAGTTCCCCTGGCATCCCGGACTGAGCAGCTCAAACGCCCGCGACACGGTCATCCCCACCGATGCGTGGCGGGCCCGCTGTGACCTAACCCGCGTCCCCTTCGATGCCCTCCGATGTCAAGCGAATACGGTCCGTCGCCGCCCGACACACGCCCCGGAGACCCTCCGCCGCGACTCAGACCAGTCGCCGGTCGGCGGCCCACCGGGACAGCTCGTAGCGGTTCGACATCTGGAGCTTGCGGAGCACGTTCGAGACGTGGGTCTCCACCGTCTTGATGGAGATGAAAAGCTCCTTGGCGATCTCCTTGTAGGCGTAGCCCCGGGCCAGCAGCCGCAGCACCTCGCGTTCCCGGTTGGTGAGCTGGTCCAGCTCCGGGTCGGCGACCGGCGCGTCCGGCCGCGCCGCGAAGGAGTCGAGGACAAAACCGGCCAGTCGGGGGCTGAAGACCGCGTCGCCGTCCGCGACCCGGCGGATCGCGGCGGTCAACTCCTCAGGCGAGATGGTCTTGGTGACGTACCCCCGGGCGCCCGCCCGGATCAGCCCGATCACGTCCTCCGCCGCGTCCGAGACGCTCAACGCCAGGAACCGCACCTCGGGGTGGGTACGCCGGACCGCGTCCAGCACCGCCCGGCCACCGCCGTCCGGCATGTGCACGTCGAGCAGCACCACGTCCGGTCCGGTCACCCCGATCCGGGTGACCGCCTCGGCCACCGTGCTCGCCTCCCCGACGACCTCCACGTGCGTACCCAGCTCGGCTCGTACGCCCGCCCGGAACATCGCGTGGTCGTCGACGAGAAAGACCCGCAGCCGCCGCGGCTCGGGGGTGCCCTCCCCGACCGATCCCATCTCGACCATGGTCGCTACCTGTCCTTTCCTGGTGTCGCGCTCTCCCGGGGCAGCGGCAGGAACAGCCGCACCTCGGTACCGTCCCCGGGCGTACTGCGGATCTCGGCCCGCCCACCGTGCCGCTTCATCCGACCGATGATCGAACCACGTACGCCGTGCCGGTGGTCTTCCACCGTAGACAGGTCGAAGCCCGCCCCGCGATCGCGGACGAAGACGCTGAGCTGGTCCGGCTCGACCTCGGCGTAGAGCGACACGGTCTGCACCTTGGCGTGCCGGGCCGCGTTGACCAGCGCTTCCCGGGCCGCGGCGACCAGCGCGCCGACCCGCTCGTCGGTCTCCCGGTCACCGACCACCACCGTCTCCACGGTGATCGCGAAGGTGTCCTCCACCTCGGCGGCGGCCTGCTCCAACGCGGCCGCGAACCGCTCCGTCGGGGAGGCGGTCGGTTTGTACAGCCAGTTCCGCAGCGACCGCTCCTGTCCCCGGGCCAGCCGCTGCACGGTCTTCACGTCCGCCGCGTTGCGCTGGATCAGGGCGAGGGTGTGCAGCACCTGGTCGTGCACCATGGCGGCGAGTTCGGCCCGTTCCTGCTCCCGGATCCGCCCCTCCCGCTCGGCCCGCAGCTGGTTGTACGTCCGCCACAGCGCGGGCGCGGCCACCACCGCGACTCCGGCAAGCGCGACCAGGGCGAAGATCACGCCGTTGATCACCGCGTCGAAGTTGCCCTGCGGGCGGTAGACCGCCACGACCCCGATCAGGCCGATCGCGACGAGCAGCCCGCCGCCGATGAACCGGAGGATGAAGGCCCGCCGGTCGCTCTCCTCGACCACCGCGCCGAGCCACGGCACCGGCGACTCGCGCCAGTGCCACCGGCGTTCCGGCGCGGACTGGTGCCAGATCACCCCGGCCCCGACCGCGATGATCGACACCAGCCAGCCGGCGGTTCCGGAGACGCCGCCGGACTTCAGCAGCATGACCTCGATCAGGATCACCCCGAGGCCGATCGCCACGAACGGCAGCAACTGGAAGACGTTGCGACGCGGCGGGGGCTCCGTACCACCGGGCTGGGGTGGCACCACCGCCCAGAACGCCGCGTAGAGCAGCAGACCCAGCCCGCTGAACCCGAGCAGCAGGACGAACACCACCCGGACCAGGACCACCGGGAGGCCCAGATGTCCGGCTATGCCGGAGGCCACGCCGGCGACCATGCGATGGTGGCGGGCGCGGTAGAGGCGGGGTGGTTCGGCGGTACGGATCAGGTACTCCTTGTCGTACGGGGCTGCCGGGCGCGGGTGGCCGGTGGCTGGCCGGCGTACCCGTGGGCGGCGCCGCTCCGATCGTCACACGTCCCGCCGGTCGTCGGCCATCAGGACTCCCCGGACATCCGGCAGGGAAAGATCTCAGGGTGGGCTCAGGGTTGCCGCCTGAGGCCGGCGGTCCCGGTACGGCGCAGGATCGAAGCATGACCGACGACCCTGCCGCCCGTGGGGGACCGCGTCCGGAGGGCGGCCCCGAGCACCCGGACGAACCCGACACCACACCACTGACCCCACCGGCCACCCCGGCGCCGGAGCCCGACACGTACCCGACGTCCGGTTCCGGCGCGGGCACGCGTCCGACGTCCGGTCCGGGCGGGCCGGTCGGCACAGGCGGCCCGGCCCCCGGTCCGGGCTGGCCGGGCGGACCACCACCCGGACCCGGTCAGACGCCACCGCCCGGCGCCGGCCGGACCCCGCCCGGCGCCGGGTTCACCTACCGGTACGGGCTCGTCCGGCCCGCCGAGGGCCGCTACCTGGCGGGGGTCTGCGCCGCGATCGGTCGGGCGACGAACAGTGACCCGATCCTCTGGCGGGTCCTGCTCGCCGTGCTCGGCTTCTTCGGCGGGATCGGCATCCTGGTGTACGTCGCCGCCTGGCTGATCATTCCGTCCGAGGGGGACGACGCCTCCCCGGTCGAGTCGATGCTGGGTCGGGGCCGGTCCAGCATGTCCCCGGTCACGGTGCTCGTCCTCGGCATCCTCGTCGCGGTCCTGTTCGGCTTCATCGTCACCGACCCGTACCGGGCGGTCCTGCTCGGCCTGGCCGTGCTGATCGGCGGTGCGCTGCTCCTCAACCGGAACTCCGACCGTGGCGTCCCGGGTCAGCCGGCGCCGCCGGGTGGGGTCGGCCCGTACCCGCCGCAGCCGCCGTACGCCGGCCCGGGTCACCCGCCGACCGGGCCGGTGCCACCGGCCGGGCCCGGCCAGCCGGGCTGGGTCACCTCGCCCACCGGGGCGGGCGGATGGCCGGCCTCGGCACCACCCGCGCCCACCTGGCCGGCCGCCCCCGGCCCGACGGCGCCCTGGTCGGCCGGTCCGATCCCGGCGCCCGTCGGGTCCCCGGGTCCGGTGCCTGGCGCACCGGTCACCGGGCAGCCGGCACCGCTGGCCGGTCAGCCGCCGTACCCCCCGTTCACCCCGCCGTTGCGCGGGGCGGCCCTGCCTCCGACAAGACCGGTGCCGCCGTCCGGTTACCGCCCACCGTTCGCACCGCACGGGCCGTACGCCGGCAGCGGGGTCGGTACGGTTCCGCCGCCGGCCCGTCCGCCGAAGCCGCCGAAGAAGCCCCGGGAGCGGTCCGCGCTGGGTGCCGCCACCTTCTCGCTGATCTTCGTGGCGCTCGGGCTGGTCGCCATCCTGGACCTGACCGACGTGGTCAAGGTCGGCCCCTCCGCCTACTTCGCGGCCGCGTTGGTGACCATCGCGCTCGGGCTGCTGGTCGGCACCTGGTTCGGCCGGGCCCGTTGGCTGATCGCGCTCGGCCTGGTCGCGGCCTGTGCCCTCGGCATCTCCACCGTCGCCGAGTCCTCCGCCGGCCGGCACCACAACGACTCCGTGGTCTGGGCGCCGGACAGCGTCTCGGCGCTGGCCCCCAGTTACCAGACCCGGCTCGGCAGTTCCACGCTCGACCTGACCCGGGTCGACTTCACCGGCCAGGCGGCGACGGTCCGGGTCGCCGTCAACCTCGGCGAGGTACGGGTGATCCTGCCCCCCACCGTCGACGTGACCGTACGGGTCGACGTACAGGCGGGTGACGCCGACGTGCTCGGCCGGCGGCACAGCGACTTCGGCGGACCCACCCGCGAGGTTGTCGACCTCGGCGACGACGGTACGGGTGGTGGCAGGTTGACGATCTCCCTGTCGGTCGACGCCGGTTACGCGGAGGTGACTCGATGAAGGCGCATCGGACCGACGGGGTGTCCCTGACGTTCGCCCTGATCTTCCTCGCCCTCGCGGCGTGGTGGCTGCTCGCCCAACTGTTGCACCTGGCCCTGCCGGCGGTCGGCTGGATCGTCGCACTGGCCCTGATCCTGGTCGGCGGGCTGGGGCTGATCGGCGCGCTGCGCGCCAGCCGGTCGGCGGCGAAGGTCACCGGGCCGGTCGGGCCCGACGCGGCCGCCGAACCGGTCGGGCTCGACACCGACCCCGCCCGGCTCGACGCTGACCCCGTCCGGCTCGACACTGACCCCGTCCGGCTCGACATCGCGAGCGAGTCGACGCTGACCGACCTGCGGGCCGAACCGGCCCGCCGCGACCCGCTGACCGGGCCGCGCGCCGACGACGGGTTCGACGACCCGACCGTGCCGGAGCGGACCGTCCCGGCACCCCCGGACGGCGACCCGGACGGACCGGACCCGTGGGACCAGCGGCGTTGACGATCGGTGCGGCTCCGGGAGGCGGTGCCTAGACTGGCCGGCGAAGGTTTCCGCCTCCGCCGGCCGGTACCGCCGCGCGCGGCGGAACGTCGCCCGCCGCGGACGGTGGAACCTCGTCCGCCGCAGCCGGTGGAGGAAGGTGTCCGCCGCGCCTGCGCCGATACCGCCAGCCGTCCGTCCTGACCTCGCGAGGAGCCCTCCCGACATGACCCAGTCCCCCGCCGTACGCAGCACCGGCCCAGGCCGTCCGGTCCGCGTCGGCGAGCGCGCCGCCCGCGTCCTCACCACCGAACTCGCCCGTCACCAGGGTGCGAAGCACGCCCTGCTGGTCGGTGCCGCGCCCGACTCGCTCGTCCTGACCGCGGCGATCGACGCGCTGATGCCCGGCGACACGCTCACCCTGGTGTCGGCGGAGACGTCCACTGCGGAGCAGTTGCGGCAGCACCTCGGCACGCTCGGGCAGTGGGTCGCCCGCCGGGTACGGGTCGCCGACTCGCTGGCCGAGGTCGAACCGGCGGAGGTGGTGATCGCCGCCGAACCGCTGGACGGCAGCGCCGACGAGACCCGGACCACGGTGGACGGACTGGCCAAGTACCTGACCGGCGGGGGCGTACTCAGCGTGGCGGTGACCGCGCTGCCCGGCCAGAGTCCCGGAGCCGTCGGCGAACTCGAACGGCAGAGCGCGCTCTTCGGGGTCGGCACCGACCTCGTCCTGGTCAACCGGCCGCCGGTACGGGTGCACCGGCTCCGGTTCACCCCGGCCGAGGTCGAAACGGCGGCCGAGCTGACGCCGGCGTACCGCACGTCGAGTGTGCCGCTGACCCGGAACATGCACATCGACTCCAACGGCGTCGCCGCGGCCGGGATCGCGCTCGGGCTCGCCGCCCTCACCTGGGTCGCCCGCCCGAAGTCCCGGCTCTGGCTGCTGCCCGCGCTGGCCGCCGCCCCGGTCGCCGCCTTCTTCCGGGATCCGGAGCGGGACATCCCGGAGGACCCGTCGGCGATCGTGGCCGCCGCCGACGGGCAGGTGCTGTCGGTGGAACGGCTGCGTGACGAACGCTTCGGCGACGGCGAGTTCCTCCGCGTCGCGGTTTTCCTCTCGGTGCTGGACGTGCACGTCAACCGGGCACCGGTGGCCGGACGGGTGGTCGACTACTTCGTCGCGGACGGCGGATTCGCCGCCGCGATGAAACCGGACGCCGAGCACAACGTGGCGGCGTACACCGTGTTGGAGACCGGGCACGGCACGGTGGTGGTCGCCCAGCGCACCGGTCTGATCGCCCGCCGGATCGTGCAGCGGGCCCCGATCGGCTCTCTGCTCGCCCGGGGCGAGCGGTTCGGGCTGATCCGGTTCGGCTCCCGTACCGACGTCTACCTGCCCGCCGACGCGGCCGAGCCGCTGGTCGGTCCGGGTGACCGGGTCGTCGGCGGGTCGTCGGTGATCGCCCACTGGCGCTGAGCCGGACAGCCGACAGGCCCGGCGGAGATTCCGCCGGGCCTGTTCCGTACGGTGCGTCGCCGGGGCCGGGCCCGTCGCGGCGGGTCGGCGTGGGCTCAGACGGCCCGGCGCTGACGCAGCCAGAGCAGCGGGCCGCTGATCAGGTAGCCGACCACCAGAAGCGTGAAGGTGAGCCGGACGTCGATCAGGGCGCCGATCACCGGGGCCAGCCACACCCACGGCGGCAGCTTGATCAGTCGGGCCAGCTTGGCGTACGGGAAGCTGGAGACCATCGCGAAAGCCAGCAGCGCGACACCGGCGACCTGGACCGTGCCGGAGACCGGCAGGCCGATCAGTACCGCCAGGGCGAGCACCGCGGCGGCCATCGTGGTGGGCACGCCGCAGAAGAACCGGCCGTCCTTGGGCGAGACGTTGAACCGGGCCAGCCGGATCGCGGCGCAGGTGGCGACCAGCGCGCAGGCGACCGTGGCGGCCGGGGTGGAGACGGAGCCGACCAGCGACGCGTAGACCACGACCGGCGCGGCGAGACCGAACGAGCACATGTCGGCCAGCGAGTCCATCTGGGCGCCGAACGGGCTCGCCACGCCCAGCCGGCGGGCCAGGGCACCGTCGAGACCGTCGAAGGCGACGCAGGCGATCAGGCAGTACGCCGCGATCCGCACGTCGCCGTGCATGGCCTGGAAGATCGCCAACAGGCCGAGGGTCAGGCTGGCCACCGTGCAGGCGTTCACCAGCGTGAACTTGAGCCGGCGTGCCGTGGTCCGCTCGCCGGGCAGCAGCGGGATGGACATCGCCGGACCGTCGGCGACGACCGGACCGGTCGATCCGACCGCCGGGCTGACCGGCATCACGGATTCGATCTCCGCAGCGGTCAGCGGCCCCAGCCCGTACGGCTCCTCGGGGCGGAGGTCGGCCACGTAGTGGGGTTCGGGCCGGACCAGGGCGTCGGTGCTCTCCGCCTGCGGGTCACGGCGCCCCACCCGGACCAGCAGGACCTGGCGGGCGAACGCACCACTGCGGCGCAGCTGCCCCGCCCAGCGGCGCCCGGCCGGGCGCGGGCTGTCCGACGTACGACGCCGACGCCAAGGGGCTCTCGGCACGTTTCCTCCATCACCGGATCGACTGTGTCCGCCACTGGTGCCGGGTCGCCCGGCCGTCGGTGGCCGGAACTGCTCGCCGGCAACCGATTTGCGGCCTACACCATTGCACAGAAGGAGGGGATTCGCGATAGCCGCGTTCGGGTATTCTTCCCAAACCCGCGCCAGACACGCAGACCTTCCCATCCCGGGACGCCGCGCCCGCCGCGAGCCGAATCGTCCTCCCGCAACTCTAGCCGAAGCAGTCATCGGGGTCGTTTGACCCGCACTCCCGACGCCGTACCGGCCGTGGGTTCAGCCCGCCAGCAGCGGTAACACCTCCGCCACCACCTCGGTGGTGGCGGGCAGGGCGCGGGCGTCGGCCAGGGTGAACCACGCGACGTCCGCCGTCGATCCGCCCGCCGCCTCGGTCACCTTCGCCTCGGTCGGGGCGTCGACCACGATCCGGTAGACCACCCGGACCCCGTGCCAGTCCAGCGGGCGGCCCTCGGGGCCGTACTCGGTCGGGCTGTACCGGTGTGACACGTGCACCAGGTCGGTGACCCGGCCCAGCTGACCGGTCTCCTCGACGAGTTCCCGGAGCAGACCGGAGGCCGGCTGCTCCCCGTGGTCGGTGCCGCCGCCCGGCAGGTGCCAGCGTCCGGCACCCGGATATCCCTCGGCGATCAGGGTGAGCAGCACCCGCCCGGCGGGGTCGGTGGCCAGCCCGTACGCCGCGAAGCGCTGGTGACGGTCGACCGGTGCCGGGGACGTCCCGGCATCGACCGGCGGCGGACCGCCCTCCGGCAGCGGGTTCACCGGCCGGCCGAGCAGCTCGGCGGTGAACGGCATCAGCGGCAGCCCGACCAGTTCGGCGGGGGTGAACCAGGCGACGGCGTCGGTGCCACCGGCCGGGTCGGCGACGTCGGGCAGGCCGCCGGCGCCGACCGGGTCCGCGCCGGCGGCCAGGTCCGCACCGTCGGCGGCCGGGCCGCTGTCACCGGCCACCGCGGCGCCGTCGGCCACCGCGACGTCGTAGATGATCCGGTCGGTGTGCTCCGCGACCGGTCCGTCGGGGCCGGCCAGCCGGACCACGTCGGCGACGGCGGCGCGGAGCGCGACGACCTCCACGGTCAGTCCGGTCTCCTCGCGGAACTCGCGCAGCAGCGCCGCCGTCGGGTGCTCACCGTGCTCCACACCCCCGCCGGGCAGCTGCCAGTAGCCGGGGAACGGGCACGCGCCGGAACCCCGGGCGAGCAGCACCCGCTCCCCGTCCCGGCACAGCCCGTACGCCCCGATCCTCCGTCGCCGGTCCACAGCGCCCCCTTCCCGCCCGCCGTATCGATCATGCAGGGCGGGGCGGGACCGGTGACGCCCGGGTCCGCCCCGACCGGGCGGACGGTGGCCGGGCCGGCGCCGGTCAGCCGGCCCGGGCGGGCTGGGGACGCAGCACCTGGGCGGCCCGGACCGCCTCGGCGGTGACCTCGGTGAGACGCTCCGGAGGCAGCGCCTCCAACTCCTCCGGCCCGAACCAGCGGGCCTCCGAGGTGGAGCCGCCGACGTCACCGACGACCGGCGGTGCCGGACGGTCGACCACCACCCGGTAGAAGGCGCGTACGCCGTGCCAGTCGATCGGGTAGCCCTCGGGGCCCAGCGAGGCGGCGTCCCGGTGGCTCGCCACCCCGATCAGTTCGACCAGTCGGCCGCGTTGACCGGTCTCCTCGACGAGTTCCCGGATCAGCGCGGCGCCCGGCTGCTCGCCGTAGTCCGTACCGCCGCCGGGCAGATGCCAGCAGCCCGCCCCGGGATAACCGTCGGCGACCCGGGTCAGCAGCACCCGGCCGTCGGGGTCGGTGGCGACCGCGTACGCCGCGAACCGCTGGGCCCGGTGCAGTCCGTCCGGACCGGGCACCGCGTGGAACGACGGGAACTCGGGTGCCTCCTCCGGGTGCAGGTCGACCGGTCCGCTCGGCAGGCCCAGTGCCCGGGCCGTGAACGGCCGCAACAGCAGCTTTCCGGCCTCCTCCAGGGTGTGCCACCGGGCCAGGTCGGTCGGCTGGCCGACCCGGTCGCAGAGCGTCCCGCCCCGGACGGAGACCCGGTACAGCAGCCGGTCGGTGTGGATGGTGACGCCCCGGTGCGGCAGCGACCGCATGTCGGCGAGGACGTCGTGCAGCCCGGATACGGCGACGGAGAGGCCGGTCTCCGCGGCTGTTTCGCGGACCACCGTGTGGTTCGGGTCCTCGCCGTGGTCGACGGCACCGCCGGGCAGCGACCATACGCCGGGCGTTCCGGACCGGGACGAGGCCCGGACCAGTAGCACCCGACCAGTTGACTCGGCGCACATCGCGTACGCCGCGATCCTGCGGATCGGTTCCAGCGCGGGGGTCACGGATCCGAATTCTCCCTTGATCATCTGAGTGCCCGGGGAAAAGAGTCGGATTCCTGACAGTAGACCGACACGCCGGCGGAGTAACGGCCCCAGCGGGTCAGGGGGCGCTCAGGGTCGGGATCCGGGCGGTCACCGAGGACGGCGACGGCCGGCGGACGGACCGTGGAGACATGACCCAGACACCGCCCACCCAGCCCCCGTACCGGCAGCTCCGTCGACCGACCACGGACCGGATGGTCGCCGGCGTCGCCAGCGGCCTCGGCCGTTACCTGAACGTCGACCCGACCCTGGTCCGGGTGATCTTCGCCGCGCTGGTCATCTTCACCGGCGGCTTCGCGCTGCTGGCGTACCCGGTCCTCTGGTTCCTGATGCCGGAGGAGCCGGCCGGCGCGCCTGCCTGGCCGCACCCGCCGGCGGGCGGCGCGCACCCGGCCTGGCCGCACCAGCCGGCGGGCGGCGCGCACCCGACCCCGGCCACCCCACCGGACGGGCCGACCTACTCCGGCTGAACGCCGTCACTCCCACTCGATGGTGCCCGGGGGCTTGCTCGTCACGTCGAGCACCACCCGGTTCACCTCGGCCACCTCGTTGGTGATCCGGGTGGAGATCCGGGCGATCACGTCGTACGGCAACCGGGACCAGTCCGCGGTCATCGCGTCGGAACTGGAGACCGGCCGGAGTACGACCGGGTGGCCGTACGTCCGGCCGTCGCCCTGCACCCCGACGCTGCGCACGTCGGCCAGCAGCACCACCGGGAACTGCCAGACGTCCCGGTCCAGGCCGGCCGCGGTGAGCTCCTCCCGGGCGATCAGGTCGGCGGCCCGGAGCAGGTCGAGCCGCTCCCGGTCCACCGCACCGATGATCCGGATGGCCAGCCCCGGCCCGGGGAACGGGTGCCGCCAGACCATCGCCTCGGGCAGCCCGAGAGCCAGGCCGAGCTGGCGCACCTCGTCCTTGAAGAGCGTGCGCAGCGGCTCCACCAGGGCGAACTTCAGGTCCTCGGGCAGACCGCCGACGTTGTGGTGGGACTTGATGTTGGCGGTGCCGGTGCCGCCGCCGGACTCCACCACGTCCGGGTAGAGCGTGCCCTGGACCAGGAACTCGACGTCCCCGGCGGCGGCGACCTCACGGGCCGCCGCCTCGAAGACCCGGATGAACTCCCGGCCGATGATCTTGCGCTTCTGTTCCGGGTCGGTCACCCCGGCCAACGCGCCGAGGAAGCGCTCCTCGGCGTCGACCACCTTCAGCTTGATCCCGGTGGCCGCGACGTAGTCCTGCTCCACCTGCTCGGCCTCGCCGGCGCGCAGCAGACCGTGGTCGACGAAGACACAGGTGAGCTGGTCACCGACCGCCTTGTGGACCAGCGCGGCGGCGACCGCCGAGTCGACCCCGCCGGAGAGGGCGCAGATGACCTCCTTGTCACCGACGGCGGCCCGGATCTGCGCCACCTGCTCGTCGATGATGTTCTCCGGCGTCCAGGTCGGCGCGATGCCGGCGACGTCGTAGAGGAAGCGCTCCAGCATCCGCTGGCCGTACGCGGTGTGCTCGACCTCCGGGTGGAACTGGGTGCCGGCCCGACGGCCGGCGAGGTCCTCGAACGCGGCGACCGGCGCACCCGCCGACTCGGCGGTCACGGTGAACCCGGCCGGCGCGGCGGTCACACAGTCACCGTGGCTCATCCAGACGGACAACTCGTCGGGAAGCTCGCGGAACAGGACAGTCTCGTCGCCACGGGGGCGGAGGTTCGTGCCGCCGTACTCCCGGCCGCCGGTGTGCTCGACCGTGCCGCCGAGCGCCTGGGCCATCGCCTGGAAGCCGTAGCAGATCCCGAAGACCGGCACGCCGGCGTCGAAGAGCTTCGGGTCGACCTGGGGGGCGCCGGGCGCGTAGACGCTGGCCGGACCGCCGGAGAGGATGATCGCGGCCGGATCCTTCGCGAGCATCTCGGCCACCGGCATCGAATGCGGGACGATCTCCGAGTAGACCCTGGCCTCCCGTACCCGACGGGCGATGAGCTGGGCGTACTGGGCTCCGAAGTCCACCACCAGGACCGGGCGCGGCGTGTTCATGTGTACGAAGCCTACCCAGCGTCGGTCGGGGTGCGGAAACCGCCGTGGCGGGTGTGGCAGGACGTCACAGCTGGGGTGGGCGGGGATCGGGGTCGCCGCGTTTCGGCCAGTGCGCGAGCGCCCGCTCGGCCAGGGCTGCGATGGTCAGCGACGGGTTCGCCCCGAGGTTCGCGCAGACCGCCGACCCGTCCAGCACGTGCAGGCCCGGATGCCCGAAGACCCGGTGGTACGGGTCGACCACCCCGTCGTCCGGGGTGGCCCCGAGCACCGCCCCGCCGAGCAGGTGGGCGGTGATCGCCACGCCGAACGGCTGGGTCAGCGGCCCGCCCGGAACCCCGCCGATCTCCTCGGCGAGCAGCCGGGCGGCCCGGTTCGCGGCCGGCAGCCAGCTCGGGTTCGGCGCGCCGTGCCCCTGGCTGGTCGCCAGCCGTTCCCGGCCCCACCGGGTACGCCGGTAGTGCACCGTCACCGAGTTGTCGAGCGACTGCATGACCAGGGCGATCACGCTGCGCCGGGACCAGTTCCGGACCGACCACGGCGGCAGGTAGCCGAGCGGGCGACGGGCCAGCGCGGCCAGCCAGCGGCGCCGTTGCCCCGGACCGCCGTCGACCAGCGCGGTGAGCAGCAGTCCCATCGCGTTCGCGCCCGGGCCGTACCGGACCGGTTCGACGTGGGTCCGCGGGTCGGGGTGGAAGGAACTGGTGATCGCCGCCCCCTCGGTGAAGTCGACGGCGCCCCGGCGGGCCGTCCCGTTGGGTACGGCGGCGCCGACGATCGCCTCCGAGTTGGTCCGGGTGAGCACGCCGAGCCGGGACGAGATGTTCGGCAGCGCCCCGGTCGCCCGCATCCGGTGCAGCAGCCGCTGGGTGCCGACCGTGCCGGCCGCGAAGACCACCTGTCCGGCGGCGATCACCCGCCGTCGCCGTACCGGCCAGGCGCCGGTGCGTACCGTCTCGACGTGGTAGCCGTCGCCGGACGGCGCGGGCCGGACGGCGACCGCGGTGGTCAGCGGCAGGATCTGCACCCCGAGCCGTTCGGCCAGCCAGAGGTAGTTCTTCACCAGGCTGTTCTTGGCGCCGTGCCGGCAGCCGGTCAGGCAGGCGCCGCAGTGCAGGCAGCCGGTACGGTCCGGTCCGGCGCCGCCGAAGTACGGGTCGGGAACCCGCTCCCCCGGTCGACCGAGGTGGATCCCGACCGGGGTGGGCCGGAAGCTGTCCCCGACCCCCATCCGGTCCGCCACCGCCCGCATCGCCCGGTCCGCCGCGGTGTCGATCGGGTACGTCGTCACGCCGAGCATCCGTTTCGCGGTCGCGTAGTGCGGGGCGAGTTCGGTCCGCCAGTCGGCGATGTCCCTCCACTGGGGATCGTCGTAGAACTCGGGCAGTGGCTCGTAGAGGGTGTTGGCGTAGACCAGTGACCCGCCGCCGACCCCGGCACCGTGCAGTGCCAGTACCCGGGCCGGGGCACCCGAACCCGCCCGACGACCGGCCGACCGGAGCAGGGTGAGCCGCTGGATGCCGTAGCAGCCGAGCGCGGGTGCCCACAGGTACCGGCGCAGCCGCCACGAGGTCTTCGGCAGTTCGTGGTCGGCGAACCGTCGGCCCGCCTCCAGGACGGCGACCGAGTAGCCCTTCTCGGCCAGCCGCAGCGCGGCCACGGCGCCGCCGAAGCCGGAGCCGATGACCACCACGTCGTACCCGGTGGCGTTGCCCATGTCGGCCATCATTGGCCGATCGGTCCCTGTCGCGCCAGAGGCCAGTCGGTGATCATCTCCTGCGGCCGTACGGCCGCACCGTCTTGTCGGTGCAACGCAAACGTGTGCCGGAACGTCTTGAGTTACACGGCCGGTCCTGGCAGACCGCCGGTGCCGAAGGGAAGTGGGACGGGTGGCGGGCAACGGGGGAACCAACGGCGGGAAGGCTTCCGGCAGACCGGGCCGTCGACACCGGACCGTCTGGGTGGGGGCGACCGTGGCGGTCGTGGTGCTCCTGGCCGGCGGGGCGTACGCCGCCACCCGGCAGTGGGGTGGCGGGACGGCACCGACGGCCGGGCCGGGCACCCCGTCGCCGAGTGCCGCACCGATTCCGACCCCCACCCCGACGCCGACCCCGGAACCGGGCGCGGACCTCACCGGCCCGCTGAACCTGCTGCTGGTCGGGGTGGACACCCGGGTCAGCGTGCCGGGTTGGGAACCGCACGCCGACGCGGTGCTGATCCTGCACGTCACCCGGACCCTGGACCAGGCGTACCTGTTCGCGCTCCCCCGTGACCTGGTGGTGCAGATCCCGGCGTTCCGCAAGGCGAACTTCCCCGGCGAGCGGACCAAACTGACCCACGCGATGAGCTACGGCAGTCGGGTACCGGGTAAGGAGAAGGAGCCGAGCACCGAGCAGGGTTACGAACTGTTGGCCCGTACGGTCGGCGACTACACCGGCATCAAGCGGTTCGACGCCGGCGCGGTGCTGACCTTCGGCGGTTTCGACAACCTGGTCGACGCGCTCGGCGGGGTCGAGCTCTACATCGACCAGCGGGTGGTGTCCCGGCACCGGGAACCGGACGGCACCCACCGTGAACTGCGCGGCGGCGGCTACGTCGGCCCGCAGATGGTGTACGAGAAGGGCACCCGGAAGCTGAACGGCTGGCAGGCGCTGGACTACGCCCGGCAGCGTTACACCGAAGGCGGCGGGTACGCCCGACAGCGACACCAGCAGCAGCTGATCAAGGCCCTGGTCGGGAAGATCCTCGACCAGAACCTGGCCCGCGACCAGGCCCGGCTGACCCAGGTGGTGACCGCGCTGGACGACGCGCTCACCTTCCAGGGCAACGGCCGCGAGATCGTCGAGTTCGGGTACGCCCTCAGCCGACTGCGGCCGGAGGCGATCACCCTGGTCGACCTGCCCGGCGGTGGGCTCGGCACCGGCAGCGCGTACCGGGGTGAACAGCTCACCACGACGAGCCGGAAATTCATCTCGGAGCTGCGCGCCGGCCGGGCCGCCGAGTTCCTGGCCGACAACCCGAAGCTGGTCGTCAAACGGTGAGCCTCGAGAAGGGACGGCTGGCGGACCCGTCGACCCAGCGGTGGAGCTGGGACCAGGAGGTTCCGCCGCGTTACCTGCTGGTGGACGAGTACCGCGACGACGCACCGGTGCTCCTGGGCCTCTGTGCGCAGATCGATGGTCTGTTCGTCGAGCCGGAGCCGCCACCGGAGCCCGAGCACTACACCCTGCTCGGCTGTGAACCGGCCGGGCCGGTGCGCACCGCGTTGGCCGGGGTCGGCACCGACGACGCCTGGCTGGGCAACATCGTGGTCGACCCGATCCACCACCCCGACCGGCCGGCACCGCCGGACTGTCAGGACTACGGCGCCGGGTGCCCATCGTTCTCACGACTTGGACCGTCCCCCTGGGCGGACGTACCACCTCGACGGACGGTACGTCAGCAACGTGGAGGGCTTCTACTGCGCGATCGGAGAGGCGGTCAACGGCCCCGGCGGATACTTCGGCTACAACCTGGACGCGCTGGACGGCTGTCTGCGCGGCGGGTGGGGCGCCGGGCGGCCGTTCCGGTTGGTCTGGAACCACTCGGCGGTGGCCCGGACACATGTGGCCCCCGGCTACGACCGTCGGGATCACCATCCGGCGATCACCCTGGATGACCTGCTCGGCCTGCTGGACGAGTACGGCGTCAAGGTCGAACTGCGCTGAGCCGAAACCGGGGCGTTGTCTCGCCTGGCCGACGGCCGACGGTGTGTTCTGCCGACCGGAAGCACGTGTCGGCGTGGCGATATGCCGCAGAGTCATTTTTATGCCTCAGAGTCATATCGTCGACCGGGCTGACGCCTCCGACCTCGGCAGGTGACACGGCTACGGTTCGTCGGGACGGGTCCAGAACTGACGCGGGGCGTAGCCGTCGCGACGGAGCCAGTGTTCGGTGTAGACGATCCGTTCGGCGTCCACCACGACCAGCGGCCCGGCCGGTGGCTCGGCCAGGTCGCGGGAGCGTTCGACGTGGTCGGCCTGCCAGCGGTACGCCGGCCAGTAGTGCGCGAACTCCTCGTGGTCGGCGGTCAGCACCCGGGCCCGGCCGAAGAGCTGGGCACCGCGGCTGCTCGCCTGGCCGACCAGCGGGGCGAAGACCCCCAGCGACACCCGTGGGTCGGCGGCGATGTTGCGCATCTTCGGCGACGACGCCTCGGCGGTGAACAGCAGCGCGAAGTCGAGGTGGAAGTAGCGGACCGGGGTGGCCAGCGGACCGTCCGGGCCGCCGGTCGCCAGCACACACATGTTCTGTGACGACAGCAGGTTGAGGATCCGTTCCTCGAGGCGTTCGCGGGACAGTCGCCGCTTCGGTGCCGGGCCGGCCAGCCAGGGGTTTGTCACGGGCATGAGACATCCTGGCAGCCGGCCCCGGCAATCGGACAGCCAGGGCGCGGTTTCGCCTCCGGGGACCGGGGTAACCGCCGCCGACGGCGGAGGTGGACGAGATGCCCGGGGAGTGGCGCAACTGGTCGGGCAGTCTGCGCTTCGTTCCCGGCGGCTACGTCGTACCGGAGAGCGAGGACGAGGTCCGGGCGCTGGTCCACCGGGCCCGGGAGGACGGCACCACCATCCGGCCGGTCGGGTCGGGGCACTCCTCCAGCCCGCTGGTCCGTACCGACGGCCTCCTGCTCGACCTGCGCCGGCTCGCCGGCCTCCTCGACGAGGACCACCACCGCCGGCAGGCAACCGTCGGGGCCGGCAGCCAACTGCGGGACCTCGGCGAACGGCTGTACGACGCCGGGCTGGCCATGGACAACCTCGGCGACATCGACCTGCAGACGATCGCCGGCGCCACCGCCACCGGCACCCACGGCACCGGGCTGCAATTCGGCAACCTCTCCACCCAGGTCGCCGGTGCCCGGCTGGTCACCGGCACCGGCGAGGTGCTGGAGATCTCCGCCGACCGCAACCCCGAACTGCTGCCCGCCGTCCGGCTCTCCCTCGGCGTACTCGGCGTGCTCACCCGGATCACGCTGCGGCTCACCCCGGTCTACGAACTGCGCCGCCGCACCTGGTGCGCCGACCTGGACTGGACCCTCGACCACCTGGCGCAGCTGCAACGGGAGAACCGGAACATGGACTTCTACTGGTATCCGCGCAGCGACCTGACCCAGGTCCGGACCCTGAACCTGGTCGGCGAGGAGCCGCAGCTGCGTCCACCCGGGCCGTACCGGCAGGACGTCACCGGATCCAGCCACCGGAACATTCCCCGACACCGGGACCTGCGGTTCGAGGAGATCGAGTACATGCTCCCGTCGACGGAGTTCCGGGCCTGCTTCGCCGAACTCCGTCAGCGGATCAGGGAACGGCACCGCCGGTACGTCGGCTGGCGGGTGCTGGTCCGGACCGTGGCGGCGGACGACATCCCGCTCAGCAACGCGTACGGCCGGGCCACCACCACCATCGCCTGCCTGCAGAACACGTCACTGCCGCACGACGAGTACTTCGCCGACGTGGAGACGGTCCTGCGGCGACACGGCGGCCGCCCGCACTGGGGCAAGAAGCACTCGCTGACCGCGGCCGAACTCCGGCCGCTCTATCCGGGCTGGGACGCCTTCGGCCGGATCCGCCGCCGGCTCGACCCGGACGGGGTTTTCCTCACCCCGGACCTGGCCCGGCTGTTGGAGCCGGCGTGACCACCGCCAACGGCCGCCCACCCGCCCCCTCCGGCCCGCACCCCGGGCACCGGGTCTGGGTGGTGCCCGCCGGCCGGATCCCGTTTCCCAGCAACGGCCCGGAGCCGGCCTTCACCAGCTTCGACGAGCTCTGTGTGCTGAACGCGACGGACGAGCCCGCCGACCTCACCCTGACCATCTACTACGAGGACCGGGAACCGGTCGGGCCGTACCGGGTGGACGTGCCGGCCCGACGGATCCGGCATGTCCGGTTCAACGACCTGATCGATCCCGAGGCGCTGGTGCTGGACCGGCCGTTCGGCTGTGTGCTGCGGTCGAACACCCCGGTGGTGGTGCAGTTCGGCCGCCAGGACACCCGGCTGCCGGGTGCGCTGGCGATCACCACCACCCTGGCGTACCCGGCCGGCTAGGTCGGACGGGCCCGACCACCGCCGCTATCCGGCGGGCAGCGGCGGCGCGGTGGTGCCGGTCAGCCAGGCGTCGAAAAGGTCGTCCAACTGCCGCCCGGAGACCTGTTCGGCGTACCCGACGAACTCGGCGGTGTCGGCGTTGCCGTCCCGCTTGTGCTCCGTCCAACCGCGCAGGATCCGGAAGAACGTCTCGTCGCCGACGGTACGCCGCAACGCGTGCACGGTCAGCGCCCCGCGTTTGTAGACCGCCCGGCCGAACAGTCCCGCCCGTCCCGGGTCCAGCGCCGGCTGGCTCCAGTCCGTGGCGGCGTACTCCTGCTCGAAGGCCGACCGCACGGATTCGCCGCCGTCGTGTTCGGTCCAGAGCCACTCGGCATAACTGGCGAAGCCCTCGTTCAGCCAGAGGTCGGCCCAGCTCCGGACCGAGACACTGTCCCCGAACCACTGGTGGGCGATCTCGTGCGCCACCACCGTCGGGTTCGGCGCGCTGGTGAAGAACGCCGGACCGTAGACCGGTCGGGACTGGGTCTCCAGGGCGTACCCGATCCGGTCGTCGTCGACGGCGATCCCGCCGTACGCCTCGAACGGGTACGGCCCGAACAGGCCGGCGAGAAAGTCGGCGATCTCACCGGTCCGGGCAAGCGAACGTTCCGCCGGACCGCCGCGCGGCAGGCCCGCCGCGACCGCGGTGACCAGCGGCCGGCCGCCGTGGCTGCCGCTGTTCACCCGGTAGCGCCCGATCACCAGCGTGGTCAGGTAGCTCGCCATCGGCGACCGCTCGGACCAGCGCCAGGTCGTCCAGCCGTCGGCCGCCGACCGCTCGCCCGGCACGCCGTTGCTGAGCGCGGCGAGCCCGTCCGGGACGGTGACCTCGAGCTGGTACGTCGCCTTGTCCAGCGGGTGGTCGTTGACCGGGAACCAGGTGCTCGCCGCCTCCGGCTGGCCGAGCGCGATCGCCCCGTCCCGGGTGTGCAGCAGGCCGCCGGTGCCGAGGTCGGAGCTGTCGATCAGGGCGGGTCGACCGGCGTAGCCGACCCGGACGGTGAACCGCTTCCCGGTCGGCAGCCCGGCCGCCGGGGTGACCACGAGTTCGGCGCCGTCCCGGCTGTGGGCGGCCTCGACGTCGTCGACCCGTACCGACGACACGGTCAGCCCGGCCAGGTCCAGGTTGAACCGGGACAGGTTCTGGGTGGCGGTCGCCTCGATGGTCGCCTCGCCGTCGAGCTGGTCGGTCGCCGGGTCGTACCGGAGTTTGAGCTGGTAGCCGGCCACGTCGTAGCCGCCGTTACCGGCCGTCGGCAGGTACGGGTCACCGAGGCCGGCCGCCCCGGGACGGTACGCGTCGGCATGGTCCGGGCCGGACCGGCGGCTGCCGGTGCAGCCGCCGGTCGAGACCGCCAACAGCGTCGCGACCAGCGCGCCGGCCAGCGTACGTCGGGTTGTCGTCACCACCGGTTCAACGACCGTGGTCAGCGGTCGAGGACCAGGCCGACCTTCTGGAACTCCTTCAGGTCCCGGTAGCCGCACTTGGCCATCGCCCGGCGCAGCCCGCCGAAGAGGTTGAGCTGCCCCTCCGGGTCGTCGGCCGGGCCGAAGAGCAGCTGCTCCATCGAGCCGAGCGGCTCGCCGGCCACCCCGTACGCGCCCCGGGGCAGCTTCGGGTGGCTGGCCGCCGGGTGCCACCAGGCTCCGGCGGCCGGCGCCTCGTCGCAGAGCGAGAGCGGTTCGCCGAGCATCACCGCGTCCGCGCCACAGCCGAGCGCCTTGGCGATGTCGCCGGAGGTCTGCAGGTCGCCGTCGGCGATCAGGTGCACGTACCGGCCACCGGTCTCGTCGAGGTAGTCGCGGCGGGCCGCCGCCGCGTCGGCGATCGCGGTCGCCATCGGCACCCGGATGCCGAGCACCGACTCGGTGGTGGAGAAGTCGTCACCGCCGAGGCCGACGATGACCCCGGCCGCGCCGGTCCGCATCAGGTGCAGCGCGGTCTTGTAGTCGGTGCAGCCGCCGACGACAACCGGCAGGTCGAGGTCGGCGATGAACTCCTTGAGGTTCAGCGGCTCGTCGGTGGTCGAGACGTGCTCGGCGGAGACGATGGTGCCCTGGATGACCAGGATGTCGACGCCGGCGTCGAGGATGACCGGGGCGAGCGCGAGGGTGTGCTGCGGGGAGACCCGGACGGCGACCGTACCGCCGCCCTCCCGCATCTGCCGGACCCGCTCGGCGATCAGCTCCGGGCGGATCGGCTCGGCGTACACCTCCTGCAGGCGGCGGGTGGCGGCCCGCCCCTCCTCCAGGTTCGCCAGCTCCTCGAGGATCTTGGTCGGGTCCTCGTAGCGGGTCCAGAGCCCCTCGACGTTCAGCACGCCGAGGCCGCCGAGCCGGCCGAGGGCGATCGCCGAGGAGGGGCTCATGGTCGCGTCCGACGGGTGCCCCACGCAGGGAATCCCGAACTGGTACGCGTCGAGCTGCCAGGCGGTGGAGACGTCGTCGACATCCCGGGTACGGCGGCTCGGCACGATCGCGATGTCGTCCAGGTGGTAGCCGCGCTGCGCGGTCTTGCCCAGCCCGATCTCGACCACGTCACGCATGGGTCACTCCAGGGTTGAAGGGGGTGTAGGCGGTGCGGGGGCGCCGTGGAGGGGTTGGCGGGTCAGCGGGTGTGGTAGTTCGGCGCCTCGACCGTCATCTGGATGTCGTGCGGGTGGCTCTCCTTGAGACCGGCGGCGGTGATCCGGATCAGCTGGCCACGGCGGTGCAGCTCGGGCACGGTCTCCGCGCCGACGTACCCCATGGCCAGCCGCAGCCCGCCGATGAGCTGGTGGGCGACCCGGGCGAGCGGCCCCCGGTACGGCACCTGGCCCTCGACGCCCTCCGGCACCAGCTTCTCCTCGCTGGTCACGTCGTCCTGGAAGTAACGGTCCTTGGAGTAGGAGCGGGCCTGCCCACGCGACTGCATCGCGCCCAGCGAACCCATCCCCCGGTACGCCTTGTACTGCTTGCCGTTGATGAACATCAGCTCGCCGGGGCTCTCCTCGGAGCCGGCGAGCAGGCTGCCCAGCATCACCGTGTCGGCACCGGCGACCAGGGCCTTGGCGATGTCGCCCGAGTACTGGATGCCGCCGTCGCCGATCACCGGCACCCCGGCCGGGCGGGCGGCCCGGGCCGCCTCCATGATCGCGGTGATCTGCGGTACGCCGACCCCGGCGACGACCCGGGTGGTGCAGATGGCGCCCGGCCCGACCCCGACCTTGACCGCGTCGGCGCCGGCGTCGACCAGGGCCTTCGCCCCGGCGTACGTCGCCACGTTGCCGCCGATCACGTCGACCGTGGTGTCCTTCTTCAGCCGGCCGACCATCTCCAGCACGGCCCGCTGGTGCCCGTGCGCGGTGTCCACGATCAGCACGTCCACCCCGGCCTCGACCAGGGCCCGGGCCCGCTTGTACGCGTCCTCGCCGACCCCGACGGCGGCGGCGACCCGCAGCCGGCCGGCGTCGTCCTTGGTGGCCAGCGGGTACTGCTCGCTCTTGGCGAAGTCCTTGACGGTGATCAGACCGCGCAGCCGGTTGTCGGCGTCGACGATCGGCAGTTTCTCGACCTTGTGCCGACGCAGCAGGTCCAGGGCCTCTTCCTTGGTCACCCCGACCCGCGCGGTGATCAACGGCATCCGGGTCATGATCTCGCGGACCGGGGTGTTGACGTCGGTGACGAACCGCATGTCCCGGTTGGTCACGATGCCGACCAGGGTGCCCTCGGCGTCGGTGACCGGCACCCCGGAGATGCGGTAGCGCCCGCAGAGCGCGTCGACGTCCCGCAGGGTGTCGTCCGGGCCGCAGGTGACCGGGTGGGTGACCATGCCGGCCTCGGAGCGCTTCACCAGGTCGACCTGGAGCGCCTGGTCCTCGATCGAGAGGTTGCGGTGCAGGACGCCGATGCCGCCCTGCCGGGCCATCGCGATCGCCATCCGCGCCTCGGTCACGGTGTCCATCGGGCTGGAGACCAGCGGGATGGCGAGGCTGACGTTACGGCTGAGCCGGGTGATGGTGTTCACCCGGCTCGGGATGATCTCGGACTCGCCGGGCTGCAGCAGCACGTCGTCGAAGGTCAACCCGAGCGGCACCACCCGGGCGGAACCGGCGGGCAGTTCCGGCATGTGCCCGGTGAGCTGCTCGGCGTCGGCACCCAGCGGAAGGTCGTTGGTGGGTCGGTTCTCCACGATGTGTCCCCTGCGGCTGTCGGTGTGGGCGGTCTGCTGGTCGTGTGGGCGATCCGCGCCGGCGACCCGTCGACGTCGTACCGGTCGAACCGGCGGGGTCGTCGGACGGGTCACGTCGGCACCGCGGGGCGCGTCAGCGCCCCGCCCAGGCTGGCGACGCGATGGTTCATCGTACCCACTGGCCGGTCCGACCGGCGTGGGCGCGGCCGGGGCGGCGGTACAGGCCACAACGGGTGACCACGCCGACGGGTGTGGGGACTACGGTGGAGGGGTGCACGAGGAGCCGATCGACCCGTTCAACGGTGACCCCGCCGATCCCTCCGCCGGCCTGAGCGACCCGGCCGAGGAGGCCGAACTCGACCCGCTCACCGAGGTCGAGCGCCAGGACGTCCTGGAGGACCTCGCCGACCTGGAAATTTACCAGGCGCTGCTGGGTCCGGTCGGGGTACGCGGCCTCGTGATCGAGTGTGAGGACTGCCGCGAGCCGCACTACTTCGACTGGGACCTGCTCCGGGGCAACCTGCGCCACCTGCTCAACTCGGGCCGGCCCCGGGTGCACGAGCCGGCGTACGACCCCGACCCGGACCACTATGTCACCTGGGAGTACGCCCGGGGCTACGCCGACGGGGTGCACGACACCCTGACCGAGGCCGCCGACGAGAGCGACGCCGAGCCGTGACCGGCCGCCGGCCCTGACGTCCGCTGACCGGACCCCGCCCGGCCGATCCGCCGTCCGGCCGACCGACCCCGCCGGTCGCACCCGGCCGGGTACGACCGGGGGCTCAGGCGACCAGCCCGGCCCGGAAGCCGGCCGCCACGGCGTGCGCCCGGTCCCGGGCGCCGAGCTTGCGGAACAGTCGACGGGCGTGGGTCTTGACGGTGTCCTCGGAGACGAACAGCTCCCGCCCGATCTCCGCGTTGCTCTTGCCGTCGGCCATCCCGACCAGCACCTGCATCTCCCGTTCGGTGAGCAGCGGGCGCCGGGGTGGCGCGACCCGGTCCGGTTCGGGACGGCCGGGCTCCCCGGTGCGGGAGTCGGCGCCGCCCGGACCGCCACGTCCCCGGGGATCCGGGGCCGCCCGTCCGGCCGGCTCGGCCCCCGTCGGGGCGCCGCCGGTCGGCGCGACCCCACCGGGCAGTGTCGGCCCGGAAGCGGCCGGATCAGCCGCACTGTCCGGATCGTCCCCACGTTGCGCCGGCACCATCGCCGGCCCGGTCGACTCGCCCGGAATACCCCCGGGGCCGCCACGCGGTCCCTCGTCGGTGCCGGGCCGGTCGGCGGTGTTCCCGGGACCGGCAGTGCCCGGCGGAACGGACCCACCCGGGCCGAGCGGATCCGGGGCGGTGCCCGGGGCCCGCAGCACGCTGCCGATCCGGTGACCGCTCGCCGCGGCACCGCCGCCCTGGCCGGCTTCGCCGGGGCGACCCGGTCCGGCCGCCCCGGGCACACCGGCGCTGCCCGCCGGCAGGGCGCCGCCGGCCACGCCCGCGCCGGCGGCCGGTGGCCCGCCGGGCCGTCCGGCCCGGCCGGTGGTGCCGAGCAGCAGGATGGCCTTGGCCACCACACTGACCAGGTCGTTGTCGCCGCCCTGGATCAGCCCTCGGGCCCCGGCGGCGATCGCCGCCGCGGCCGCGGCCGGCTCCTCCGTCCCGAGCAGCAGGATCGCCGCTCCGGGTGAGCGGGCCAGGACCCGCCGGGTGAATCCGACGCTGTCCGGGCGGGTGAGGGCGGTGTCGGCGAGCACCACGTCCACCGGACGTTCGGCGAGCCGCAGCATCGCCTCGGGATCGGACACCGCGGTACGGACCGCCGAGGCGACCCCGAGCCGGGCTGCCGCGGCCGCGACGTTCTGCGCGGCGAGCGGGGTCCGGACGCAGACAAGCACGGTACGCACGCTGCTTCCCTCCTCTCCGCAACGAGGAGACCACGGCAACGAATGATCATGATGAGTTTCCACGGATGAACCACAAACTTTTTGGACGATTCGCCCCACGGGGCGCGACTGGGGGAAGAACTTCGCGATCAGTTACGTGTGAGCCGTCGACGGGCGGGGTACCGGGAGGCCCTAGGTCGGATCGGTGCGCCTGCGCGGCCCGCCGCCCGGACTCCGACCCGGCTGTGTTGTCACGCGGTGCCGCGCGGAGGGAGGGTGCTGATGTCGAACGTACGCAGGCTGCCTGGGCCGATCGTCGATCTCTGGGACTGGCAGCGCCTCGGCGCCTGCCGGGGACGCGACACCGCCCAGTTCTTCCACCCGGACGGCGAGCGGGGATCGTCGCGCAGCCGTCGGGAGGCCGGCGCCAAGGCGGTCTGCGGGACCTGCCCGGTCCGCGCCGAGTGCGCCGCGCACGCCCTGACGGTACGGGAGCCGTACGGCGTCTGGGGCGGGTTCAGCGAGTCCGAGCGGCTCCGGTTGCTCGCCGTCGGCTGGGAGGATCTGGCCGACCGCCGGCGCAGCCGGGTCGACGTCGGCCGCCTGGAGGCCCGGCTGGGCCGCCCGTTCCGGTCCACCGTGCCGGAGCAGCGCTCGGCCTGACCGGTCGCCGGCATCTCACCGTGTCTTCGTGGCCCCGTCAACCGGCGGGGCCACGGGCGTTCGGTTATCTTCCGCACCTTTCGTCGTAACGCCATGGTGATCAACTGGCCATAAGATCAACTTGTCCGACCCGGTACGCGAACCGGGTCATGGCCAGGAGGAACACCCTTGACGACACGACAACGCGTCCTGGCGGCGACCGGTGCGATGACCCTCGTACCCGGTCTCGCCCTGATCGCCGTACCGACGTCGGCCGGTGCGGCGCCCACCCCGGCGGCGACCGTCCGGCCGGCCTCCCCCGGCGAACCGCGGATGGGGCTGACCAGCGACAAGTTCACCTTCGACGGCAAGACGCTCGACCAGCGGGCGTACGCCCCGCAGCGCAACGCCCGCCGGGCCAGCGTCGCCGTCGAGACCCCGCCGGTCGGCACGGTCCGCTCGTGGCCGGCCCGCGACGACACCGACGGCTCGCTGTACCTGAAGAACTACACGCTCCGGGCGATCGGCCAGAAGATCGAGGTCTGGGTCGCGGAGGACCTCGCCTTCCCCGAGGGCGACTGCCGCAACGCCGTCCCGGGCACCACCGAGGTCACCGACGCCCAGGTCACGTCGCTGGTCACCGAGTTCGACACGAACATGTACCCGAAGGAGACCGCGGCCTTCAGCACGCCGCCGGACCGGGACGGCACCAACGCCCTGATCGCCGGCGACTTCACCGGGTACGGCGACCGGACCGTCACCCTGGTCGACAACGTGCGGGACGACAACTTCTACGACTTCCCCGCCGCCAGCTCGTACATCGCCGGCTTCTTCTCCAGCCAGCTGAACGAGTACTTCGACCGCAACATCATGACGATCGACGCGTTCGACTGGGCGCACCGCACCGGTGCCGCGCCGGCCGACGAGCCGACGAGCGACCCGTGCACCAGCCGCCCCGCCCGGCCGCACAGCTACGAGGGCACCTTCGCCCACGAGTGGCAGCACCTGCTGCAGTACTACACCGACCCGGCCGAGACCGCCTGGATCAACGAGGGCCTCTCCGACTACGCCCAGACGCTGGTCGGCTACGTCGACGGCACCAAGACGGTCGAGGAGTACGGCTACGACGGCCACCTCGCCTGCTTCCAGGGCTTCGGCACGGTGAAGACGCCGTACAACCCGAACCCGCGGGACTGCGGCGGGCCGGAGAACTCGCTGACCCTGTGGGGCGAGTCGCCGAACCCGACCGCGGTGCTGGCCGACTACGGCAACGCGTACGAGTTCATGCTCTACCTGAAGGACCGGTTCGGCGCCGACATCCTCACCCAGCTGCACCGCGACGGTGAGCGGCAGGGCCTGGCCAGTGTGGCCGCGCTGCTCAAGCCCAAGGGCGAGAAGCACATCGACGAGTTCCTGCACGACTACCAGACGATGGTGCTGACCGACCGGATCGTCGGCAACAGCCGGCTCGGGATCACCCTCGGCACCAGCAAGAAGAAGGTCACCTCGGCGAGCCTCAACTCGACGGTGAACCTGGCCAACCCGGCCGCCTACGCCACCCCCGGCGCGGCCCCGAACGGCGCCGACTACCTGCCGCTGTTCGACGCCAAGGGCCAGGTGCTGAAGGGCTCCGACCTGCGGTCGCTGAAGTTCACCGGCGACAGGACGCTGCCGCCCGTACCGCTGGCCTGGACCGTCACCAGCGACGACCCGGACCGGCCCGGCAACCCGGTGCTCTTCTCCGGCAACGAGAACAACACCGACGCCAGCGCGGTCGTGAAGGTGACCGTGCCGACCGCCGACCCGACCCTGACCTTCGCCGCCAAGTACGGCGCCGAGGCGGGCTACGACTACGGCTACGTGATCGTCTCCACCGACGGCGGCACCACGTACACCGCGATCCCCGGTGACCGGACCGTCGACGGGCCGCGTGGTCCCGCCCTCAACGGCACCACCAACGGGTTCGAGACGCACCGGTTCGACCTCTCGGCGTACGCCGGCACGTCGATCCTGCTCGGCTTCCAGTACGTCAGCGACGGCGGCGTCAACGAGGGCGGCTGGAAGATCGACGACATCGCCGTCGGCGGCACCACGCTCAGCGACGGCGCCAGCCTCACCCCGTTCGACTCGATCACCGAGGTCAAGCCGACCACGGTGGCGGGCTGGAACCTGCGGCTGATCGGCATCGACGCGAAGCACTCGATCGTGCTGCAGCGTGACTACAGCACCAAGAACGGCGTCAAGCTGGGCCTGCTCGAACTGGCCCCGCTGCTGCTCTTCCCGCAGGTCGTCGCGATCGTCTCGTACGACGAGCCGACCGAGCAGGTCGGGCAGTTCGCGCCGTACACCCTGACGGTGAACGGCGTGACCCAGCCGGGCGGCCGCTGAGCACACCAGGACGGGCCCCTTCCCGTCGCCGGACGACAGCCGGTGACGTGGAAGGGGCCCTTCCGTATCCGCTGATCAGGTCAGCGGACCGTCACCTGGACGGTGTGCCAGCCGGTGGCCCCGTCGGGGTCGACCGGACGCCGCTGCCCGGTCTGCACCGCGCCGGTGGCGTCGGTGGCCCGTACCTGGAGGGTGTGGTCGCCCGGGGTCGCGGTCCAGCGCCACGACCACTGCACCCAGGTGTCGGTGGAGACCGTGGTGGCCAGCGTCGCCGGCTGCCAGTCCCCGTCGTCGACCCGTACCTCCACCCGCTGGATGCCGGTGTGCTGCGCCCAGGCGACCCCGGCGACGGTGACCGGGCCGGCGGTCACCGGCCGGCCGCCACGGGGGGTGTCGATCCGGGACTGGGTCTTGATCGGTCCCTGCGCCGACCAGCCCCGGGGCACCCAGTACGCGTCGAAGTCGGCGAAGCTGGTCAGCTCCAGTTCCACCACCCACTTGCAGGCGGAGACGTAGCCGTACAGGCCGGGCACCACGACCCGGACCGGGAAGCCGTGCTCGATCGGCAGCGGCTCGCCGTTCATGCCGACCGCCAGCATCGCGTCCCGGCCGTCGGTGAGCACCGAGGTCGGACTGCCGCAGGTCCAGCCGTCGACGGAGCGCCCCACCACCTGGTCCGCGCCGTCCAGCGGTCCCGCCTCGGCGAGCAGCGGACCGAGCGGTACGCCGAGCCAGCGGGCGTTGCCGATCAGGTCGCCGCCGACCTCGTTCGAGACGCAGGCCAGGGTGATGTGCCGTTCGATCATCGGGCGGGCGAGCAGGTCGGCGTAGCTGAGCGTGATCGGGTTGCGGACCCGACCGTGGATCCGCAGCCGCCACCGTTCCGGATCCACCTGCGGTACGGCCAGCGCGGTGTCGATCCGGTAGAAGTCCCGGTTCGGCGTGACGTACGACGACAGTTGCGGCACGCCCAGTTCGGCGCCGGGCGGCACCGGCGGGGCCGGGCTGGCCGGGGCGGGCAGTCGTACCGCCGAGCGGGCCTCGGTGACCCCGCGCCGGGTGGCGGCCCAACGCCCGCCGAAGCCGGCGACCGCCGCCGCCCCGAGGGCGTATCCGACGCCGGTCAGGAACCGCCGCCGCCCCTCCCGGTCCACGCCGGCCGCGGCAGGCCGGTCGGTCGGAGCCCGGCCCGGCGGAGTCTCGCCGTTCGGGGTCCGGAGCAGCGGGGCGCCGAGCGGGCCGGCGAGGAGGAGTCGGAGCAGTCCGGCGGCCAGGGCGGCGCCGATCAGTGCGGGCAGTACGGCGGCCGGGCCGGCGCCGGGTCGGGTCAGCGCCGCCACCGCACCGAGTACGGCGAAGGCCCCGACGCCGGCGTACCCGAGCCGCAGGGAGCGGATCGCGACCAGCCCGATCAGTGCCGCGAACCCGCCGAGGAGCACGGCGGTGCCGATCAGCAGGGCGATCTTGTCGTAGACGTAGAAGACGTCGGTGGCGAACTGTTTGAGGGGTGCGGGGGCGAGGTCGACCACGGCGCCGCCGACCGCGACCAGCGGCGCGGAACGCGGGCCGGTCAGTACCGCCACCGCCTCGGCGCTGCCGACCGCCACGGCGGCGCTGGTCACCCCGGCCAGGGCGGCGAACCATCCCGCCCCGGATGGCCGCGATCCGGACGACGGTCGTCCCGACGCCGGCGGCCCGGAGCCTGCCGGCTGCTGAGGCGACGGCTCGGTGCTGTCGGGGTCCTGCCCCGAGGTGGTGCTCACCGCACCAGTGTCGCCGGCCGACCGATCCGCCTGGTAGCGGGCCGCAACGGCGATAAGTGTTCCGTAACAACTGGCCGACGGGCACCACGAGGAACAACCGGCCGACGGGCACCACGAGGAACAACCGCCCCACGGGCGGGAGGTGACCGACAGACGACAGATCCGCGTGGCCAGGGCGGTCCCGGGGAACGCCGCCGGGGTGGCGGCGCTCCGGGGCCGTACCCCTGAGCACGCGGATCTTGTCGGTTGTCCGGCGGTGCCGGTCCGCGACGTCGTCAACCCCGTCGGGGGTCGCCGGGCCGCGGGGGCGTCAGGTCAGAAGCCGGGGCCGTGCTGGTGGCCGTGGCCGTGACCGTGCCCGTGGCCGTCGGCGGCCGGCTCGGCCTTTTCCGGCTTCTCCACCACCAGGCTCTCGGTGGTGAGCAGCAGGCCGGCGATCGAGGCGGCGTTGGTGACCGCGTTGCGGGTCACCTTGACCGGGTCGATGATGCCGGACTTGACCAGGTCGACGTACTCACCGTTGGCGGCGTCCAGGCCGGTGCCCCAGCCGCTCTCGGCGACCTTCTGCACGACCACGTAGCCGTCGTGTCCGGCGTTCTGCGCGATCCACCGCAGCGGCTCGACGAGCGCCTTGCGGACGATCGACACCCCGACCTTCTCGTCGCCGGTCAGGCCCAGGTCACCGTCGAGCACCGAGACGATCTGGGTCAGCGCGGCGCCGCCGCCGGGCACGGTGCCCTCCTCGACCGCGGCCTTGGTGGCGGAGATCGCGTCCTCGATGCGGTGCTTGCGCTCCTTCATCTCGACCTCGGTCGCCCCACCGGCCTTGATCACGGCGATCCCGCCGGAGAGCTTGGCCAGCCGCTCCTGCAGCTTCTCCCGGTCCCAGTCGGAGTCCGAGGCCTCGATCTCCTTGCGGATCTGGGTGATCCGGTCGGTGACCTCGGTGTCCCGGCCACGGCCGTCGACCACGGTGGTGTTGTCCTTGTCGACCACGATCCGCCGGGCGCTGCCCAGCACCTCGAGGCCGACCGACTCGAGCTTGTAGCCGAGCTCGGGGGCGACCACCTCGCCACCGGTGAGGATCGCCATGTCCTGCAGCATCGCCTTGCGGCGGTCACCGAAGCCGGGCGCCTTCACCGCGCAGACCTTCAGGGTCTTGCGGATCGAGTTGACCACCAGGGTGGAGAGCGCCTGGCCCTCGACGTCCTCGGCGACGATCAGCAGCGGCTTGCCGGTCTGGACGACCTTCTCCAGCAGCGGCAGCAGCTCTTCGATCGAGGAGATCTTCTGGGTGGTGATCAGGATGTACGGCTCGTCGAGGACCGCCTCCTGCGCCTCCGTGTCGGTGACGAAGTTCGGCGAGATGAAGCCCTTGTCGAACTGCAGGCCTTCGGTGACCTCCAGCTCGGTGGCGAGGGTGGAGCCCTCCTCGACGGTGATCACACCGTCCCGGCCGACCTTCTCCATCGCCTCGGCGATCAGGTTGCCGATGGTGGCGTCCTGGGCGGAGATGGTGGCGACGTTCGCCACCGACTCCCGGCCGCCGACCTCGACCGCCTTCTCCAGCAGCGCCTCGGAGACCTTCGCGGCGGCCGCGTCGATGCCCCGCTTGAGCGAGGCCGGGCCGGCACCGGCCGCGACGTTGCGCAGGCCCTCCCGGACCAGCGCCTGGGCGAGCACGGTCGCGGTGGTGGTCCCGTCGCCGGCGACGTCGTTGGTCTTCGTCGCCACCTCCTTGACCAGCTGCGCGCCGAGGTTCTCGTACGGGTTGCTGAGTTCGATCTCCTTGGCGATGGTCACGCCGTCGTTGGTGATCGTCGGAGCACCGAACTTCTTGTCCAGGACGACGTTGCGCCCGCGCGGGCCGAGAGTGACCTTGACCGTGTCCGCGAGCGTGTTGACACCGTGCTCGAGCAGGTGCCGGGCGTCGTCCGAGAAGCTCAGGATCTTCGCCATCTGTTAACAAAGTCCCTTCACGCAGCGCTGCCCCGGCCCGGCGGGGCCGGTCCGGGGCAGCGTCACTGGATCGGTCAGATCACTTCTCGATGACGGCGAGGACGTCGCGGGCGGAGAGCACCAGGTACTCCTCGCCGGCGTACTTGACCTCGGTGCCGCCGTACTTCGAGTAGATGACCGTGTCGCCGACCTTGACGTCAACCGGGATCCGGTTGCCCTTGTCGTCGACGCGGCCCGGGCCGACAGCGAGGACGGTGCCCTCCTGCGGCTTCTCCTTGGCGGTGTCGGGGATCACGATGCCCGACGCCGTGGTCGTCTCAGCCTCGTTCGCCTGGACCAGGATCCGGTCCTCGAGCGGCTTGATCGCAACCTTGGTCGCGGTAGTCACGGGCATACCCTCCTGGGGTACTTGGTTTCTGTGCCGGTCGGCACGCCGACCGGCGTTGATCTGCCACATGCCACCGGGCGGGTCCGTCGTCGCGGGTGCCGGTCCGCCTGGCGTTCAGCCTCCGGACCGGAGCCCGGAAACTGGCACCCTCGGCTTGAGAGTGCTAACCGGAGGTTATGCCGGCAACTAGCACTCCGTCAAGGAGAGTGCCAACCCGACACACTCCGGTGGGGCACCCGCCAGGGCCGGACCGCCACAATGAGCCGGTGGATCTCGACCTGCTGGCTGCCCTGCGTACCCCGGACGGGGAGACCGCGCTGGCCACGGCGGCGAAACTGACCGACGGTGATCCGCTGCTCGCGGCGGCCACGCTGCGGGCCGCCGGCGTCCCCGCCGGCCTGGCCGCCGCCGCGCTCACCCAGGCCGAGCTGCGCCGCCGGGCGGTCGGCAAGTTCGGACCGGACGCCGCCGGGATGTACTTCACCCGGGCCGGGCTGGAACAGGCCACCCGGGGCCCGGTCGCGGCACGCCGCGCCGCCCGGTTACGCGCCGCCGGGGTCCGCACCATGGTCGACGTCGGTTGCGGTCTCGGCGCGGACGCCATCGCCGCCGCCCGGACCGGCATCCGGGTGTACGGCGTGGAGGCCGACCCGTTGACCGCGGCGATGGCCGCCGCGAACGCCGAGGCGACCGGGGTGGCCGACCGGTTCACGGTCACCACCGGCGACGCCACCCGGTTCGACGTCACCCAGTTCGACGTCACCCGGTTCGGCGCCACCCGGTTCGGCGGCGACCCGGTCGACGCGGTCTTCTGCGACCCGGCCCGACGCCGGGCCGGCACCGGTCGCCGGGTCTTCGACCCGGCCGCCTACTCGCCGCCCTGGGACTTCCTGCTCGGGCTCGCCGAACGGGTGCCCCGGACGGTCTTCAAGGTCGCCCCGGGCATCGACCACGCGGTGCTGCCGGCCGGGGCGGAGGCCGAGTGGGTCAGCGTCGACGGCGACCTGGTCGAGGCGGCCGTCTGGTGCGGCCCGCTCGCCGACGTACCCCGCCGGGCGACGGTGCTGGCCGGCCCGGTGGCCCACGACCTCACCGGCCCCGGGACGGGCCGGGCACCGGTCGGCCCGGTCCGCCGCTACCTGTACGACCCGGACGGCGCGGTGGTCCGCTCCCACCTGGTCGCCCAGTTCGCCGACACCGTCGACGGCACCCTCGCCGACCCGGAGATCGCGTACGTCTACGCCGACCGCGCCGTGCCGACCCCGTACGCCCGCTGTCTGGAGGTGGTCGACGTGCTGCCGTTCTCGCTCAAGCGGCTCCGCGCCCTACTCCGGGACCGGGCGGTCGGCCGGGTGGAGATCCTGAAGCGCGGTTCCGCGCTGGAACCGGAACGGCTCCGCCGCGACCTGCGGCTGAGCGGTCCGGAGTCAGCCAGCCTGGTGCTCACCCGGGTCGCCGACGCGCCGACCGTGCTGCTCTGCCACCCGGTCCGCTGACCGTCCCCCGATCGGGTCCTCCCCCGCACGTTTGACCGGGGCGGATGGCAGGGATTCCGGTGCTGGCGACGCGACCGTCACAGGGCGGACGGACAGCCGTCGCCGGGCGGGCGGACAGCCGTCGCCGGGCGGGCGGACAGCCGTCGCGTCGCACGGCGGACGGACAGCGGAGGAGCTGCGGACCATGGACCTCAAACTCGAGATCGTCGTACTGCCGGTCACCGACGTCGACCGGGCCAAGGAGTTCTACACCCGGCTCGGCTTCCGGGAGGACATCGACTTCGCCGGCCCGGACGGCTTCCGGGTCGTCCAGTTCACCCCGCCCGGCTCGACCGCCTCGATCACCATCGGCAGCGGGATCACCGACGCCACGCCCGGCTCGGCCCAGGGCGTCCACCTGGTCGTCGACGACATCGACGCGGCCCGGGCGAAGCTCGTCGCCCGGGGGATCGAGGTGAGCGAGGTCTTCCACGACGCCGATGGCGCGTTCCACCACGCCGGCGACCGCAACCGGGTCGCCGGCCCGGATCCGGAGCGGAAGTCGTACGCGTCGTTCCTGTCGTTCCAGGACCCGGACGGCAACGGTTTTGTCCTCCAGGAGGTCACCAGCCGGATGCCGGGACGGATCAGCCACGTCGTCTACGACTCCCGGGAGCAGCTGACCGCGGCGTTGCGCGACGCCTCCGACGCACACGGCCGGTACGAGGCGGAACTCGGCCACGAGGACCCCGACTGGCCGACCTGGTACGCCGACCACATGGCCCGGGCGGCCGGTCTCGACAACTGACCGCCCTACTGGTCCGGTCAGTGCCGTTCCGGCGGAGCAGGCGTGTCGTGGAAGGCGCGGTTCAGAGCAACGGCTGGGCCAGACGGCGGGTCTCGATCCCGGCGATCAGCTGCCGCATGCCCGGCACGTCCGTCCAGTCCTCCCACTCATGGTCGACGACCACGGGCCCGTTCAGCCGCTGCAGGATGATCCGCGAGTCGTTGAACAGGAGCACGCCATCGGCTGGATAGTGGGCGAAGAAGGTCAGCGCCGACCGAATCATCACCCGGGCCGCTTCGTCACGTGCATCGGGGGTCGCCCGGTTCGAGAGCCGGTACGTCGCGGTGACCCGGTGTGTGAACCCGAGCATCTCGGCGACCGGGGCCGGATCATCCGGATCATCCCGGTAGGCGGTCACGTCGAGGGCACCCCGTCGGACGTAGTTACCTGAGATCTCACCGCCGGTCGCGTTCGCCATGAACGAGAGAAGCTCTTCGGTGGTGACATCCGCAGAGGCGTACAGCACGTATTCCAATGCCATGAGGAGGCGTCCAACCCACTAGTCGAACGGATAGAACTGGATAACTTCGCCATCTTTGATGACCTTGATCTCCTGTAGCCCTTCGATAGGCTTACGCCGTAGTATCTCCGCGATTTCCTCTGCAGAACGCGGACAGTCGTCGAGGTTCAGGATGATCCGATCAGCCTGCCCATCGGCTACTTTCCGGCTGATCCCCTTGCGAATCTGGTCGAGCTTATCGGAATCCGGAGCGAAACAGTCGAAATATTCTCCTTCAATTTTGTAGTCCGGCTCCTTGCCGTTCGGTTTGGGAGGCGGATTCTGCTCGACGTCGTAGCCGTTCTCAGCGAGGGTGTCGGCCGATTCGTTCTCCCGGCGCAGCCCTCGGTCCTTCTTCCTGGTCGGGTGCGCCTCGGTCCGTTCGCCGCGCGGCTTGGCGTTGGGGTCGGGCTTCTTCGAAGGGTTGGTGGTGCCCTTCCCACCTCCTTTACCGAGACCTCTACGCAACCGCTCCAGGATCTTCTTCAGGGCCGCGACGAGTTCGTCGAGGCGGCCGACAAAGGAGGCGAACTTCCGCAGGCTGCTCAACAGGGCGCGCAGCCAGCGGGCTATCTTCGCACCCCAGGAGGCGATGAGGGTGACCGCCTGCTCCACCACCACCGGGGCGGCGAGCCCGCCGGTGGCCAGTAGTTCGGCGGCGTAGACCACGAGTCTGGAGACCAGCGCGGCGATCGCGTCCCGGACCATCGTCCGCACTCCGGCGATCAGCTGACCCGCGCTCTCGGTTGCGACAGCCATCGTGTCGGCGGCCTTGGCGAGGCCGGAGATCGCGTCCTGCTGCTCCTTCGCCCACGCGCGGTAGGCGTCCCCGGCACTACCCGTCCAGTCGGAGACGTCCATCCGGACCTGCTGGGCGAGCTCCGCGGTGCTCTCCCGCAGTGAGCCAGCCACGTTGCGCCAGGTCTGGGCGTACGCGGCGATCTGCGCCGGGTCACCGGCCAGCCAGTCCAGCGCCTCGCTCAACGGTTTGACGTGTTCGATCAACCAGGCGATGCCGTACTGCAGCAGGACACCGGCCGGGTCGCTGACCAGGGCGAGAGCGTCCAACCCGGCGCTGACGCCGCCGAGGATGCCGTCGACCCAGCTGCCGTTCTCGATGCCCTGGATGAGCAGTTCGATGTCCTCGGCGATCCAGATTCCGGACCACGGACTCGGCGAGACGTTCTCCGGCGTCGCCACCAGCGGGTTGACGCTCATCGCGGCCCTCGGATCCGGTCGAGTTTGGCCGAACTGGCCTCGTCGGTCGCCCGGTAGTCGTCAGCTGCCGAACGCACCCGTCCGCCGGTGTCCCGCACCGACTGCACCGCCGCCTCGATGCCGTCCGTCAGGACCGACTGCAGACGCCCGAGCAGCATCGGCACGATCACGCAGAGCCGGCCGTACGCCTCGGGTCCCGGCGTGGTCGTGTCGCCGGCCTGCTTGGCCGTCGCCAGATCGTCCGCCACCTGGTCGAGGTGGCCGGCGTGCGCGCGCAGATCGGCGGCGGTGACCCGGAAGTCGTCACCGGCGGCCATGGTCGTGCCCATCGTCCGACACGATTCGGCGGGTGAACGACGCGATCACGGCCCGGCCGGTCTCGTTGTCGGTGCCGACGGTCTCCTCGGTGACCCGGGCGACCTGGGCGGCCAGCTCGGTCGTCGCCTGCCGCAGCACGGCGAGGATCTGCTCTGCGGTCCGGTCCGCCGGCTGACGGCGGATCCTCTCGTCCAGCCGGAGGCCGGTGACCGCACCCGACGATCCGACCGTCATCTCGACGAGCCCGTCATCGCTGTGCACGGTCACGGTCAACTCCGACACCCGCTGGGACAGCTCACGGGTCTGCCGCAGCCGCTCCGCCAACCCCGACTCCCAGTTGTCGACCCAATGTTCGGCGGCGTCGAGGTCCTCGTCCCCCAGCACGTTCACCCCTTCCGAACGTCAGCCATCGGCTGACATCGAACCCTGGCGAAACGAATGCTATCGCCGGGACGCAACGCCCAGGCTCCGCCGCCGGCCGCCATCGCGGCCGGATCTCCGGGGACGACCGACCGGCAGGGCCCGCCGGCGCCGGCCCCGGCACGGGCGGCGGTAGGGTACGGCCGTGGCGGGCAAGGGGACTCCGGCGACCGCGCTGCTGACCCGGCAGCGGGTGCCGCACACGCTGCACCCGTACGACGTCGCCCCGGACACCCCGAACTACGGTGCCGAGGTGGCCGCCGCGCTCGGCGTACCGCCGGAACGGGTCTTCAAGTCGCTGGTCGCCGAGGTCGACGGCGGGTTGACCGTGGCGGTCGTACCGGTCACCGGCGAGCTGGACCTCAAGTCGCTGGCCTCGGCGGTGGGTGGCAAGCGGGCCGCGCTGGCCGACCGCGCCCTGGCCGAACGGACCACCGGTTACGTCCGGGGTGGAATCAGCCCGCTCGGCCAGCGCAAACGACTGCCCACCGTGGTCGACGCCTCCGCCGAGCGGTTCGCCACGGTCTACGTCTCGGCCGGTCGCCGGGGGCTCCAACTGGAGATCAGTCCGGCGGATCTGATCCGGCTCACCGCCGCGCGCACCGCACCGCTGGCCACCGCCGGCTGAGAGCCCGGTCGTCCCGGGCCGGCCGTCGTCGCGGTCGACTCCGCACCGCACCGCACCCCGCCCCTACCCACCCCGTCGGCTTGGTGTCTCCCGCCCGGGATGTCGGCCACGTTGCCGAATTGTTATCGCCTCCAACAAACTCATCGCCGTGGTTCTCTTGCCCCGGTGACCTCGGGCGCCATACGTTGCCGGACACAACAAAAGTGAGGCGGACCGACGGCCACCCATCCGGGGCGTCGGTCCGATCGGGGTACCACCGCACAGCCCGACCTGAGACACCACCCACCCCGAAAGGACCCGTGCAATGCGCAGAGGGATCCTCACCATCGCCGCAGTCGGCCTGCTGACCACGGGTGGCCTCGCCGCCTGTGGCGACGACTCCGGCAGCGGCGGTGAGACCGCGAAGCCGAAGATCGGCGTCATCCTTCCGGACAGCGCCTCCTCCGACCGCTGGGAGACCGCGGACCGCAGGTACCTGGAGGCCGCGTTCAAGGCCGCCGGCGTCGACTACACGATCCAGAACGCCCAGAACGACAAGGCGCAGTTCCAGACCATCGCCGAGCAGATGATGACCAACGGCGTGAACGTGCTCATGATCGTCAACCTGGACTCCGGCACCGGCAAGGCGGTCCTGGACAAGGCCAAGAGCCAGGGCGTGCTGACCATCGACTACGACCGGCTGACCCTGGGCGGCTCGGCGGAGTACTACGTCAGCTTCGACAACGTGAAGGTCGGCCAACTCCAGGGCGAGGGCCTGGTCAAGTGCCTGACCGAGAAGAACGTCCAGAACCCCGTCATCGCGACGCTGAACGGCGCCGAGACCGACAACAACGCCACGCTGTTCAAGAACGGCTACGAGGGCGTGCTCAAGGCCAAGTACGACGCCAAGGAGTACGTCAAGGGCCCGGACCAGTGGGTGCCCGGCTGGGACGGTGCCCAGGCGACCACCATCTTCGAGCAGATGGTGACCCAGCAGAACGGCAAGATCGACGGTGTGCTCGCCGCGAACGACACGCTGGGCAACTCGGCCATCTCGATCCTGAAGAAGAACAAGCTGAACGGCAAGGTCCCGGTGACCGGCCAGGACGCCAGCGTGCAGGGCCTGCAGAACATCCTCGCCGGCGACCAGTGCATGACCGTCTACAAGGCGGTCAAGCAGGAGGCCGACGCCGCCGCCGAACTGGCGATCGCGCTGGCCAAGGGCGAGCGGAAGCAGACCAGCCAGACGGTGAAGGACCCGCAGGGCAACCGGGACGTCCCGTCGGTGCTGCTCGAACCGAAGGCGATCTACAAGGACAACGTCAAGGACGTCGTCGCGGACGGCTACGTCACCAAGGACGAGCTCTGCGCCGACAAGTTCGCCACCCTCTGCACCGAGGCCGGCATCAGCTGATCCTCCGATGATGTCGGCCCAGCCGGCCCGCTGACAGGCGGCGCCGCCGGTGTGCACCCACACCGGTGGCGCCGCTCGTCCGGATCCCCGTCGGTCGCGACGCGTCGGCACAGGCCACCCACGCCCGCCGTCGGCGCGCCCCAACGGCGGGACCACGATCGACCGGACCCCTGACCGGACCCGCGATCGGACACCCCCTTGCGAAGGAGACCACCGTGTCCGCGACACCCCTGCTGGAGCTGCGCGGGATCGACAAGAGTTTCGGTCCCGTACAGGTCCTGCGCGCCGTCGACCTCACCGTGCACGCGGGCGAGGTCACCGCACTCGTCGGCGACAACGGCGCCGGCAAGTCCACCCTGGTCAAATGCATCAGCGGCATCCATCCGCCGGACGGCGGTGAGGTCATCTTCGACGGTCGACCGGTGCACATCAACAGCCCCCGGGACGCCGCCAGCCTGGGCATCGAGGTCGTCTACCAGGATCTCGCGCTCTGCGACAACCTCGACATCGTGCAGAACATGTTCCTCGGTCGGGAAAAGCGCCGCGGTCTCGTCCTGGACGACCCCACCATGGAGCAGATGGCCGCCGATACCCTGGCCGGCCTCTCCGTCCGTACCGTGAAGTCCCTGCGCCAGCACGTCTCCAGCCTCTCCGGCGGGCAACGCCAGACCGTCGCGATCGCCAAGGCGGTGCTCTGGAACAGCCGGGTCGTCATCCTCGACGAGCCGACCGCCGCGCTCGGCGTCGCGCAGACCGCCCAGGTCCTCGAACTCGTACGCCGGCTCGCCGACAACGGGCTCGCGGTGGTGCTGATCTCGCACAACATGAACGACGTCTTCGCCGTCTCCGACCAGATCGCCATGCTCTACCTCGGACAACTGGTCGCCCAACTGCGGACCAGCGAGGTCACCCACGCCCAGGTGGTCGAGCTGATCACCGCCGGCCGCAGTGGCGGCCTCGGCCTCACCGGGGAGAACGGCAACGGTAACGGCACCAACGGCGGTGCCGAGCACGCCGGTGACGGCGACGGCGCCGCCCCGGACGACACCCCTCCCACCGCGACGACCGCAGGAGCCGACAGATGAGCACCCCCACCACGATCGGGGCGAAGCCGGCCGACGTGCCGGCCGCTCCGGCCCCCACGGTCGGCGGCCACCTCCGGAACTACCTGGCCCGGGTACGCGGTGGCGACATGGGCGCCCTGCCGGCGGTCCTCGGGCTGCTCGTGCTCTGCCTGATCTTCTCCACCCTGCACGACAACTTCTTCACCGAGGGCAACTTCGCCAACCTCTTCACCCAGGGCGCCGCGACCACGGTGATCGCGATGGGCCTCGTCTTCGTCCTGCTGCTCGGCGAGATCGACCTCTCGGCCGGCTACGCCAGCGGAGTCTGCGCCGCCGTACTGGCCCAGATGGTCACGCTGCGCGGCTTCCCCTGGTACGTCGCCGTACTCGCCGCGATCGTCACCGGCGTGGTCATCGGCCTGGTCATCGGGCTCCTGGTAGCGAAGGTCGGCATCCCGTCCTTCGTGGTCACCCTCGCCGCCTTCCTCGGCTTCCAGGGTGTTGTCCTGCTGCTCATCAAGGGCGGCACCAACGTCTCGGTGCACGACGAGGTGATCCGGGCCATCGAGATCCGCAACATGCCGGTCTGGCTCGGCTGGAGCCTGGCGGCGCTCGGGATCGGCGGCTACGCACTGGCGCAACTGCTCCGCTACCGCAACCGCACCGCACGCGGGCTGGCCGTGGAGCCGCTCGCGATCGTGCTGGCCCGGATCGGTGGACTGGCGCTGATCGCCGGGATCGCCGTCCACATCCTCAACCTGGAACGCGGGCACAACCGGCTCATCTCGCTGCGGGGCGTACCGATCGTCGTACCGATCATCATCGTGCTGCTGGTCGTCTGGACCTTCGTCCTGCACCGGACCGCGTACGGCCGGCACATCTACGCGGTCGGCGGCAACCGCGAGGCGGCCCGTCGGGCCGGCATCAACGTGGACCGGATCCGCATCTCGGTGTTCGTCATCTGCTCCTCGATGGCCGCGGTCGGTGGCATCATCGCGGCCAGCCGGGGCGGTTCGGTCGATGCCAACACCGGCGGAAGCAACGTCCTGCTCTACGCTGTCGGCGCGGCGGTGATCGGTGGCACCAGCCTGTTCGGAGGCAAGGGACGGGTGCTGGACGCGGTGCTCGGTGGCGCCGTGATCGCGGTCATCGACAACGGCATGGCTCTGATGAACGTCAGCTCCGGGGTCAAGTTCGTCTTCACCGGTCTGGTGCTGCTGGCCGCCGCCAGCGTCGACGCGCTGTCCCGTCGCCGAGCCACCGCGACCGGTAACCGATAAGGGGAACGATGCGCGCGGGGCCGAGTCAGGAGGAGATTCGACGGCAGAATCTCGGCGCCCTGCTGCGGTACGTCCACGTGCACGGTGCCACCTCCCGCGCGGAGCTGACCACCGCGCTCGGCCTCAACCGGAGCACCATCGGCGCGCTCACCGCCGAGCTCGCCGCCGCTGGCCTGGTCAGCGAGCAGGCCCCCCGGGAGACCGGCCGGGCCGGACGACCGTCGCTGGTCGTCCGGCCCGAGTCGGCCCGGGTCTTCGCGTACGCGTACAGCATCGAGGTGGACCGACTCCGCGCGGCCCGGATCGGGCTGGGTGGCGTGGTACTGGACCGGCGACAGGCCGACCGGCCTCCGGGTCTGCGCCCGGCGGAGGCGCTGCCGGTGCTGACCGGCTTCCTGAAGGAGATGCACCAGGCGGTCGCCGACGGCTCCGTCCACGTCGGCAGCGGTGTCGCCGTCGGCGGTCGACTGCGTCAGTCGGAGCATCGGCCGCCGGGGAGCACCCACCCGGCAACCACCGGAGCCGTACCCACGGCACGCCAACCGGAACAGGACGGTGGCTGTCCGAGCCGCCCCGGCACCGCCGTACCCACGGCACGCCAACCGGACCAGGACGGCGGTCGCGGCGACCGGCCGGAGCCGCCGCCCCCGCTGGAGGCCGTACTCGGTGAGGCGCTCTCCGCCGACCGGCCGCTCCTGATCAGCAACGCCGCCGACGCCAGCGCCGTCGCCGAACACGTCCGCGGCGCCGCCGCCGGCTACGACAACGTCGTCTTCCTGCACCGGGACGTCGGCATCGACGCCGGCATCATCGTCGGCGGCCGTCGGCTGACCGGCCAGGGCGGGTACGCCGGCGAGGTCGGCCACATGGTGGTCCAGCCGGGCGGCCGGCCCTGCCGGTGCGGCTCGTACGGCTGCTGGGAGACCGAGATCGGCGAGCACGCCCTGCTGCAGGCCGCCGGGCGGGGCGACGCCGTCGGCCGGGACGCGGTCGCCCGGGTGATCGACGCGGCGTCCCGGGGGGACGCGAACGCACAGGCGGCGGTCCGACAGGTCGGCGACTGGCTCGGGTTCGGGGTGGCGAACCTGGTGAACGTCTTCAACCCCGGTGTGGTCATCTTCGGCGGCACCCTCCGGGACGTCTACCTCGCCGCCGCCGCCCGGGTACGGAGCCGGCTCAACTCGATGGCCCTGCCGGCGCCCCGGGAGCAGGTACGACTCCGTACCCCGCAACTCGGCGAGGACGCGGCACTGGTCGGTGCCGCCGAACTCGCCTTCGAACACCTCCTCGCCGACCCCCTCGGCTGAAAGGAAGGGACACCAGCGGTCTCCACCACGTTCGCTGTCCGCTGGCGCCGGCGGCCAGCACCCGAAGGGGCGCCTGCCAGTCAGGCCGACCATCGGGGTCGACGACCGTGCAGGCGCCGGCGGCTCGCGTACCAACTCCGACGGTACGGATCGGTCAGGAATTAGGAGGCGCTATAGCCGTTGAAGTAGTGAACTCCGTCGTGGGCGGTGTCGCCCGGCGCCGTTCTCCGGTTGGTGCTGAACCAGAGCTTGTCCCCGCCGGCGACTCCGACGCCCTCTATCTCGAAGAGGTCAGGGTACGCGCTGGAGGTGATTCGGAAAGACAGGTTGTCGTCCGCCCGTATCGTGCCGGAGGCGGAAGAGATGTTCCGGTAGACAAGCACGAGGCTGACGTTCTTGTTGGTCAGCGGGTAATACAGGGTGTTGCCGTAGTAACCGATTCCCTGGGTCGTGTACGAGGTGATGTTGGCGACAGGGCTGCCGTTGACCAGTGCGTCCTCGATGTTCAGGTAGAACGAGTTGGTCACGTTGATCGTGCCGCTGGTTGCGTTCAGCGGAAGTGAGCCCCGGTAGAAGGTTCGGCCGCTCTTGAAGAGGAAGTTTATGTTGCTGGCATCCTTGCTGGTGATCTTTACGCCAGACATGGCCTTGTTCGCGCCATTGTGTTTGATCGTGTAGTTGCCCACCTTGTAGTACGTGGTTCCTACGTACCTGAGTTTCACCAGGCTGGTGCTGTCGGCGTTCATGGTGACGACGAACATGTAATAGTTGTCGCCAGTTGAGCTCAGCACGATGTCATTGGCATGACCGAGATAATTCGCGTAGGTTTGCCCGGTGTCGCCGTTGCTCATGAGCGTCGTGGTTCCGTCGCTCATCTTGGTGCGGTAGATGACCGCCGCGGTGCCGGCATCGTTGATCTTCGCGGAGTAGGTGTAGGTGGAACCCACGGCAAATCCCTGTGCGGAGTAGCAGCTGTTCGCGTTGCCGAGCGTCGCGACGTCGGCGTACGTGTTGTAGTATTCCGCGCCAGCTGTGATCAGCAGGTGCGAGGCGTTGTTGTTCTTCAGCGTTGCGTTGAGGTTGCCCTTGGCGCCCGCGGCGAAGTCCTGGTACGTGCCGGCGTAGCCGCTGTTGTAGTAGACCCGGGCGGTCTTGCTGGAGCGGTTCCAGGCCGAGGCGGCGTTGTTCTTGACGCAGGTGCCCTGCCCGTTGCCGGGGCCTTTGAAGTCGTAGCAGGAAGGTTGGCTGGTGCCGTAGTCGTCGACCGAGGTGGTGAAGTCGGAGACGGAGCCGGCCTCGTCGCTGTTGTAGTAGTAGCAGAACTCGCCGCTGTCGCAGACGCCGTCGCGGGCAGCCGCCGCCGCAGCCGCCGCCGGTGAGGCGATGACCAAGGTCGGTGCCGCAAGCGCCAGGGTCGTGGCGACAGCGGCGACGGTGGCCGCCATAACGGATGCCGGCAGTCCTGACCGCCACCGCGAGCGTGTACGGGCTGTTCCGGAATCATCTTGTTCGATCATGGCGCCGACCCTGGCACAGCGACTCGGCCGTGTCACCAGCCATCGATGCGACTTGAGTAAATATTGAGGTATGGCGACCAATGAGCCAGCGGTGGCCACGGTCACCGATGGCTCGTTGGCTGACCAACGCGCGATTCAGCAGCTCCGTCGGCGTCGATGAGCTCGACGTCGTCAGCGGCGGCCCGCCCGATCGGACCCGGATGTCGGTCCAGTTCCCGCCAGACCGGCATGAGGAACGGCAGCAGGGTCACCGCCAGGTACGCCGCCCCGAACACCACGGCCGCACCGGTCAGCCCGAGCCCGGTCACCGCCAGCCCGCCGAGCAGCCCGCCGAGCGGGATACCGGCCCAGGCGGCGGCCTGGGTCAGCCCGAGCACCCGGGCCCGTAGCGACGCGGGAATCCGTTCGTAACTGACCGCACCGAGGATCGGGTTGATCGCGGCGATCGACAGCCCGGCCACGAACGACACCGTGTACACCGCCCAGAGCGGATCCAGGAAGGCGAGTGCCACGAACCGGGGCGCACCGGCGAGCAGGAAACCCACCGCGAAGATCGCATACCTCGGCACCTTCGGGGCAACGGCGGTGAAGACCACGTTGCCGAGCACCGCGCCGGTCGCGAAGGTCGCGCTCAGCAGTCCGAGCGCGACCGACGAGCCGACCACCTCGGCCGCCCAGACCGGGGCGATGATCCCGCCGTACGCGGCGTCGGCCAGGTTGGTGACGAACAGCAGCAGCACGATGCCGTGGATCAGCGGTTCCCGCCGCAGGTAGCGGAGCCCGACCCGGAGCGCCGCCAGGTACGACTCCCGCCCCGGCCCATCGTCGTGCCCGTCCGGGGCGTCGACTTTAGACACCGCCTCGCCCGACCGCCACCGTCCCGCCACCGTCACCGCCAGCACCGCCGCCCCGACCGCGAAGGTCGCGGCGTCGAGCAGCAGCACGGTCGGCGCGTCCAGTACGGCGATCAGCAGGCCGGCCAGTGGCGCACCGAGCAGCGTGGCGAGCCGGTGCAGTCCGTCGTGCACGCTGGTCGCCCGGGTCATCGACATCCCGGCCGCCTCGACCGTCTCCGGGAAGATCACCCGTTTGGCGTTGTCCCCGAAGCCGCGCAACGTCCCGGCCACCGCCACCAGCCCGACGAGCGCGCCGAAGTGCAGCAGGCCGGCGAGGTGCAGCAGCGGGATCGCCGCGACGGCGACGCCGCTGGCGACGTCGGCGCCGATGCTGACCCGGCGGGCGCCGAGCCGGTCGATCAGCGGCCCGCCCAGGGCACAGACCAGGACGTACGGCAGTGTCTCGGCGAACGCCACGACGCCGGTACGACTCGCGCTGCCGGTGCTGACCAGGGTGAACCAGGGCAGCGCGACCATGCTCATCCGGCTGCCGGTCAGCGACACCACCTCGGCGACCAGCAACCCGACCAGTGGCCGCCGGTTCCTACCGGCCCGCCGGTCCATCCGACCCCGGTCGCTACCCATCGGTCTCACGCCCCTCGGGAGCATCGGGACCGTCAGCCTCGCCCCCGCCGGTCACATCCGCCGGCCCCCGCCCGGGGAAGGACATCAGCTGCGCCTGTACGACGTACGGCCGGGCGTCCGCTGGTGCCGCCACATCCGGATCGTCCCGACGGTAGCGGCCGAGTACCTCGTGCAAGGCGTCGTACAGCTCACCGGCCTCGTCCGGGGTCAGCCGGAACCGCCAGTCGCTGAGGGTCGACTTCCCCCGCCACTCCTCCGGGGTTTCGACCACCTCGTTGAGCCAGCGGTCGACCCGGTCGGCGTAGAGCGCCGCGACCGCCCGCATGTAGGTCTCGGCTTCGGCCGCCGCAGCCTGCCCGACCTCGTTTTCCAGGATGGTGCCCCGGTGCACCGCCCGCCACCACCGTTCCCGGCCGGAGCCGCGCCCCGCCTCCTCGGTCACGAAGCCGTACTGGGCGAGTTGCCGCAGGTGGTAGCTGGTGCTGCCGGTGGACTGCCCGAGCCGTTGGGCGAGGCTGGTGGCGGTCGCCGGCCCCTCCTCCCGCAGCAGGTTGATCATCCGTACCCGCAACGGATGCGCGAGACCCCGCAGCGACGTCGGATTGAGCCGCACATCATCACTAGACATGTTTGCAAAGATATCTTCGCAGAGACTTCTTTGCAATCCTGGGCCGATGGGACCCGACCGGCCGAACCGCCGCCGAACCGCCGGATCAGTCCTGATCCACCCCGTGCCAGGAACGCCACAGCGCCGCGTACGAACCACCGGCGGCGACCAGCTCGGCATGCGGCCCCAGCTCGGTGATCCGGCCGTCCTCGACCACCGCCACCCGGTCCGCGTCGTGCGCCGAGTGCAGCCGGTGCGCGATCGCGACCACGGTACGACCCCGCAGCACCGCCGCGAGCGACCGCTCCAGATGCCGGGCCGCCCGGGGGTCGATCAGCGACGTCGCCTCGTCCAGCACCAGGGTGTGCGGGTCGGCCAGCACCAGCCGGGCCAACGCCAACTGCTGGGCCTGGGCGGCGGAGAGCGGATGCCCCGCCGAGCCGACCACCGTCGCCAACCCCTCCGGCAACTCCTCCGCCCAGTCGAGCGCGTCGACCGCGGCCAGCGCGCTCCGTACCTGGGCCTCGGAAGCCGCCGGCCGCACCATGGTCAGGTTGTCGCGCAGCGTACCGATGAACACGTGGTGTTCCTGGGTGACCAGCGCGACCTCGGTCCGGAGCTGGTCCGGTGACAGCTCCGTCAGCGGCACCCCGCCGACCGCAACCGAGCCGGTACGCGGCTGGTGGATGCCGGCGAGCAGCCGACCGAGTGTCGACTTGCCGGCCCCGGACGGACCGACCATGGCGAGCGTCTCTCCGGCGCGCAGCTCCAGGCTGACCCCGTGCAGCACGTCCCGCCGCTCCTGGTAGGCGTACCGCACATCCCGGACCACCAGCGGAGGCGGCACGGACGTACGGCCCCCGACCCTCCCCACCAGAAGGTCCCCGACGCTCTCCATCCTCGGACGGGGCAGACGACACCCCGAGCAGCCGCGCCAGCGACGCCCCACCCACCTGCACCTCGTCCAACCAGGAGAGCAGCCGGTCGATCGGATCCATCAACTGCTGCACGTACAGGGTCGCGGCGGTGACCTCGCCGAGGCTGACCCAGCCCCGCAGATAGAACCACCCACCGCAGAGCAGCGTCGCGACGACCGGCAGCAGGTACCCGAGCTCGGCGAGCGGGAAGAAGACGGTACGCAGCCACATCGTGTACCGCTCGGCGGCGTACGACCGGGCGATGTGGGCGTCGGTACGGGCCCGGCGGCGGCGCTGCTGGCCGAGCACCTCGGTGCTGCGCGACCCCTCCACCGTCTCGCTGATCCCGTCGGTGATGTCCGCGTACGCGGCGCTCTCCGCCAGGTAGCCGGGACCGGCCCGGTGCAGGTACCAGCGGGTGGCGAACCAGAACAGCGGCACCGAGACCAGACCGGGCAACAGCAGCAACGGGCTGGTCAGCACGATCGCACCGACGACCAGGAGGGCGGTGACCACCGCGATCAGCGTCTCCGGCACCGCGAACCGGACCGACCGGGAGAGGGCGGCGACGTCCCGGGTGGTCCGGGTCAGCAGATCACCGGTGCCGGCACGCTCCACCGTGGAGAGTGGGATGGCGAGGATCCGGTCGACGAACTCCTCACGCAGCTCGGCCAGCACCCGCTCGCCGAGCCGGGCCGAGGCGAAGTGCGCGAACCGGATCAGCACCGCCTGGGCCAGCACGAAGCCGGCGATCGCCATCGCCACCCGGTCGACGGTGACGCTGGTCGTACCGGCGGACACCCGCTCCACCAACTCGCCGAGGAGTCGGGGCGCGGCGAGTCCGGTGACCGCGGCCAACGCGTGCAGCCCGAGGACCGCGGCGAGCCCGCGCGGATGCCGGCGGAACAGCGTCCGGGCGTAGCGTCGGACCTGCGCCGCGTCGGCGACCGGCAACGTGGGGCGCTGCCCCGCCATCATTCCTCCTCGGCCCGGGTCACCGTGGCGGCGTACCGGGGCTCGTTCGCCAGCAGTTCGCGGTGCGTACCCTCGGCCACCGCCTTGCCGTCCTCGACGAAGACCACGTGGTCGGCCCGGTCCAGCACCAGCGGGCTGGTCGTGCAGACCACGGTGGTCCGGCCACGCCGGGCCGGGCCGAGCCGCTGTGCGATCCGCGCCTCGGTGTGCGCGTCGACCGCACTGGTCGGTTCGATCAGGATCAGCGTCTCCGGGTCGGCGACCAGGGCCCGGGCCAGCCGCAGCCGCTGCTGCTGGCCGCCGGAGAACTCCCGGCCGCGCTCGGCGACCTGGCCGGCGGCGAGCCCGCCGGGCAGCGCCTCGACGATGTCGGTGGCGCTGGCCGCGGTCAACGCCGCCTCGACGGCCGCCACGTCGGCGGTGTCGTGCGGGTCCAGCTCGGCGCGCAGCGCCCCGGAGAAGAGCCGCGCGCCGTTGTCGGCCACCATGATCCGGCGCCGGACCGTCGCCAGCGCCAGCTCCCGCAGGGGTACGCCGTGCAGCGTCGCGTCGCTGTCGACGTACCGGCCGAGACGGTCGGCGATCTCGACGGCGTCGGCGGGTACCGCGGCGGCCAGGGCGGTCAACCGGCCCGGCCGGACGGTGACTCCGGACTCGATGTCGACCAGCTCGCCGGGGCCGTCCGGCACGGTGGCCGGTCGGGCCGGTTCGGTGACCTCCCGAGCCAGCCGCAGCAGTGCGACGACCCGGCGGGCCGAGACGTGTCCCCGGACGATCCGGTCGATCATCTCGCTCACGGTGCGCAGCGGGCCGACCAGGTAGACGGTGTAGCCGTAGAAGGAGACGAGCTGCCCGACGGTGATCTCGCCACGCAGCGCGAACCGGGCGCCGAGCCAGGTGACCAGCACCAGGAAGACGCCGGGGAGCAGCACCTGCGCCGACTCCAGCAGCGCCTCGACCCGGGCCACCCGGATTCCGTCGCCGCGCAGCGTCTGCGACTCGGCGCGGTAGCGGGCCGCGAAGACCGCCTCACCGCCGACACCGCGCAGCACCCGCAGCCCGGAGACGATGTCGCTGGCCCGGGTGGTGAGGGTCGCCTGCTGGTCGCGGTACGTCTCCTGCCGGCGGTGCAGCGGTCGGATCAGCAGCCCGACGATCACCATCAGCGCCGGTACGCCGAGCAGCACCACCAGCCCGAGCGGGACCGAGGTGGCGAGCAGGATCGCCATGATGGTGCCGATCGCAAAGATCGAACCGGTGCCCCGGGAGAGGATGTCGAGCGCCCCGCCGATGTGGCTGATGTCGGCGGTGCCGATGCTGACCACCTCACCGGTGGCGAGCCGTTTCGGCAGCGTCGCTCCGAGCTGGTTGGCCTTGTCGATGGTGAGCTGCACGGTCCGGTACGCCCCGGCCAGGTAGTTGTAGACCGCGAACCGGTGCCGGATGATCCCGGCGACCGCCTGCCCGACCCCGACCGCGAGCAGCACCAGTGCCCAGCGCAGCAGCGCGTCGGCGTCCCGCCCGACGATCCCGGCGTCGATCGCCTTACCGAGCACGGCCGGCATCAGCGCCTGGCCGACGTACGAGACCACGGCCAGCGCCATGCCGGCGGCGAGCGTGGGCCAGATCCGGGCGGCGTGCCAGAGCAGGAACCTGGTCGCCGACCGGTGGTCCGGCCTGCCGGGATCGGGTACGGGTAAGGAGCGCATCGCCCGCGACGCTATGACCCGGTCGCCACGATCGCCACCGGTTTTCCCTACTCATCCGGACCGGGCAGCCCGCCGCACCGGGGACTCGGCCGACGCTGTCCCGCCCCGTTCAGCCGAGGCTGGCGAACGGCTTCGGCGGACGTCCGTCGACGTAGGTCATCAGGGTGTTGTCGGCGATGCCCAGCCGGGTGTCCGGCCAGTCCTCCTCGAACCAGCGCAGGTAGCCGAAGAACCGCTCGTCGCCGACACACCTGCCGACCAGCCAGCCGAACAGTTTCCCCACCTCGGGGCAGTCCTCGGGATGGACGGCCCACCGACAGGTCAGCCCCCAGCGTCGGCCGTACCGGTCCTCGTGCAGGTCGAACGCGGAGACAGCGGCTCCGCCGATCTTGCTGGTCCCTGCCTGGACCAGGTCCCACACCGGTCGCGGCCGGTCCTCGTACACCCAGTCGCCGCGCTCGTCCTCGACGGGCCGTCCGTCGTCGCCGATGACGATCTCGGGGAACGTGGTGATGATGGTGAGCCGTTCGGGCCGGGAACCGAGACCCAGGTGCCAGCGGAGTTCGGCGACCTCGTCGTCGGTCAGCTCGCACCGCAGGTCCATCGACACCATGAACTCGTACATGTCCGCCACGCCGGCACCCTACCGATCCGGTACGACCGGTCCGGGGTGCCGGCGACCAGCCGCGCTAACTCCGCCGGGCCCGGTGGTTGGCGTGTTTGCGGGCGGCGAACTCGTACGCCTCGCGGAGCAGTTCGCGGACCTCGGGCAGGCTCGTCGTACCCGGGTTGACCACGCAGACCCAGTACTGGGACGCGTACTCGGGGTGCGGCATCAGCACGTCGGTGGCGGCGTAGTCGACGCCGGTCCGCCACGCGCCACGCTCGTCGCGTTCGGTGGGCGGGGTGCCGAACCGGGCGACGTACCCCGCCTTGGTCAGCCCCAGGTTGAGCCGGTAGGTGTCGGGTCGGTCGAGGTGGGAGACGCTGTCGTACCGGTCGCCCGTGACGATCGTCGCGAACGGCATCTGCCGTTCCGGCGGCAGGTCACGGTCGGGGTCGTAGAGGAAGAACAGGTCACCGGCGGCTTCCAGGACGTTGACCCCCTGGTAGGTGTCGCGGATGTGGCGGGTCATCTCGTCAGCGTTCATACCTTCAATCGTTTCATTGAACTCCTTTGTGAGAGTTCTGCCCGACCTCGCCACGTGGTCGGGCCGAAAACCCTCAACCAGGGGGTTGAACCCACCGGCGGATCCGCAGACCGGTCACCCCTGGTACGGCGGGGCCACGCCCCAACCCCAGCGCGGCACCGGCGCCTCCCGGACCGGGTCCGCGTCGGGTTGGGAGTTCTGTACCGCCAGCCGGGTTCCCCACTCCAGATAGCTGGCGAAGGCGGCACGGAACTCCGGATCGTCCGGCAGGCCGACCTCGTCGGCGGCGTCCATCAACAGGTTGACCCACCGTCGGCGTTGCGCCTCGGTGATCGCCCTACCGAGGTGTTTGCCCAGCATGTGGGGGTAGCCGCCGTGCCGTTCGGTGTAGCTGGCCGGCCCGCCGAAGACCTCGGCGAGCCACACCGCCACGTGCCGGGGATGCTCGGGGTCCATCCGCGCGAACACCGGCGCGAGCAGCGCATCGGCCCGGACCAGCCGGTAGAAGACGTCGCAGAGCTTGACGAGGGCGTCCATGCCCCCGGCCCACTCGTACAGGGTCGGCGGGGCGGCACCGCCCGGGCCGGTCACCGGGGTGCGGGTGTAGTGCCGCATCTCCTCGATGTCCTCGACGTACGGCTTGATCTCGGCGAAGAACGCCGGGAACTGCGGGCCGCGCCGGAATCCGCCCAGGTGCGCCTCCGCCGACGTCCAGGTGATCCGCAGTACGTGACAGGCGGGATCGTCGACGCAGCGGCTCAGTTCGTAGTCCACACACTCCGGGGCGGCCCGGAAAGCCTCGGCGGCCCGCTCGTACGCCGCCTCGAAACCGCCCAGCCGCTCCGGCGGTACGCGGTACCTGATGTACTCGATGACCATGGGTCAGAGCCCAGCACCCAGCACAACAAAGATCAAGTACGCACCATTCGGTGCGTACGGGCGAGGAGTCCAGATGATCCGACGCTACGACTGTCCGGTAGAGCTGGCGGTCGATGTCATCGGCGGCAAGTGGCGGCCGGTCATCCTCGCCCACCTGAAGGAGGGCGTGCACCGGTACGGAGAGTTGCGCCGCCGGATGCCGGGTATCAGCGAGAAGATGCTGACGCAGCGGCTCCGCGAGCTGGAGGCCGACGGACTCGTCGTCCGCCACGACCACGGGACGAACCCTCCGCACGTCGAGTACCGGCTCACCGAGGAGGGCCTCAGCCTGGCGCCCGTACTCCAGGCACTGTACGAATGGGGCACCGGGCGGGCGGCGCGCACCGGCACCACCATCGGGCAGGCTGGTTAACCACCGGCTACCGGAGACGGACCCAACCGAGGAAACGCTCGGTGAGCGCGCCGGGCCCGGGCGCGGTGTCCGGGTGCAGTCGGGTCAGGTCGAGGTACGCCTCGGCGAGCGAGAGCCCGAGGTAGACGCAGAGGGCCAGCCGGTCGTGCGCGTACTCCCGGGAGAGGGTGACCCGGGCGGCGCCGCACGGCCACGGCTGCCCGTCGTGTCGGCAGAGCCAGAGCGGACGCAGCGGAAGGTGCCGGAGTTCGTCGGAGACGGCCTTTGCCCCCTCCTCCGTTCTCTCTTCGGTCACCGCCGCACTCCGTCCGTCGTTCGGCCCCGGCGGAGTTGGCCGAGCGTGAAATAACCGTCGGCCCGGGTGGGTCGGTCCCAGCCTGCCCAGCTATTCCGCGACGGAATCCGGAGCGACTTCTGAGGAATATTCGGATCTGCCGTTAACACCGACGAAACAGAGCACGGAAAGCGCGGGAGAAGCGCAACCGGCCGGCTTCGGCGAGGGCAGGTCCACCATCGCCCGCACCGGCAGCACAGCCAGAGTCGACGCCTGTCACGCCCGTGACCTGCGGTTGGTGACGTCAATCGCGACCGGTGACCGTTCCGCACGGCAACCTCCCTCGTCTCGGTGGATGGGGGTCAGCTCCACGGAGGGGAAATGGAGCTGACCCCCGCAGATCCCGCCCGGCAGGTCAGTGCCACTCGAATTCCGAACAGGACCGCTTGTCACCCACTCTCACCACTGGAGTTCGCCCCCACAACCCCCTAGGGTCGGGATAGCAGATCGACCGGCCGCTATCCCGAATGGTGACCGGTCGAGTGTTCCAGGATGGAACGTTTTCCGTGCCAATCTGAAACAGGGGGACCAGATGACCGACAACGGATCGTCAGTGCCGCGCCGGCAGCTCGGACGCCACCTCCGGATCGCCCGCGAGCAGGCGGGACTCTCGCTGGAGGCGGCCGCCCAGGAGTTGGAGTACTCGCGGACGACCATGTACCGGATCGAGAGCGGCAGCGCCGCCGCCCGCAAGGCCGACGTCCTGCTCCTGTGCCGGGCGTACGGGGTGCCGGGGGAGATGACCGAGGCGCTGATCGGGCTCTCCACCCAGACGAAGGCGAAGGGCTGGTGGCACGCGTACGGCGACGCCGTCCCCGCCTGGTTCGAGCTGTACGTCGGGCTGGAGGCCGCCGCCTCCCGACTACGCCACTGGGAACCGTTCACGGTGCCCGGACTGCTCCAGACCCGGGAGTACGCCACCCACCTGCTCCGTGCTCAGCCCGACCTGCCGGAGTCGGAGATCGCACGCCAGGTGGAGGTCCGGATGGAGCGTCAGCAGATCCTCCGCCGCAGGAAGCCGGCGGCACCGAAGCTGGAGGTGATCCTCGACGAGGTGGTGTTACGCCGCCGCACCCCGGGGATGGCCGGTCAGCTCACCCACCTGCACTCGGTCGCGACCGACGGCACGGCGACCGTCCGGGTGGTGCCGCTGGCCGCCCCGACGAACTGGGCCCTGGCCGGCGGGAACTTCATCATCCTCGACTTCCCGTCCACCGGGCTGCGTACCCCGGAGCCGACCACCATCTACAGCGAGTCGCTGACCGGGGCGATCTACCTGGACCGGCCGACCGAGGTCGCGTCGTACGCTAAGGCATGGAGGGCCCTCGAAGCGTTGTCGCTGGATCCCTCCCGCTCGGCCGACCTGATCGCGACGATCGCCAAGGAGTGCAGCGATGACTGACCTGACCGGCGCCAGGTGGCGCAAGAGCAGCCGCAGCAACGGATCGGGCGGTGCCTGCGTCGAGGTGGCCGACAACCTCACCGGTGTGGTCGGCGTACGCGACAGCAAGGACCCGTCGGGGCCGGCCCTGACCTTCACCCCGACCGCCTGGCGGCGTTTCGTCACCTCGGTCCGCTAGCCACCACACGAGCCGACGTCAGATCAGCCAGCGACCTGGTGGTCGCTGGCTGGGCGTTGCTCGGCCCGGCCCTCGGCACCCTGCCGATGGGTCTGCCTCACGCCACCGGTCGTACGATCGGCGGAGCAATTGTCAAGACCTGTGGATTAGTGACTATGTAGCGAGAGACGCCTTGTCGGGGCGTATTGGGGGAGGCGCTCGTCCGACAGGTGGAGCGATGCCGAGCCCCTGCCGGTTCATCGTGTGGCCGTGGCGGGGCGGGCCGAGGGAGGGCCTGTCGGCGGTGGGTGACATCCCGTTCTTGCAGGATCTTCATGCAGGGTGAGCAGGGGTCCGGAAAGCCTCTCAGCTGGTCCGGCCCAAGGTCACGGTGCGGGATCCGGGTGTGAAGTCGCCGAAGGACTGTTGCCAGGACTCACCGGGCCAGTAGTACGTCACACGGCCGTCGACGGGCCGGTAGTGGGCTGTGTAGAGCGTTCTTGACCCCTGCTCGTCGACGGATTGGTATAGCGGCGGCTTCAGCATCGCCGCCACGTCGTCCACACCCGCGGCGCGAATGGCGTGCAGCCGCTCCTGCGTCCGCAGGGCACGCTCCTGCTCGTCGGTCACCGGCAGGTGCTGGTGGTTGGCGGCGCAGGCGTCCGGTGCCACCGTCGGTGACATATCCGGCCCCACGAACACCGTCACCGCCTTGGTGGGATCGACAAGGGTGAGGTTCTGGGGGACGGCGACCGGTAGGGACCGCAGCCTGTCGACCGCCTCATCGACGGTGTCGCACGTTTCCAGCAGGTAGCGCACGAGGATGAGAATGGCGAAGCCGCGTCCGTAGACGGAACGTCCGCCCCAGGTGAGCGAGACCGCGAGACCGGCGTCGTTCATCCCGTCCAGCAAGCCCCACAGCATGTCCTGCATTCCGATCACGGGGCGCAGGAAGCAGGAGGAGACGATGGTCCCTTCGCACTGATCTGGCCGTAGGTCATAGTTGCGCAGCAGAATGCCGTTCCTGCCGATCTGGGTGCACGCCTGGGAGAACGGCCGCAGTGCCGCGTGTGTGAGGAAGACTTCCGCCTCGGGCCGGTTGAGTTGGCCGGCCAGGCGGTCCAGAACCGGGACCAGTTCCGGCATGTGCGCACGGAACAGCGCCCGAACACGATCCGCGCCCTCCGGAGTCCGGCCCTCCTCGGTCAGCAGACCCTCCATCTCCTGCCACAGGCCCCGGGCGTAGGCGGCCCACCGCCCGTCGCCGCCGTCGCCGACCTCGATCGCCTGAAAGGTCTTGTGCTCTTGCCGCACGGCTGCCACTCCCCCTGTGAGAATCGGCCAAGGTGAGGGCAACCTAGCCAATTGCGGGGTGAATCACCAGGTGGCCGCCATCGGCGACGACCAGGCGCTGGATCTGGTTGAAGCCGCTGAATGCGAGCGTGGCCGATACCAAGCCGGCGACAATGTCCCGCGTTGGAGGAGCCGGGAGTCAAGCAGACGAGCGGCGGGAGCAATTGTCAATCGGTGTCGTCGGTGACGTGTGATCAGGCTGCGACGGTCTCGTCGCGCTCGACCAAGAAGCCGTCTGGCGGTCAGCCGCATTCGACCCGGCCAACGAATTTTGTCCTTCTGCGGAGGCGGGGCCCATACCCTGAGTCAACCTCTGGCCCCCTGCCCCGTCAAGATCTTCGTCTGTCGCCGCGACCCCGGGAGATCAGCGCCTGGATGCCGTCGAGCAGCAGGTCGAGCCCGAAGGTGAAGTCGCTGTCGTCGACCCACTCCGCCGCGCCGCCGAACGCGTTCGCGCGGACCGCCGCGGTCAGCTCCGGGTACCGGTCCGGGTCGAGGACCTGGCCGAGGATCTCGCCGTACCCGGTCAACCCGCCGAACTGATCGGCCGTGTCCTTGCCCACGGCGCCGTTCAGGGCGTGCGCCATGGCCGCCTGCCGGGCGGCGTAGCCGGTGAGCGTGGTCGCGATGTTGATCCGCTCACCGTGGTCGAGTCCGGTGTCGGCGAGCGCGGCGAGCGCGCGGTCGAGCCAGCGTAGGGCCCGGGGCCCGGCGGGCGGGGTGTGCTGGCCGAGCGCCAACACCCAGGGCCGGTCGAGCAGGAAGTCCCGGTTGGCCCGGGTCCAGTCGGTCAGGTACGCACGCCAGGGCTGCCCGTCCAGTGGCGGCGGTTCGGGAGCGGCGGCGTCCGCCATCAGGATCAGCAGTTCGTCCTTGCTGCCGACGTAGCGGTACAGGGACATCGTCGCCATTCCGACCTCTTTGGCGACGCTGCCCATGGTCACCCCCTCCAGACCGTCGCGGTCCGCCACCCCGATCGCGGCGGCGACGATCCTGCCCAGGTCAAGGCTGGGTCGGGGGCCGTGCCGGGAGCCGGTGTCGCGGCCCCACATCCGGGACACCACGGGGGGAAGTTGATGTTCCGCCACGGCAACCTCTCCTCGTCCTCCGCCCACGGGTCTTGCGCTCACTCTAGATCTCAGGGACTCTGTATCACGTACGCTGTATTACATACGCAGTCCTTGGGGAGGCCGACAGTGAGCATGCAGAGTCCAACAGTTCCCGCACCTTCCATACGGAGAGTCCTCGACGTCGACGCGATCCGGGGGTTCGCGCTGCTCGGGATCTTCGCCGTCAACATCACCTTCATGGCCTCCGGCTACCCGGGGAACCTGGTCACCGACCCCGCCTTCGGCTCGGCGCTCGACGACGCCGTCCGCACGTTCTCCTCGGTCTTCGTCGACATGAAGTTCTACGTGCTGTTCTCGTTCCTCTTCGGGTACAGCTTCACCCTGCAGATGCAGGCGGCGAGCCGGGCCGGTACGGCATTCACGCCCCGTTTGCTCCGCCGGATCGGCGGCCTCTTCGCCCTCGGCGCCCTGCACATCGTGCTCCTCTACGGCGGTGACGTGCTCACCACGTACGCGGTGGCCTGTCTGGTCCTGCTCCTGCTCCGCCAGGTGAGGGACCGGACCGCGATCCGGATCGCGGTCGCCCTCTACGCCCTCGTGCTGCTCAGCCTGCTCGCCAGCGCGTTCCTGGTGGACCGCTCGACGTTCGTACCCGACGAGGCCGAGGCCCTGGCGAACGGCGCGCGGGCAACGCAGGCACTGCTCGGCGGCTGGGAGGCGAACATCGGTGAACACTTCGCCGGCCTGCCGCTGCTGGTCCTCCAGGCGGTGACCGTGCAGGGCCCGACCGCGCTCGGGCTGTTCCTGTTCGGCATGGTCGCCGGACGTCGACAGTGGCTCGGCCGGGTGACCGGCAACGAACCGGTGCTGCGCCGGATCCAGTGGATCGGCTTCCCGGTCGGACTGCTCGGCGCGATCGTCTACGCGACCAGCGGCGGCAACGGCAACACCCTCGGGGTCGCGGCGAGCGTCGCGACCGCACCGCTGCTGACCGCCGCGTACGTGGCGACCCTGCTGCGGATCATGCACCGTCCGGGTACGGCGGTGGTCCGGACGGCGCTCGCCCCGGCCGGCCGGATGGCACTCACCAACTACCTGGGACAGTCGGTGGCCGGCCTGATCATCTTCACCGGCATCGGGTTCGGATTCGCCGGCAGGTTCTCGCCGCTCGGGCTCCTCGGCCTCGCGCTGGCCGTCTTCGCCGTCCAGGTGCTGCTGAGCGCGCTCTGGCTGCGCCGCTTCCGGTACGGGCCGGTCGAGTGGCTGCTGCGCTGGCTCACCAACGCCAGCCGGCCCGCCTTCGTCGCCCCGCCCGCCGACTCCCGCACCGTGGAGGTGGCCGGCCAGTCATCCAGCAGCGGCCCTACCAGCGACGGGTTGCCCGCCACTCGTCCGCAGCCTGCTGCGCGGACCGCGCCGCCTGCCGTTCCGCCCGGTCCTGATGACGTCGCCGGAACCCGACGTAGAGCTTGAAACCGGCGTACAACGGCAGGATGAGAGCCCAGCCGAAGAACATGAACCGCCCACCCTCGTACCGGAACGCGAGGTGGTACGCGTAGACGCCGGCAATGACGGCCCCGATCCCACTGAAGATCCGCTCGACGAGCGAATCCGTGGCGAACCGGGTGAGCGCGACGAGCAGCAGCGCAACGGCACTCGCGGCCAACCCGACAACGTGCACGACAAGGAGCGACACCGGCGCCATCCCGAGGAGAAATCGACGATCGGACGCGTCGGAGCCTAGACCGAGCCAGGATGCGGAACAGCCGACCGGTACTCCCGAGGGCTCACCCCACGGTGGCGCTTGAACGCGGTGCTCAACGCGAAGGAACTGCCGTAACCGACCTGGCGGGCGACCACACCGACAGTGGCGTCCGGCTCGCGCAGCAGGTCGGCGGCGAGCGCCAGCCGCCACCCGGTGAGGTACGACATCGGCGGTTCACCGACCAGTGCGGTGAACCGGCGGGCGAGGGCCGCCCGGGAGACCCCGACCCGGGCAGCCAGGGTCGCCACCGTCCAGGGCTGCGCCGGATCGTCGTGAAGCATCCGCAGTGCCGGCCCGACGACCGGATCGCCGTACGCCCGGTACCAGGCGGGCGCCTCGGCGCCGGGCCGGCCGAACCACTCCCGTAACACGGCGATCACCAGCAGGTCGAGCAGGCGGTCGAGAACCGCCTCCTGACCGGGATCGTTCCGCACGATCTCGGTCGCCAGCAGCCGGACCAGCGGCGAATCCCAGGAGTCACCCGGGACGACCAGCAGCGGCGGCAACACCCCGAGCAGGCGCCGGCTGACCTCACCCTGCATCGCGTACGTGCCGGTGAGCAGCATCGTCGGGCCGTCCGCGCGGTTGCCCCAGGTCCGTACCCCCTGCTCCACCATCCCGGACAGTTCTCGGCCGTCCGCGGCGACGCAGACCTGGTCCGGCCGGATGACGACCTGCGGCGCCGTCGTCGGCTCGTCGGCGACCAAGTACGGGTCGGGACCGCGGACCACCGCCACGTCCCCCGGATCGAGTCGGACCGCCGCACCCTTGTCGGGGACGATCCAGGCGTCACCCCGAACCATCGCGACCAGGGTCAGCGGCGCCCGGTCCTCGATCCGCATCGACCAGGGCGGGGCGAGCACCGAACGCAGCAGGAACGCGCCGTGCGCCCGGGGTCCGTCGAGGAGACTGGTGAACGCGTCCACGTAGACGATTGAACACAAGACTGCGCGTTTCAGCCATGTACCGTCTCACGCCTTCTGCACTTGACTGGTCTCCATGACCGTCAGACTCCTGCAACACGTCTCGCTGATCGCCGCCACCGTCAGCACCGGGCTGATGGCCGGACTCTTCACCGCCTTCGCGTACGCGGTCATGCCAGCACTGAGAGGGGCTGACAACCGCACCTTCGTCGACGCCATGCAGCGGATCAACGTGACCATCGTCAACGGTTGGTTCCTGCTGAGCTTCCTCGGTGCCCTGCTGTTCCTCACCGTGTCGGCGCTGCTCGCCTGGCGGGGCGAGGGCCGGCCGGCACTGACGTGGATCCTCTGTGGACTCGCGCTCTACGTGGTGGTGCTGGTCGTCACCGGCGTCGTCAACGTGCCGCTCAACAACCAGCTCGCGGCGGCCGGCAACCCCGACCGCATCGCCGACCTGGCAGCCGTACGCGCACACTTCGAATCCACCTGGGCCACCTGGAACGTCGTCCGCGCACTCGCCAACACGGCGACCTTCGGCTGCCTCGCCTGGGCGCTGGTCGTCTACGGCCGGACCGGCGGTTGAGCCGGCGGCCGAGCGCCGACGGTCCTCCCGTCAGCCGTCCTGGTCGATCCGCACCGCCGGTACGTCCACCAGATGTTCCGCGATGAACCACACCTGCAGTTCGTTGGTCCGCAGTACCTCGCTGACCAGGATGTCGTTCGTACCGTCGTCACGGTTGTCGGCGGTCTTGTCCACCGCGTCCCGGACCTTCGTGATCACGATCTCGTGCGCTTCGAGGAGCCGGGAGAGCATCGCCGGCACCTGCTCGGCCCCGTTCGGCGGGCGCGGGATCGTGGTCAGCTCCGCCACGTGCCGAGGATCGGCGACGGCGACCCCGCCGAGGGTCTGCACCCGTTCCGCCATCAGGTCGACCAGCTTGAGCTGCTCGTCGGCATGCTTGTCGAGCAGCAGGTGCAACTGGTAGAAGGTGTGCCCCCGGACCAACCAGTGGTGCTTCTTGTACAGGTTGTAGAGGATGATCGTGTCGGCCAGGATGTGGTTCAGCAGCTGGCAACTCTCGGCCCTGGAGTTGTAGCCCAGGGCGATCGGGAACAGGCGTACGTCCCCGAACCGCTGCACCTCCTGGCCGTACTGGTGGAACAGCGGCTGACTGTTCCGCACCTGACCGTCGCTCTTCTCCCCCGCATGGAACGGATCGGCGTGCTTTGGGCTGACCATCCCTGGTTCCCTCCCGATGTCGCTTTCCGGGTCTCGGATCCTCGACCGGCAAGCGCTATACCCGGTGACCAGCCCCGTACGCCCCGCCCGCGGGTCCGGGCCGCCGACGGGGAGCCACGACTACGGCCGCTCCGAGGGCTTGGCCTTCTGCGGGTGGATCGTCTCCTGACGGGCCAACATGGCAACGAACTCGGATATCTTCCGCGCCCGGGTCTCCGCTCGTTTGACGGCGTTGAGGCGGTGGATGAGAGCGAACCGGTTGGTCTTGGTGAGTACGTCGAACATGGCCTGCGCGGCGGGATCGGCCGCGATGGCGGTCAGGAGGTCGGTCGGCACCTCGGCTTCCGACGGCGGGGCGTAGGCGGCCGCCCACCGCCCGTCCGCCTTCGCGGCCTCCACCGCTGCGCGGCCTGGCGCCAGCATCCGCCCCTGTGCCTCCAGCCGGGCCACGTGCGCGACGTTGCGTTGCGACCAAGCGCTGCGGGGCCGGCGAGGCGTGAACCGGATCCACGAGGTTTCCTGATCCCGTTTACGGGCCTGCCCGTCGATCCAACCGAAGCACAGGGCCTCGTCGACCGCCTGCTGCCAGGTCAGGGCCGTGACTGTGCCGCCCTTCCTGGTCAGGGCGAGCCAGACACCGGGTGAGGTCGCGTGGTTGGCCGAGAGCCAGGCACGCAGTGCCTCGGCGTCCGCCACGATCAACTCATCCAGGTCGGCGCTCGGCATGCCGGCAGACTATCGCCGCACACCGACAGAACCGGTCAGCGGTCGACCTGGGTGAAGTCCCAGGAGTGCGGCGGGCGGGCGACGAGCCGCAGCGGCGGCTCCGGCAGCGGCAGCGGGTCGCCGCGCCACTTGGAGATGACCACGACCCGGTCGTCGGCGGAGGAGAAGACCTCGCTGGTGATGTGCAGCGGGCTGTGCTCCACTTCGGGCAGTGCGGTGTCGCAGACCCACGAGACCAGCTCCGGGGTCCGGGCCCGCTCGGCCCGAGCTTCCCACATCCGTACGATCACGTCGGCCATCGCTCCTCCCGCCGCCCTCGGCGCCGCCGGAACACTACACGCTGACGATCGTCAACGGCATCGCGGAATCGGCGGGCAGATCCAGCCGACTCGGCGCCACCCCGGCGGCGACCAGGTGTGATCCGAGCGCTGCCACCATCGCGCCGTTGTCGGTGCAGAGCTTCGGCCGGGGCACCCGGACCTGGATGCCGTACTTCGCGGCCCGCTCCTCGGCCATCGCGCGCAGCCGGGAGTTCGCCGCCACCCCGCCGCCGAGCACCAGGGTCTCGACACCGTTGGTACGGCACGCCTCGATCGCCTTGGCGGTGAGCACGTCGCAGACCGCCTCCTGGAACGAGGCGGCCACGTCCGGCACCGGCACCGGCTCGCTGGCCCGTTCCCGCGCCTCGACCCAGCGGGCGACCGCGGTCTTCAGCCCGGAGAAGGAGAAGTCGAACCGGTGCTCCGCCATGTCCCGGGGAGCGGTCAGGCCGCGCGGGAAGGCTATCGCGTCCGCCGCGCCCGCCCGGGCCTCCCGGTCGATCGGCGGCCCACCCGGGAACGGCAGTCCGAGCAGCCGGGCCACCTTGTCGAACGCCTCGCCGGCCGCGTCGTCGATGGTGGCGCCGAGCGGGGTCACCCCGGTCGCCAGGTCGTCGATCATCAGCAGGGACGAGTGTCCGCCGGAGACCAGCAGGGCGATCGCCGGTTCGGGCAGCGGACCGTGTTCCAGGGTGTCGACCGCGACGTGCGCGGCGAGGTGGTTGACGCCGTACACGGGTTTCTCGGCGGCGAGCGCGTACCCCTTGGCGGCGGCGACCCCGACGAGCAGGGCGCCGGCCAGGCCGGGTCCGGCGGTGACGGCGATCGCGTCGATGTCGGCCAGGGTCACCTTGGCCTCGTCGAGCGCCCGCTGCATGGTCGGCACGATCGCCTCCAGGTGGGCCCGACTGGCCACCTCGGGCACCACCCCGCCGAACCGGGCGTGTTCCTCCACACTGGACGCGAGCGCGTCGGCGAGCAGGGTGTGTCCGCGTACGACACCGACGCCGGTCTCGTCGCAGGAGGTCTCGATCCCGAGGATCAGTGGTTCGTCAGCCATCGTTCGCCTGTTCCAGTTCGGTCCGGTCGAGCTCGGCCCGGTCCAGGTCTGCCTGCATGACCAGGGCGTCGGTGTTGCTCGGTTGGTAGTAGCCGCGTCGGATCCCGACCGGCTCGAAGCCGTACGTCGCGTAGAGCCGTTGGGCCGGGGCGTTGTCCACCGCCACCTCCAGCAGCACCCGACGTACGCCACGTCGGGTCGCCTCGGCCAGCAGGTCGGTCAGCAGCATCCGGCCGATGCCGCCGCGCTGGACGTCCCGGCGTACCGCCACGTTCTGCACCCAGGCCTCGTCGGGCGGGGCGACCGCGAGTCCGGCGTAGCCGATCAGGGCGTCGGAGGCGTCCAGCGCCGCCACGTAGTAGTGCCCGTTCGCGAGTTCGTTCCAGAACATCGCCGGTGACCAGCGTTCGGCGCCGAACAGGTCGTCCTCGATCGGCAGCGCCTCGGTGATGTGCCACCAGCGGAACCGGCTCAACCTGGTCACGGGCCTGGTCACCTACCGCAGGACCGGCTTGCGGCCGGCAGCCGCGACCGCGTCCGGGCGGCGCAGGTAGAGCGGGGTGAGTCGGTCGCCGGGCGCACCGGACCGGACCCGGTCCGCCGCGAGTTCGGCCAACGCGTACGCCGGCGGGTGGTCCAGCCCGGCCCGGGGCGGCAGGCCGAGAATGTCGGCGTACCGTCCCGCCCCCTCGCCGACCGCGACCCGGACACCCAGCTCGGCGGCCCGCTGCGCGACCACCGCGGGGGCGTCGACCGCCGGGCCGACCAGCCGGTCGCCGGTCAGGTCGTAGACCGCCCAGTAGATCTCGCGACGTCGCGCGTCGGTGGCGACCAGGATTGGCCCGACCTCGGGGGCCGCGTCCGAGCGGGGATGGGTGGCGGCGTGGCCGATCGCGTCGAGCGAGCCGACCGCGTACGTCGGAATGTCCAGCACCTGGCCCATGCTCGCCGCGGTGACCAGGCCGACCCGTAGTCCGGTGAACGGTCCGGGCCCGACGCCGGCGACCACGGCGGTCAGGTCGGCCGCCCGGGCGCCGACCTCGGCGAGCACCTCGGCCACCTCCGGGGCGAGCAGTTCACCGTGGGCCCGGGCGTCGACCCGGCTCCGCTCGGCACGGAGCAGCACACCGTCGGCGGTGATCTCCGCCAGCGCGGCGGTCACCGCCGGAGTCGACGAGTCCAGCACGAGTACGAGCACATAGGCACCCTAACCGGGCGGCTCCGCCGCGCTCGCGGGACCCGGCGGTCGGGCGCCCACCGTCGCCCAGGTAGCGGTCCGGCTACCCGACGCAGTCGCAGCGAACCAATACGCCAGCCGAAAAATATGACTCTGAGTCATATTTATGACGTACTGGCATGAGACGCGAACGACTACATGCAATATCCGGGGATGCCCCACTCCCGCCTGACCGCGCTGCTCGCCGCGACCCTGCGCCAGCAACGGGAACGCCACGGTCTCACCCAGGCCGGGCTGGCCGAGCGTACGGGCCTGAACCAGTCGACGATCACCCGGATCGAGCAGGGATCCCGGGCGCCGGGCCTGCCGATGCTGGAACGGCTCTTCGCCGCGCTCGACCTGCAGCTCGCCTTCCGCGTCGAGCCGCTCGACGCCCACCTCGACGCGCGGATCGACGAACTGCGCCGGTCGCCCACCACCGAACGCATCGGCGACCTCCGCCTCGACCTGATGGCCGACCGGCTCGGCGAGTTGCCGTACGTCTGGACCGGGAGCACGGCGGCGCTGCTGCAGGGCGCGCCGCTGCCCGACGACGACCTGGAGATCAACGTCCGCTGGTCCGACGCCGACCAGTTCACGGCCTGGCTGACCCGCAACTGGGCCGAACGGTGGAACGCCCGGTGGGAGGAGTTCGGCTTCGTCCGGATCGATCCGCGCGAGCCCGGGGAGCACCGGTGGCGGGTCGTCGGCGGGGTGGTCCGGGCGCGGATGTGCGACGAGCTGCCGGAGACCATCGAGGTCCGGCACGGCGGCCGGAGCTACCAGGTGGTGCCGCTGGCGCTGGTCGAGGTGACCGACCCGGCCACCGCCGCGCTACTACGCCGTTGGCGCGAACGGCAGGCCGGGTGACTCAGGCTGCGGTCAGGTCCCAGTCGATCGTCGGCAGGCCGGCATCGGCGAGGGCCTTGTTGGCGGCACTGAACGGACGGCTGCCGAGGAAGCCGCGCGGGTTCATCGGGCTCGGGTGACCGGCCTCCAACACCACGTGCGCCGGATTGGTGACCAGGGCGGCCTTCTTGCGGGCGTACCCGCCCCAGAGCAGGAAGACCACCCGCTCCGACCGGGCGTCGAGGGCCCGGATGGTCGCGTCGGTGAACTCCTCCCAGCCCTTGTTGGCGTGGGAGCCCGGCTTGGCCTGCCGCACGGTCAACACCGCGTTGAGCAGCAGCACCCCCTGACTCGCCCAGCGGGTCAGGTTGCCGCTGCGCGAGACCGGCACCCCCAGGTCCTCGGCGAGTTCCTTGTAGACGTTGCGCAGCGACGGCGGAACGCTGACCCCGTCCCGCACGCTGAAGCTGAGCCCGTGCGCCTGGCCGGCCTTGTGGTACGGGTCCTGGCCCAGGATCAGCACCCGGGTCTGCTCCGGCCCACAGAGCCGGTACGCGGCGAAGAGGTCCTCAAGCGGCGGGAAGACCGTCTCGGTCGCGTACTCCGCGGCGACGAACTCGCCCAGCGCGGCGGTGACCGCCGGGTCGAGGTGCGGCTCCAACGCCGCACGCCAGGCCGGCGGCAGCAGGGCCGGAAGGTCCAGGGCCGTCGGGTCATGGGCCGCCGGAGAACCGGTCGCCGCAGAATCCAGGGTCATCGGGGGCTCGCCTCTCGGGTGCACGAACGTTCCCCGCACTCTAGAAGCCCGGTGTGACACCGGACCAGCCGAGCCCTCAGAGCGAACCGAGCCGCTGCGCCCAGTCACCGCCGACCGGGATCAGCGTGACCTCCCGGGTGTCGTCGTCCCGCCGGTCGAGCCGGACCCGCAGATGCGCGTCGGCCAACTGCTCGACCATGCCCTCGCCCCACTCGACCACGGTGACCGCCTCGTCCATCGAGGCGTCCAGGTCGAGGTCGTCGATCTCGGCACGCGGGTCGACCGCGTCCCCGAGCCGGTACGCGTCCGCGTGCACCAGGGTCACCCAGCCGCCCCGGGACCGGTCCGGCCGGTGCACCCGGGCGATCACGAAGGTCGGCGACGTCACGTCGCCGAACACGCCCAGCCCGGCGGCGATCCCCTGGACCAGGGCGGTCTTGCCGGCGCCGAGCGGGCCGACCAGGACCAGCAGGTCACCGGGGCGCAGCAGGTCGGCGAGCCGACGCCCGAACTCCCGGGTGTCGGCCACCGTGGGCAGGTCACGGACCAGCTCGGCACCACGCACCGCGTCAGTCATCCGGATCGGCCTCCGTCGTCGCTCGTCCGGGCAGCCGGTCGAGGAAGTCCAGCAGCGCCTCGTTCACCTCGTCGGCGTGCTCGAGCATCACCACGTGCCCGCTGTCGGGCACCTTGACGTACTCGGCGTCGGGCAGCCAGCGCAGGATCTCCTCGGAGTGGGTGACCGGAGTGATCATGTCCCGCTCACCGACGATGACCAGGGTCGGGGTGTTCCGCAGCGCGGCCAGCGCCGGATAGCGGGCGTGCGAATAGAGGGTACGCAGATACCGGGCCACCGTCTCGGTCGAGGTCCGGGCGTTCATCCGCTCCACGTACGAGACCAGGGCGGGGCTCGGGGTCGGGGTGCCGAAGCCGTACCGGCGGGTGAGCAGCCAGGCGAGGTTGGCCGACGCCCGCCGGGCCCGGTCGATCACCGTGCCGGTGAGTTTCGTGGCGTTGTCGACCACCGGCAGCAGCGGCGCGCCGGCCCGGGCGATGATCGCCGGCAGGCCGAACTTGGTCTCCGCGACCAGGCCGCCGGAGGTGGCCATCAGCACGGTGCCGACCACCCGGTCGCCGAACATCTCCGGGTACCGCTCGGCGAACGCCATGATCGTCATGCCGCCCATCGAGTGCCCGACCAGCACCATCGGGCCGCTCGGCACGGTCCGGTCGATCACCGACCGGAGCGTCTCGCCCAGGGCGGCGAGGTGGTACTCACCCGACTCCAGCCGCCCGGACCGGCCGTGTCCGGGCTGGTCGTAGAAGACCATCCGGTCCTCGCCCCGCCGGGTCAGGACACTGCGCTGGAAGTGGAAGGTCCCCATGTCGAGGCAGAACCCGTGCACGAAGACCAGGGTCGGCCGGCCCGGGCCGGGTGGCGGACCGACCATCTCGACGTGGATCTCGGTGCCGTCCGCGGTCTCGATCTGGCACGACTCGTCGTACGGCAGCTCGCCGAAGGGCTCGTCCGCGTACCGGTCCCCGGGGGCGGCCTTGGAACGGCGTACCACCGCCCGCTCGGCGGCGACCCCGGCGGCGATCCCGGCCGCCGCGACCCCCGCCGCCGCGCCGATGATCCCGGCGACCCGGAGCAGCCCGCTCCGGCCGGCGAACCGCTTCGCCGGCTGGCGCTGGGCGGGAATCAGCGTGCTGACCGGCCGTCGGGTGCCGGTGCCACCGCCAGCGGTGCGCCGGGTGCTCACGCCGGCCGTCCGTCGTAGATCCGGGGCACCCGGACGCCGCCGAACCGGGTGACGATCTCGTAGTTGATGGTGTCGACCGCCTCGGCCCAGTCGTCGGCGGTCGGCCCGCCGTCGCTGCCGTCCCCGAACAGGGTCGCCACGTCGCCCGGGGCCACCGGGTCGTCGCCGACCTCCAGGACGAACTGGTCCATGCAGACCCGTCCGGCGATCCGTCGGGTCCGGCCGGCGAGCTGGACCGGGCCGAGGTTGGAGGCGTGCCGGGGCACCCCGTCGGCGTAGCCGAGCGGTACGACCGCCAGCGTCGTCTCCCGCTCGGTGACGTGGGTGTGCCCGTACGAGACGCCGGTGCCGGCCGGGACCCGCTTGGTCAGGGTGACCCGGGCCCGGGCGGTCATCGCCGGCCGCAGCCCGAACCGCTCCCCCGGCACCGGCGACAACCCGTACAGGGCGATCCCCGGTCGGACCAGGTCGAAGTGGGTGTCGGGCCGGGTCAGCGTGGCCGCCGAGTTCGCCAGGTGCCGGTACCGGGGACGCAGCCCGGCCCGCTCGGCCATGACCAGGCCCTCGGTGAAGACCGCGAGCTGCCGGTCGATGGTGGGATGGCCGGGCGAGTCGGCGTACACCAGGTGGCTCCACACCCCGACCACCTCGACCACGCCCTCGGCCTGGGCCTTCGCGGCGGCGTCGAGCAGCTGCGGCCAGTCGTCGACGGTGGCACCACCCCGGGACAACCCAGTGTCGATCTTGAGGTGGGTCCGGACGGGCTGACCGGCCCGCTCCCCGGCGGCCACCAGCTCGGCGAGCTGGGCGACGCTGGCGGCGGCCAGGTCCACCTTGGCCGCGACCCCCTCGTGCAGCGGCAGCCCGGGGGCGAGCAGCCAGGCCAGCACCGGTGCGGAGATCCCCTCCCGGCGCAGGGTCAGCGCCTCGTCGAGGGTGCAGACGCCGAGCCAGTCCGCCCCGGCGTCGAGCGCGGCCCGCGCGACCGGGAGCATGCCGTGGCCGTACCCGTCGGCCTTGACCACGGCCATCAGCTCGGCGGTCGTCCCGGCCTTGAGCCGGGTCACGTTGTCGCGGATCGCGTCCAAGTCGACGCGTACCTCGGCCTGCCACATGCGCCCAGCCTACTGGGCAGTAGATCGACTTGACGCGAGGTGGACGACAAACGCCGGGCCCCGCGCGCGCCGCCCCGGCTCAGCGGGGCAGCTCGGCGACGACCGGACGCAGCCCGGCCACCACGTCGGGGGCGCTCACCGGGCCGTGCCGGGCCGCCTCCCGGCCGGCCAGCCCGTGCAGGTACGCCGCGGTGAGCGCCGCCCGGTCCGTCGGCAGCCCGGCGGCGAGCAGCGAACCGAGCAGGCCGGCCAGCACGTCGCCGGTGCCGCCGGTGGCCAGCGCGGAGGTGCCGGTCGGGTTCACCGCCGCCCGCCCGTCCGGGGTGGCGACCACCGTCCGGTCCCCCTTGAGCAGCACCGTCGCCTTCATCCAGCTGGCCAGCCGCAGCGCCGCCTCCACCCGGTCCGCGCCGGGTGCCTCGCCGCAGAGCCGGGCGTACTCCCGATCGTGCGGGGTCACCACGATCGGGGCGTCCCGCTGCCGCAGCCACTTCGCCATCGAGCCGTCGACCAGCAGGGTCAGCGCGTCGGCGTCCAGCACCGCCGGCACCGGGGCAGCGAGCACCGACCGCAGTTCGGTGGCGGCGGCCTCGTCGGTGCCGAGTCCCGAGCCGCAGACCCAGGCCTGCACCCGGCCGGCCTCACCGACCCGCTCGGTGGCGACCACCGACGGGTAGTGCCGCAGCACCTCGTCCCGGGCGCCGCCGGCGTACCGGATCATGCCGGTCGGTCCGGCGAGCGCGCCGCCGACGGAGAGCACCGCCGCCCCCGGGTACGTCCGCGAACCGGTCGCCAGCCCGACCACGCCCCGGCTGTACTTCTCCGCCTCCGGCCCGACCCGGGGCCACCAGTCGGTCACGTCCGACCACTCGGTGACCCGCAGCGCCGGATCGGCCCGCAACCACGGCCCCAGCCCGATGTCGACCAGTTCGACCCGGCCGGCGTGGACCGCGGCCGGGCCCACCACCAGGGCGGGTTTGAGGCAGCCGAAGGTGACGGTGACATCGGCGGTCACCGCGGTCGGCAACTCCGAGGGCTGCGGGACGTCGCCGGTGTCGACCGCGACCCCGCTCGGTACGTCGACCGCCACCACGCTGGCCCGGCCCCCGTCCCGGCCGCGCAGCGTGGCCAGCCCGGCCACCAGTCGGGCCGCCGGCTCCCGCAGCCCACCGGTGCCGCCGATCCCGACGATGCCGTCGAGCACCAGGTCGGCCCGGTCCGGCAGCCGTTCCACGGTCCGGCCGCCGGCGGCCCGGAACGCGGCCAGCCCGTCGGGATGCACCCGGTCGGGACTGAGCAGCACGGCGACGACCTGGGCGCCCCGGCCGGCCAGCCGGGCCCCGGCGTACAGGGTGTCGCCGCCGTTGTCACCGGAGCCGACCAGCAGCAGCACCGGGGCGCCGTACGTTCCGCCGCGTCCGGCGAGCAGCCGGGCGCAGTGTCCGGCCAGCCCACCGGCGGCACGCCGCATCAGCGTGCCCGGCGGCAGGGTGGCCATCAGGGCCTGCTCGGCGTTGCGTACGTCGGCCACCCGCCAGGCGGATCTCATCGGCGCTCCCGCTCTGCTCCGTCGGTCCCGTCACCACTCACTGTTCGGCGACCACCATCGCCGAGGCGATCCCGCCGTCGTGCGACAACGACAGGTGCCAGCGTTGCACCCCGCGTTCGGCGGCGATGGCGGCGACCGTACCGGAAACGGTCAACCACGGGCGGCCGTCCGGGGCGGAAACCACCTCGCAGTCGTGCCAGTGCAGCCCGACCGGCGCGCCGAGCGCCTTGGCCACCGCCTCCTTGGCGGCGAACCGGGCGGCGAGCGACTCGGCGGAGCGGGGGTTGCCGGAGACCGTGATCCGCTCCGCCTCGGTGAAGAGCCGCTCGGCCAGCAGCGGGGTCCGGGCGAGTGCCCGGGCGAACCGGTCGACCAGGACAACGTCGATGCCGACTGCGACGATCACGAAATTCACCCTACCGGCGGCCGCCGCCGGCCACGGCTGCCCTACTCCACGGTGACGGACTTGGCCAGGTTCCGGGGCTGGTCCACGTCGTGTCCCCGGGCGGCCGCGATCTCGCAGGCGAGGACCTGCAACGGCACGGTGGTGACCAGCGGGGCGAGCAGGGTCGGGGTCCGTGGCACGTAGATCAGGTCGTCCGCGTACGGCACCACGGCCCGGTCGCCCTCCTCGGCGATCACGATGGTCCGGGCGCCCCGGGCACGGATCTCCTGGATGTTGGAGACGATCTTGTCGTGCAGTACGCCCCGACCGGCCGGAGACGGCACCACGCAGACCACCGGGGTCCCCTGGTCGATCAGGGCTATCGGCCCGTGCTTCAGCTCACCGGCGGCGAACCCCTCGGCGTGCATGTAGGCCAGCTCCTTGAGCTTGAGCGCCCCCTCGAGGGCGACCGGGAAGCCGACGTGCCGGCCGATGAAGAGCACCTGCGGCGCCGACTTCAACTCGCGGGCCAGCTCGCGGACCGGCTCGATGCCGTCGAGCAGCCGACGCAGCTTTTCCGGCATCTCCTGCAACTGGGCCACCACGGCGGCGACCTCGTCGGCGTACTTGATGCCGCGGACCTGGGCCAGGTGCAGGCCGATCAGGTAGCAGGCGACGAGCTGGGTCAGGAACGCCTTGGTCGAGGCGACCGCGATCTCCGGCCCGCCGTGGGTGTAGAGCACCGCGTCGGACTCGCGGGGGATGGTGGAGCCGTTGGTGTTGCAGATCGCCAGCACCCGGGCCTTCTGCTCCTTGGCGTGCCGCAGCGCCATCAGGGTGTCCATCGTCTCGCCGGACTGGGAGATCGCCACCACCAGCGTGGACCGGTCCAGCACCGGGTCCCGGTAGCGGAACTCGCTGGCCAGCTCGACCTCGCAGGGGATCCGGGTCCAGTGCTCGATGGCGTACTTGGCGACCATTCCCGAGTGGTACGCCGTACCGCAGGCGACAATGAAGATCTTGTCCACGTCCCGCAGGTCCTGATCGGTGAGGCGGACCTCGTCCAGGGCGATCTCACCGGTCTCGGTGAGCCGGCCCAGCAGCGTGTCGGCGACCGCCTGCGGCTGCTCGGCGATCTCCTTGAGCATGAAGTAGTCGTAGCCGCCCTTCTCGGCGGCGGAGGCGTCCCAGTCGATGTGGAAGTCCTTGCCGCTGGCGGGGTGTCCGGCGAAGTCGGTGATCTCGATGTCGTCGGCGGTGATCAGGACGACCTGGTCCTGGCCGAGTTCGACCGCTTCCCGGGTGTGCTCGATGAACGCGGAGACGTCGCTGGCCAGGTAGTTCTCCCCGGCTCCCCGGCCGACCACCAGCGGCGAGTTGCGCCGGGCCCCGACCACCGCACCGGGAATCCCGGAGTCCACGGCGAGCAGGGTGAACGCCCCCTCCAGCCGCTGGCAGACCTGCCGCATCGCGGCGGCCAGCAGTCGCGGGCCCTCCGGCTCGCCGGCGGCGCGCAGCCGGTCCAGCTCCCCGGCGAGCAGGTGCGCGGCGCACTCGGTGTCGGTGTCGCTGACGAACTCGACCCCGTCGGCCTCCAGGTCGGCCCGGAGCTTCGCGAAGTTCTCGATGATGCCGTTGTGGATGACCGCGACCCGGCCGTCGTGTGCGCGGTGCGGGTGCGCGTTGCGGTCGGTGGGACCGCCGTGGGTGGCCCAGCGGGTGTGGCCGATTCCGGTGGTGCCGGCGGCGATGCCGGGCGCCGGGGCCGACCCGGCGGAATCCGGGTCCGCCGCCGACCGCTCGGCCAGCGCCTTCTCCAGGTTGGCCAGCTTGCCGGCCTTCTTCTCGGTCAGCAGTTCGTCGTCGCAGACGACGGCCACGCCGGCCGAGTCGTAGCCGCGGTACTCCAGCCGCCGCAACCCGTCCAGCACGATGCCCAGCGCCGGCCTGGCGCCGGCGTATCCCACGATTCCACACATGGCCCGCAGCCTAACCTAGATTCGCTCATCTGATGTGCGCGAAAGGCGCCTGTTTGATCACCTTGCCTGCTCGTTACGGTGTCGCCCGGGATCAACCGGACGAGCAGCACGTGCGGCGGCAGCTCCGGCCTTCACCGGTACATCGGGCGCGACGGGGACGGGGTACCGTGACTGGCGCATCGGCCCGCCGATCTCGGCACCCACCTCCGCCCACCCCTGCTGTCCGCACCTGGAGCCAGACCCGATGACCGACTCTCCGCCCCCCTCCTCGTACAACCCGTATGACCCGTCGGCGGCTCCGGAGCCGCCGACCACGCGGTTCACCCCGCTGCAGCCGGGCATTCCGGACGACGAGGAGCACCAGCCGACGGCGAGGTTCAGTCCGCCGCCGCAGCCGGGCCCGGTTGACGACCTGGCCGCGCCGACCGCCAGGTTCGCCCCGCCGCCGACCCCCGACGCCGAGGAGAACCAGCCGACCGCGAAGTTCGCCCCGCCGCAGCCGGGCCACGGGCAGCCGGCCCAGCCGACCACGTACGGCCAGGGCGGACAGGCCAACCCCTACGCGCCGACCGCCCAGCCCAACCCGTACGCGTCGCCGGCCACCGGTTTCCCGACGCCCCCGCAGCAGGCCGGTTACCCGCAGCCGGGCCAGGACGCCGCCGCGACGTACGCGCAGTCCGGGCCTCCGGCGACGTACCCGCAGTCCGGGCCTCCGGCCTCGCCATACCCCTCCAGCGGGGTCCCGAACCAGGACACCGGCTACGGGGTCTACCCGCCGCAGTCCGGCCCGCCCGGCCCCGGGCAGTACGCGCCGCAGTCCGGCCCGCCTGCTCAGCAGGGTTACCCCGGCGCTCAGCAGGGCTACCCGGGCGCACAGCAGGGCTACCCGGGCGCTCAGCAGGGCTACCCGGGCGCGCCCGGGCAGTTCCCGCCGCCCGTCGCCAAGAAGAGCAACAAGGGGCTGATCATCACCCTTGTGGTGATCGGGGTCGTGCTGATCATCGGCCTCTGCGGCCTCGCCTGCTGGGCCCCGTTCGGGTTCATGAAGGGGATGACGGACCTGGTCAACGAGGGCAGCCAGGTCAGCACCTCCAGCTACAGCCTCGTCGACCGAAGCGGCGTCACCGGCCTAGGGTGACGAGGTGACCACGACCGACAGCGATCCCCTGGTACGCCGGATGCGGCCGTTCGGCACCACCATCTTCGCCGAGATGTCGGCGCTGGCGGTCCGCACCGGCGCGGTCAATCTCGGCCAGGGCTTCCCGGACACGGACGGCCCGGCCGAGATGCTGGCCGCGGCGGTCGAGGCGCTGCGCGGCGGGCAGAACCAGTACCCGCCGGGGCCGGGCATCCCCGCGCTGCGTGCCGCGATCACCGCGCACCAGCGCCGGTTCTGGGGGCTCGACTACGACCCGGACGGCGAGGTGCTGGTCACCGCCGGGGCGACCGAGGCGGTCGCCGCCGCGATCCTCGGCCTGGCCGAACCGGGTGACGAGGTGGTCTGCTTCGAGCCGTACTACGACTCGTACGCCGCGTCGATCGCGCTGGCCGGCGCGGTCCGTCGACCGGTGACACTGCGTCCCGGCCCCGACGGGCGGTACGCCTTCGACCCGGCCGAACTGCGGGCCGCGTTCGGGCCACGTACCCGGCTGGTGCTGCTCAACTCGCCGCACAACCCGACCGGCAAGGTCTTCGCCGCCGACGAACTCGCCCTGATCGCCGAGTTGTGCCAGGAGTACGACGCGTACGCGGTCACCGACGAGGTCTACGAGCATCTCGTCTTCACCGACGCCGGCGTGCCGCACGTTCCGCTGGCCACCCTGCCCGGGATGCGGGAGCGGACGCTGCGGATCTCGTCGGCCGGCAAGACCTTCTCCTGCACCGGCTGGAAGATCGGCTGGGCCAGCGGCCCGGCGCCGCTGGTCGCCGCGACGCTGCGGGTGAAGCAGTTCCTCACCTATGTCAACGGGGCGCCGCTGCAACCGGCGGTCGCGGTCGCGCTGGCCCTGCCGGACAGCTACTACCAGGGCTTCCTGGCCGACCTGCAGGTACGCCGGGACCAGCTGGTCGCCGGGCTGACCGACGCCGGGTTCGGGGTGCTGAGCCCACAGGGGACGTACTTCGTCACCGCCGACATCACCCCGCTCGGCGCGGACGACGGGCTGGAGTTCTGCCGCCGGCTGCCGCAGCGGTGCGGGGTGGTGGCGGTGCCGACCCAGGTCTTCTACGACCGCACCGAGGCCGGGCGCCGCCTGGTCCGGTTCGCCTTCTGCAAGCGTCCCGAGGTGCTGGCCGAGGCCGTCTCCCGGCTGCGCGGGCTGGCAACCGCGACCGCCTGATCCCCGCCGGGGCCGCTGGCCGACCGACACCCCGGTCAGCCGGTCGTCCCGGTTCAGGCGCTGTCGGCGAGGTCGGCACCGGAACCGTTCCGGCCTGTCGGCTCGCCGCCCGTACGGTGGGCCGGGCGGGCCGGGGCGCGGATCCGGTCCCCGTCGAGCAGCGCGGCCTCGGCGTCGTCGAGGAAGGCCAGGTCCGCCGCCACGTGTCGACCGGCGGCGGAGAGCAGCAGGCCGACCACCGGATCCGTCGCCTCCCGGCGCAGCGTGCCGAGATTGCGCAGCTCCCGCAGCAGGTGACCACGCTGGTTGGCGAGCACGGTACGCAGCACCCCGGCCGAATTGGACCGGGCGGCGGCGGTGAGTTTCAGGAAGAAGTCGTCGCGGAACCCGCCGCTGCGGGGACTCGGCTCGGCCAGCCACCGGTCCAGCTCAGCCCGGCCGGCCGGGGTGATCTCGTAGACCACCCGGTCCGGCTTGACCGGCTGCGCCTGCCGCTCGGCGCGGACCAGCTCGTCCCGGGAGAGCCGGTCGAGGATCTGGTAGAGGTGGCCGATGTTCAACGGTCCCCACTGTGGACCGACCGCCGCCTCGAAGGCGCCCTTCAGCTCGTAACCGTGGCTGCGTCCCTCGACGAGCAGCGCGAGCACCGCGTGCTGGATTGCCATAACGCTCCCATCTGGCCGCATCCACGGCCTCTTGCATTGTGACAATGTATGGCGGAGAGTGTCTTCGGCGGCCGAGGAAGATTCTGCGACAGCCGAGGAGAACTGGTGTGTTCGGATTCATCTGGCGACACCTGCGGGCCCGACTCCGGCGGTCGCTCGCCCTGCTCACCGGCGTGCTCGTCGCGACCACCGGCTTCGTGGTGCTGACCAACGCCACCACCTCCGCCCACCTGCGGCTCACCGAGCAGGTTCAGTACGAGACCCGCGCCGCGTACGACATCCTGGTCCGGCCGAACGGCACCCAGACCACGCTCGAGACGCAGCGCCGGGTGGTCCGCCCCAACTACCTCTCCGGTCTCTACGGCGGCATCAGTCTCGCCCAGTACGAACAGATCCGGCAGACCCCCGGCGTCGACGTCGCGGCGCCGGTGGCGATGCTGGGCTACACGATCCACCCGATGTTCGCGTACTTCGACCTCACCGACGCGGTGGACCCGACCGCCGATCGTCAGGTGATCCGGGTCGACCCCACCTTCCTGGGCGAACGCGGCCTGTCCAAGACCGCCGCCAAGCCCCGGTACGTCTACCTGACCCGCAACCGGCTCGCCTATCCGATGGTGGAGGACGGCGGCTTCGGGGCGGACACCCTCTACACCGACGGCGAACGTTACCCGCTGAACGCCTGCACCAACGGCTACATCTCGCCCCGGGAGATCTTCCCGGACGGGCACACCGAACCGGTCTGCAACACGCTGGCCGAGGCCACCACCACCCGTACCGCCCCGGAAACCGACGTCAGCGAGGTGCATGCGGTCCGCCTGCTGCCGGACGGCCGGTTCGAGAACCCGCCGTACAACCCGACCCTCCCGGACTCCGCAGAACCCGCCGTCGACGAACGGCTGGTGCTACCGGTCCGCTGGCTCGTCCCGTTCCTGCTCGCCGCCGTCGAGCCGGAGGCCGAGGACAAGCTCGTCGGCCTCGCCGACGCGGTGGTCGACGGCCGGCCGCTGACCGCCCAGGACGTGACCGTCGAGGACACGCTGCTCGGCAACACCGTGCAGAACCTCCCGGTGCTGGCCGCCAGCCGCCCGTACGTCGACGGCACGGTCAGCGCCACCTACACCCGGTTGCGCCCGGACCGGGTCGCCGGCCTGCAACAGACCGAACTGCTCAGCACGCTCGGCGCCCTGCAGGGCGGCGAACCGACTGGCAGCGGCAGCGTGGAACTGGTCGAGAGATACCAGGAGGACATCCGGACCGCGATCGATCGGGAGACGACCCTGTGGGGCTGGCTGAGCCCGCTGGTCCAGGCCGGACCCGTCGACTACGACCAACTGCCGGACGGCAGCCTGCGTCCCCGACCCACCGAGGGAGACTCGACGGTCTATCGCAACGACGGGTCCAGCACCGTCCTGGTGCCCTGGCTCACCGGCGACCTCGCCTTCCGGTCGATGCGTCGGCTCGCCGTGCCCGATCCCAACGGCCCGAGCCTCCTCGAACCCATGGCCTGGGCACCGGTGGGCATGTTCGACCCCGAACGGCTGACCGACTTCAGCACCCTCTCCGAGGTCCCGTTGGAGACGTACGCGGTGCCGTCGGCGGTCGGCGCCGACCAGGACAGCCGGGACGCGCTCGGCGACCGGCCGATGCTGCCGAGTGGCAACCCCGGTGGTTACCTCTCCAGCCCTCCCCTGCTGCTGACCAGCCTCGCCGGCGCGTCGAAGCTGCTCGAGAGCCGCAAGGACCAACAGGCGACTGCCCCGATCAGCGCGATCCGGGTCCGGGTCGCCGGGGTGGACGGCTACACCGAGGGGGCGGAAGAGCAGGTCCGGCAGGTCGCCGCCCAGCTCGCCGAACGGACCGGGCTGGACGTGGACGTCACCTTCGGCTCGTCCCCGGCTCCGCAGACCGTCGAACTGCCCGCCGGGTCGTTCGGCCGGCCGGAACTGCGGCTGACCGAGGGCTGGTCCTCGATCGGCGTGGCGTCGGTCATCGTCCAGGCCGTCGACCGCAAGAGCGTCGTGCTCTTCCTGCTGGTCCTGATCGTCTGCACGCTGTTCCTGGCCAACGCGGTCTCCGCCGCCGTCCGGGACCGTCGCGGCGAACTGGCGGTACTCGCCTGCCTCGGTTGGCCGGCCCGACGGATCGCCGCGGCGATCCTCGGCGAGGTCGCGTTGATCGGGCTCGCCGCCGGGCTGCTGGCGCTGCTCCTCGCCGCCCCGCTGGGCGCCGTCCTCGACGTCGACGTCGGCTGGCGGCGGGCGCTGCTCGCCGTACCGGTGGCGTTGCTGGTCGCGGTCGTGGCCGGTGCGGGTCCGGCGCTGCGGGCCGCGCGGGCCCACCCGGCCGCCGCCCTCCGCCCGGCGGTCACCCCGGTGCGCCGGGCCCGACGGGTACGTGGCGTACTCGGACTCGCCGTGGCCAACCTGGTCCGGGTGCCGGGACGGGCCCTGCTCGGCGCGACGGCCCTCGGCATCGGCGTCGCCGCGCTGACCGTGCTCGCCGCGATCAACCACGCGTTCCGGGACACCGTGCTGGGCAGCCTGCTCGGCGACACCGTCTCGGCGACCGTCCGGACCACCGACCTGGTCGCCGCGATCGCCACCGTGCTGCTCGGCGCGGCGGCCGTCGCCGACGTGCTGTACCTGAACATCCGCGACCGGTCGGCCGAGCTCGCGGCCCTGCGGGCCACCGGCTGGACCGAGGCCGCGCTGACCCGGCTCGCCGCGTACGAGGGGATCGGGATCGGCCTGCTCGGCGCGGCGGTCGGTGGCGCGCTCGGGCTCGCCGGCGCCGCCGTGCTGATCGGTGACCTGACCGGCGGGGTCCTGCTCACCGGGGCGGGCACCGCCGCCGCCGGGGCGCTGGTCGCCTGCCTCGCGGCGCTCGTCCCGGCGGCGCTGCTGCGCCGCATCCCCACCGGCCAACTGCTCGCGGAGGAGTGACCATGGCGAACACCGGGGTCCCGATCACGATCACCGGCCTGACCAAGACGTTCCGGAGTGGCGACCTCCCGATCGTCGCGCTCGACAACCTGTCGCTCGCGGTCGCCGCCGGTTCGGTGGTGGGGCTGACCGGACCGAGCGGCTCCGGGAAGTCGACCCTGCTGCACCTGGTCGGCGCGATGGAGGCGGCCGACGAGGGCACGGTTGTCGTCGGCGGCCAGGAGATCACCAGGCTCTCCCGGCGGGCCCTCGCCGGATACCGCCGGAGCGTGGGATTCGTCTTCCAGCGCTACCACCTGCTGCCCGCGCTCACCGCGCTGGACAACGTGGTCGCGCCGGTGCTGCCGTACCGGGTCGGGTTCGACCGGGTCGCCCGCGCCCGCGAACTGCTCGACGCCGTCGGCCTGGCCGGCCGGGAACAGGCGCTGCCGGCCCAGCTCTCCGGCGGTCAGCAACAGCGGGTCGCGGTGGCCCGGGCGCTGATCGGCGAGCCGGCGCTGCTGCTGGCCGACGAGCCGACCGGCAACCTCGACTCGACCACCGGCGCGGAGATCATCGACCTGCTGCTCCGGCTGCACGACGAGCGGGGGATGACGATCGTGCTCGCCACCCACGAGCAGCACGTGGCGGCCCGGTGCGACCGGCTGGTCCGGCTGCGCGACGGGCGGATCGCCGAGGAACTCGACCTCACCGGCGGCGACGACCCGGCCGAAACCCTGCACCGGGCGACCCAGCTCCGGCTCTGACCGCTCGTGGGAGGTCAGAGCCGGAGCGCCGTCAGACCCGGCGGGGCGCCGTCAGCAGGGGCTGGCGGCACGGACCTCGGCGGCGATCCGCTCGGCGATCTCCTGGGCGAGATCCAGGGTCAGTGCCTCGACCATCACCCGGACCAGTGGTTCGGTCCCGGAGGGGCGGAGCAGCACCCGACCGGTCTCGCCCAGTTCCGCCTCGGCCCGCGCGACCTCGTCGAGCACCCCCTGCGCCCCGGCGCCCACGGTCCGGTCCCCGACCGGCACGTTGATCAGGACCTGCGGCAGCTTCGTCACCACCGACGCCAGCTCGGCCAGGGACCGGCCGGTCGCCGCCACCCGGGACATCAGGTGCAGCCCGGTCAGGATCCCGTCGCCGGTGGTGGCGTACGCGGGCAGCACCAGGTGGCCGCTCTGCTCGCCGCCGAGCGCCAGCCCGGACGCCCGGAGCTCCTCCAGCACGTACCGGTCGCCGACCTTGGTCTCGACCAGCCGGATGCCGGCCGCGGACATGGCGAGGCGGAGGCCGAGGTTGCTCATCACCGTCGCGACCAGGGTGTCCCGGGTCAGCGTGCCGGCCTCCCGCATGGCGAGGGCGAGGATCGCCATGATCTGGTCGCCGTCGACCTCGTCGCCGTCGGCGGTGATCGCGACACACCGGTCCGCGTCGCCGTCGTGCGCGATGCCGAGGTCCGCCCCGTGCTCCTGCACCGCGGCGCGGAGCGCGTCGAGGTGGTTCGACCCGCACTCGTCGTTGATGTTGAGACCGTCCGGTTCCGCGTGGATCGCGATCACCTCGGCGCCGGCCTCCCGGTACGCCACCGGCGCGACCTCCGAGGCGGCGCCGTTCGCGCAGTCGACCACGATCTTGAGCCCGTCGAGGCGGTGCGGCACCGTCCCGACCAGGTGCTGTACGTAGTGCTCGGCACCGTCCAGCAGGTCGTGCACCCGGCCGATGGCGGCCCCGGTCGGCCGGGTCCAGCCGGCTGTGTCGTTCGCCTCGACGGCCGCCTCGATCCGCAGTTCGATCTCGTCGGGGAGCTTGTGCCCGCCGGCGGCGAAGAGCTTGATCCCGTTGTCCGGCATCGGGTTGTGCGAGGCGGAGAGCATCACCCCGAAGTCCGCCTTGGCCTCGCTGACCAGGAAGGCCACCCCGGGGGTCGGCAGCACGCCGACCCGGACCACGTTGGCGCCCGCGCTGGTCAGTCCGGCGACCACCGCCGCCTCCAGCATCTCGCCGCTGGCCCGGGTGTCCCGGCCCACCACCGCGAGCGGCGGATGGCTGCGGTCGGACTCGGCGAGGGTGTGCGCGGCGGCGACCGCCACCGCGAGCGCCAGCTCGGGAGTCAGGTCGGCGTTAGCGCGTCCGCGTACGCCGTCGGTGCCGAACAGCCGCCCCATGGTTGAAACCTCCGTCAGAGCGCACCCGTGGAAAAGACCTGGAAAGACCTGGAAAGCCCGAACGGCCGGTACCGCCACCGCAGAAAGGGGGGCGGTACCGGCCGTCCGGTCAGTAGTACAAAGGTGTGAAGCTGGTGATCAACGCTTCGAGTACTGGGGCGCCTTGCGGGCCTTCTTGAGACCGTACTTCTTGCTCTCCTTGACCCGGGCGTCCCGGGTGAGGAAGCCGGCCTTCTTGAGGGCGGGGCGGTCGTCCGGGTCGTTCGTGATCAGGGCCCGGGCGATGGCGAGCCGCAGCGCACCGGCCTGGCCGGTGATGCCGCCGCCACGGAGGTTGGCGATCACGTCGAAGGCCTCGGCCTTCTCGGCGGTCACCAGCGGCTCCTTGATCAGCTGCTGGTGGACCTTGCTGGGGAAGTACGCCTCCAGCTCACGGCCGTTGCAGGTGATCTTGCCGCTGCCGGGGACGATCCGGACCCGGACAATCGCCTCCTTGCGGCGGCCCACGGTCTGGATCGGGCGGTCGCCGCGCGGGGCCCGGACCACCGGGGCGGGCACCGGAGCGTCGGCGGTCGCGATGGTGTCGGTCATGCTGTTTCCTTCGCCCGCGCTCACTGCGCGATCTGCTTGATCTCGAACGGCACCGGCTGCTGCGCGGCGTGCGGGTGCTCGGCACCGGCGTAGACCTTCAGCTTCTTGATCAGCTGACGGCCGAGCTTGTTGTGCGGCAGCATGCCCTTGACGGCCAGCTCGATGGCCCGGTCGGGACGCTTGGCCAGCAGCTCCTCGTAGCGGACCTGCTTCAGACCGCCCGGGTAGCCGGAGTGCCGGTAGGCGATCTTCTGCTGACGCTTGTTACCGGTCAGCGCCACCTTGCCCGCGTTGACGATGACGACGAAGTCACCGGTGTCGACGTGCGGCGCGAAGGTCGGCTTGTGCTTGCCCCGCAGCAGCGTGGCGGCGTGGGTGGCCAGTCGGCCCAGCACGACGTCAGAGGCGTCGATGACGTGCCACTGACGCTCAATTTCACCCGGCTTCGGGCTGTACGTACGCACAGGTCTACCTTGTCTCGTCGTCGGTCTGGGGTCACGCACCGGTCGCCAGGCGCGTACGAACGACCAAGCGTACCTGAGGTACGTCCGCACCACCTGCTCGGGGCACGTCCGCTCTTGTCGGCACGCTTTCGGCTGTCACGTGAAAAATTGCTTGTCACACAACAGCAGGCAACGATACCCGGTCGCCGGCCTCGGGGTCAAAACGACCCCGGGCCAGCCGGTCCGGCGCCGGGCCCAGCTCACGGGCAGTCCGGAACCAGCCCTTTCCGGCGCCACGGACACCCGTCACGCGGTCGGCCGAGATCGAGCGCGGGACGACTCCGGCCGCCCCTCTCGTCACACCCCCGGCAGGGCGTGTCGGCGGGCCGGCCGGAGGTAGACCACCCAGGTGACCGCGAAGCAGAGGGCGTACCAGACGATGAAGGCGAGGTACGCCGCGTCGGCGGTCTGGTAGGCCAGGAACGACTGCCGGAAGGCGATGTTGACCAGCACACCGCCGAAGGCGCCGACCGCGCCGGCGATCCCGATCAACGCTCCGGAGAGCCGCCACGCCTGCCGCTGCGCGGTGGCCGCGTCGAGCCGGCCCGACGAGACCGCCAGCCCCGCCTTGGCCCGGAAGATCGCCGGGATCATCTTGTACGTCGACCCGTTGCCCACCCCGGAGAAGACGAAAAGCCCGATGAAGCCGATCAGGTAGAGCGGCAACGACCGCTCGCCGGAGGCGAAGTACACCAGCGCCGCACCGGCGGCCATCGCGGCGAAGTTCCAGAGGGTGACCCGGGCCCCGCCGAACCGGTCGGCCAGCCAGCCGCCGACCGGGCGGATCAACGAGCCGACCAGCGGCCCGAGGAAGGTCAGGTACGCCGCGTCGATCGGGGTGGCGAACTGCTCCCTGAACTGCACCTGGAGCACCTGACCGAAGGCGAAGCCGAACCCGATGAAGGAGCCGAAGGTGCCGATGTACAGCACCGACATGATCCAGGTGTGCGGGTCACGGGCGGCCTCCCGCATCGCGCGCTTCTCGTTGCGGACCCCGGTGATGTTGTCCATGTACCGGGCCGAGGCGAGCGCGGCGAGCACGATCAACGGGAGGTAGACAGCCGGCACCAGCCTCGGGTACGCGGCGCCCGCGGTCGCCAGCACTGCCAACCCGACCAGCTGTACCGCGGCGACCCCGATGTTGCCGCCGCCGGCGTTCAGCCCGAGCGCCCAGCCCTTGAGCCGTTGCGGGTAGAAGAGGTTGATGTTCGCCATCGACGAGGCGAAGTTGCCGCCGCCGACCCCGGCGAGGCAGGCCAGCACCATCAGCGTGCCGTACGACACGCCCGGCTCGATCAGGATCGTCATCGGCACCGCCGGCAGGAGCAGCAGCAGGGCGCTGACGATCGTCCAGTTCCGCCCCCCGAACCGGGCCACGGCCAGGGTGTACGGCAGCCGCAGGGCCGCGCCGAGCGCGGTCGGTACCGCGGTGAGCAGGAACTTGCCGGCCGGGTCGATGCCGTACTCGGGGCCGAGGAAGAGCACCATCACCGACCAGAGACTCCAGACGGAGAAGCCGATGTGCTCCGAGGTGATCGAAACGATCAGGTTGCGCCGGGCGATCGGCGCCCCGGTGGTACGCCAGAAGTCCGGGTCCTCCGGACGCCAGTCGTCGAGTTGGTGCCGGCGACCCGGTGGGCTGGCCTCGGTGGGATGCACCGCCGGGGCGGTGGCCGTACTGTCGGTGCCGCCGGGAGCGGCCGTCGTGCCCGTACGGGCGGCGGTGTCGGTCATGCCGCCCGAACGTAGGAGTCGGCGGTTTCCCGACCGTTCGCGTCACGGGTCGGGCCGGCAACGGTCCGCGCACGACCCGTCCGGCCAGGTGGTGAGACGGGCCCGCCCGACGACCTCAGTCCAGTTCGCGCCGGCCGCCGAAGACGGCGAACCGCCACGCCTTGTAGAAACAGTCGACGCCGACGAAACCGGCCTCGCCCAGCCAGCGGCACTGGTCCGGCACCGGGGCCGGCCGGTCGTGCGCCATCCGCTGCCGGGCGCCGGCGATCTCCTCCTCGGTGGCGCCGAGCGCGGTGATCTGCGCCTGCCACACCTCGTCGTAGCGCAGGTCGAGGTCGGGGGTCGGGCCGGCGACCTGGTCGGCGTTGACGAAGACGCCGCCGGGCACCAGGACCTGCCGGATCCGCCGGTACAGGTCGCGCTTGGTGACGTCGTCCAGGTGGTGGATGGCCAGGGCCGAGACGACCGCGTCGTACGGCCCGCCGGGCAGCGGCCCGGCCAGGTCGGCGACGACCGTCGTGTACGCCATGCCGCGCCGGACGAGGTGCCCCTCGGCGACCGCGAGCATCGCCGGCGCCGCGTCGAGCAGGGTCGACCGGATTCCGGGCACCGCACCGGCGAGCAGCAGGGTGAGTAGTCCGGTGCCGGCGCCGAGGTCGAGCACCGTCGGGACACGTCCGGAGGCGAGCGCGCGGCGCAGCGGCGGGGCGGCCACCTCCACCGCCGTGCCGTAGAAGTCGTCGAAGCAGGGCAGCAGCCGACGCCGGGATTCGTCGTACGTGCCGGCCGCCGCGTCGAAGAGGGAGGCCACCGCCATCACGCTTCTCCTGACAGGTGGAAGATCGGTCCCAGATACCGAAGCCGATCTTAGTCCCGGCCGGGGTCGGCGCCACCATCGTGCCACCGGGATACCGGCCGACCGGCTGCCCCGGCTCTGTGTGAGCGGCTCTTGACAGGCCCGAAACACACGGGACCCGGCAGTGAAACCGGCCGCCGGCACGCTTCCGGACATGACAGACGGTGCACGAGCTGCGACGCATTCGGGTGATGTGTCCCAGGACGTCGCCACGCACTGCCCGTACTGTGCCCTGCAGTGTGGCATGACGCTGCGCGCCGCCGGGCCCGGCGGCCGGGTCGAGGTACTGCCCCGGCAGTTCCCCACCAACCGCGGCGGGCTCTGTCAGAAGGGCTGGACCGCCGCCGAACTCCTCGACCACCCGGACCGGCTCACCACCCCGCTGCTACGGGACCGTCCCGGCGCCGAGCTGCGCCCGGCGAGCTGGGCCGAGGCACTGGACCGGATCGAAGGCGGGATCCGCGGCGTACAGCAGACGTACGGCCGGGACGCGGTGGCGGTCTTCGGCGGCGGCGGCCTCACCAACGAGAAGGCGTACGCGCTCGGCAAGTTCGCCCGGGTGGCGCTCGGCACCCGGAACATCGACTACAACGGACGGTTCTGCATGTCCTCGGCGGCGGCCGCCGGGATGCGGGCCTTCGGCGTCGACCGGGGGCTGCCCTTTCCACTGGCCGACCTCGGCACCGCCGACACCCTGCTGCTGGTCGGCGCCAACGTCGCCGAGACGATGCCGCCGCTGGTCCGCTACCTGGTGGAGCAGCGGCAGCGCGGCGGCACCCTGATCGTGGTCGACCCCCGGGCCACCGCGACCGCCCGGCAGGCCGACCTGCACCTGCAGCCCACCCCGGGCACCGACCTCGCGGTCGGCAACGCGCTGCTGCACATCGCCCTGGCCGAGGGCCTGCTCGACAAGGACTACATCGCCGCCCGGACCACCGGATTCGACGAGGTCCGCCGGGTCGCGGCCGGCTACTGGCCGGCCCGGGTCGAGCAGCTCTCCGGGGTGCCGGTGGCCGACCTGGAGGCGGCGGCCCGGGCGCTCGGCACCGCCGAACGGGCGGTCATCCTGACCGCGCGCGGCGCCGAGCAGCACGCCAAGGGCGTCGACACCGTCAGCGCCTTCATCAACCTGGCCCTGGCGCTCGGGCTGCCCGGCCGCCCCGGTTCCGGGTACGGCTGCCTCACCGGCCAGGGCAACGGCCAGGGTGGCCGGGAGCACGGGCAGAAGGCCGACCAGCTTCCCGGCTACCGACGGATCGACGACCCGGCGGCCCGGGAGCACGTCGCCGGCGTCTGGGGGGTCGCGCCGGAGGCGCTGCCCGGGCCGGGTGTGTCGGCGTACGAGCTGCTGGACGCGCTCGGCACCGCCGACGGCCCGAAGGCGCTGCTGGTCTTCGGCTCCAACCCGGTGGTCTCGGCGCCCCGGGCAGCCCGGGTCACCGACCGGCTACGCGCCCTCGACCTGCTGGTCGTCGCCGACTTCGTCCGCTCCGAGACCGCCGAGCTCGCCGACGTGGTGCTGCCCACCGCGCAGTGGGCCGAGGAGGACGGCACGATGACCAACCTGGAGGGCCGGGTGCTGCGCCGCCGGGCGCTGCGTCCGCCGCCGCCGGGGGTCCGGACCGACCTGGCGATCCTCGCCGAGCTGGCGGACCGGCTCGATCCGCCCTCGACGGTCGGTGCCGGACCCCGGTTCCCGACCGAGCCGGACGAGGTCTTCGCCGAACTGCGCCGGGCGTCGGCGGGCGGGATCGCCGACTACTCGGGGATCAGCTGGGACCGGATCGACGCCGAGCAGGGGGTCTTCTGGCCCTGTGCCGCACAGGACCGGCCGGGCACGCCGCGGATGTTCACCGACCGGTTCCCCACCCCGGACGGCCGGGCCCGGTTCGTGCCGGTGGAACACCGGCCGGTCGCCGAGGAGGTGTGCCCGGACTATCCGGTGTACCTCACCACCGGCCGGGTGCTGGCGCAGTACCAGTCGGGGGCGCAGACCCGGCGGATCGACCCGCTGCGTCGGGCCGCGCCGAACGCCTTCGTGGAGCTGCACCCCGACCTGGCGGCCCGGCTCGGCGTCGACGACGGCGACGAGGTACGGGTGACCAGCCGGCGCGGCGAGATGCGGGCCCCGGCGCGGTTGAGTCCGACGATCCGCCCGGACACCGTCTTCGCCCCGTTCCACTGGGCGGGTACGGCCCGGATCAACTCGGTGACCAGCGACGCCCTCGACCCGGTCTCCCGGATGCCGGAGTTCAAGGTCTGCGCGGTCCGGGTCGAGAAGGTCTGAACGAGGTCGGGGCGCAACGGCGGTGGGGGCGCGACAGAAGCGGGGTCCACGAGGGCGTGGACCAGGGGTGTGGAGGACGGACGGGAACGAGCGAGAGGCGAGCAGCGTGGGCAACCCAGGCAACCGGATCGTCATCGTCGGACACGGCATGGCCGGCGCCCGGCTGGCGGCCGAGCTACCGGCCCGGTCGCCGGACGTGAAGGTGACCGTCCTCGGCGCCGAGCCGCACCGGGCCTACAACCGGATCATGCTGTCCAGCCTGCTGGCCGGCAAGGTCGACGAGGCGGGTGTGGAGCTGGCCGAGGCGGCCGGGCACGGGATCGACGTACGACCGGGGGTCGAGGTGACCTCGATCGACCGGGCCGCCCGGACGGTCCGCACCGACCGGGGTGACGTGCTCGGCTACGACCACCTGGTGCTCGCCACCGGTGGCCGGGCGCTGATCCCGCCGCTGGCCGGTCTGGACCCGGACCGGCTGCCGGAGCGGGTCGCGGTCTTCCGTACCCTCGGCGACTGCCGCCGGATCCTCGCGATCGCCGACGCCGCCCGCCGGGCGGTGGTGCTCGGCGGCGGGCTGCTCGGTCTGGAGGCGGCCCGGGGCCTGGCCACCCGGGGTCTGGACGTACAGGTGGTGCACCCGGTCGGCCACCTGATGGAACGGCAACTGGATCCGGCCGCCGGGGCGGTGCTGGCCCGGACCCTGGCCGGGCTCGGCGTCACCACCCACCTGGAGGTGGCGGCGACCGCGGTCGAGACCCGCGGCGACGAGGTGGTGCTCACCCTCTCCGACGGCCGGCAGATCAGCACCGACCTGCTGGTCCTCTCCTGCGGGATCCGTCCGGACGTGGCGTTGGCCCGGTCCGCCGGGCTGACCGTGAACCGGGGTGTGGTGGTCGACGACCGGCTGCGGACCAGCGACCCGGACATCTCGGCGATCGGCGACTGCGCCGAACACGACGGCATGGTGGGCGGCCTGGTCGCTCCGGCCTGGGAACAGGCCCGGGTGCTGTCCCGGGTGCTGACCGGGGACAACCCCGGCGAGCGCTACCGGCCCCGGCCGCCGGTGACCCGGCTGAAGGCGGCCGGGATCGACCTCGCCGCGATGGGCGACCCCGGGTTCGGCGGTGGCGCCGACGTCGAGGAGCTCAGCTTCTCCGATCCGAGCCGGGGGACGTACGCCCGGTTGCGGATCGTCGGCGAGCGGCTGACCGGCGCGATCATGCTCGGCGACAACCCGGCGGTCGGCACCGTGATCCAGCTCTTCGACCGGGGTACGCCGGTGCCGCTGGACCGCCGGACCCTGCTGCTGGGCCGCAGCCGCGACGCGGCGGCTCCGGCCGCCGTCGAGTCTCCGGCGCTGATGCCGGACGCGGCGACGGTCTGTCAGTGCAACACCGTGCGCAAGGGTGCGCTGGTGCGCTCCTGGCGCGCCGGGGCCCGGTCCATGGACGAGCTGGTCGCCGCCACCCGGGCGACCACGGGCTGCGGCAGCTGCCGGGACGCCGTCGAGGGGATCCTCGGCTGGCTTTCCACAGTAGACACGCCGGACGCGGCGGAGGAGGTGGCGGCCTGATGGGGACGTCGGAGCGGGTTGTCGTCATCGGCAACGGCATGGTGGGACAACGGTTCGTCGAGGCACTGCGGGCCCGGGACACCGCCGGCCGCTGGCAGGTCACCGTACTCGGCGAGGAGGGTCGACCGGCGTACGACCGGGTGCGGCTCTCGGCGTTCTTCGACGGGGTCAGCGCCGAGGAACTCAGCCTGCACCGGCCCGACGGCGGGGTCGACCTGCGGCTGGGCGAGCCGGTCACCACCATCGACCGGGAGCGTCGGGTGGTCCGGACCGGAGCCGGCGAGTACCCGTACGACGCGGTGGTGCTGGCGACCGGCTCGTACCCGTTCGTGCCGCCGATCGACGGCGCGTACGTCGACGCCGGGCCGGACGCACTCGGCCCGACGCCGGCGCTGCGTCCCGGGGTCTTCGTCTACCGCACCCTGGACGACCTGGCCGCGATCCGCGACTTCGCCAAGGGCCGGCGGACCGGGGTGGTGATCGGCGGTGGCCTGCTCGGCCTGGAGGCGGCGAACGCGCTGCGGCTGCTCGGGCTCAACACCCACGTGGTCGAGTTCGCCCCCCGGCTGATGCCGGTCCAGGTCGACGAGGCCGGCGGTGCGATGCTGCGCCGGTACGTCGAGGAGCTCGGCGTCGTCCCGCACCTCGGGGTGGCCACCACCGCGATCCGGTCCCGCCCGGACGGCGGGCTGGCCGGGCTGACCCTCTCCGACGGCGGCTGGCTGCCGGCCGACCTGGTGGTGGTGGCCGCCGGCATCCGTCCCCGGGACGAACTCGCCCGGGCCGCCGGGCTGGACCTCGGCGACCGCGGCGGGGTACGGGTCGACGACACCTGCCGCAGCGCCACCGACGAACGGATCTGGGCGGTCGGCGAGTGCGCCGCCGTCGACGGGGTCTGCTACGGCCTGGTCGCGCCCGGCTACGCGATGGCCGAGGTGGTGGCCGACCGGCTGGTCGGCGGTACGGCGAGTTTCCCCGGCGCCGACACCTCGACGAAGTTGAAACTGCTCGGGGTGGACGTCGCCGCGTTCGGCGACGCGCACGGGCAGACCCCGGGCTGCCTCGACGTCACGTTCGTCGACCCGGCCACCCGGGTGTACGCCAAACTGGTCCTCTCCGACGACGCGAAGACCCTGCTCGGCGGGGTGCTGGTCGGGGACGTGACGGCGTACCCGACGCTGCGGGCCAGCGTCGGCGGTGCGCTGCCCGGCGCCCCGCTCGCGCTGCTCGCCCCGGCCGGGGACGGCGCCGGGACCGGGGCCGGGATCGCCGCGCTGCCCGGCACCGCCCAGGTCTGCTCCTGCAACGGGGTGACCAAGGACCAGCTGGTCGGGGCGATCGCCGAGGGCTGTGCGGACGTACCGGCGCTGAAGGAGTGCACCCGGGCCGGGACGAGCTGCGGTTCCTGCGTACCGATGCTGAAGCAGCTGCTGGCGGTCTCCGGGGTACAGCTCAGCAAGGCGCTCTGCGAGCACTTCGACCACAGCCGGCAGGAGCTGTTCGACATCATCCGGGTCCGCGGCATCACGACCTTCTCGCAACTGGTCGCCGAGCACGGGCGCGGCCGGGGCTGCGACATCTGCAAGCCGGCGGTCGCCTCGATCCTGGCCTCGCTCGGCAACGGCTACGTGCTCGACGGCGAGCAGGCGACGCTGCAGGACACCAACGACCACTTCCTGGCCAACATCCAGCGGGACGGGACGTACTCGGTGGTGCCGCGGATCCCGGGCGGGGAGATCACCCCGGAGAAGCTGATCGTGATCGGCGAGGTGGCCCGGGACTTCAACCTCTACACGAAGATCACCGGCGGGCAGCGGATCGACCTGTTCGGCGCCCGGGTCGAGCAGCTGCCGAAGATCTGGAGGCGACTGGTCGACGCCGGTTTCGAGTCCGGCCACGCGTACGGCAAGGCGCTGCGCACGGTCAAGTCCTGCGTCGGCTCCACCTGGTGCCGGTACGGGGTGCAGGACTCGGTCGGGCTCGCCATCGCGCTGGAACTGCGCTACCGGGGACTCCGCGCCCCACACAAGATCAAGTCTGCGGTCTCCGGCTGCGCCCGGGAGTGCGCCGAGGCCCGGAGCAAGGACTTCGGGGTGATCGCCACCGAGGGCGGCTGGAACCTCTACCTCGGCGGCAACGGCGGCTTCCGACCCCGGCACGCCGAACTCTTCGCCACCGACCTGTCCACCGAGGAACTCGTCCGCTACGTCGACCGGTTCCTGATGTTCTACATCCGCACCGCCGACCGGTTGCAGCGGACCGCCGCCTGGGTCGAGGCGATGGACGGCGGGCTGGACCACCTGCGGGCGGTCATCGTCGACGACTCGATCGGACTCTGCGCCGACCTCGACGCCGCGATGGCCCGGCACGTCGGGTCGTACGCCGACGAGTGGCGGGAAACCCTCGCCGACCCGGACCGGCTGCGCCGGTTCACGTCCTTCGTCAACGCGCCGGACGTACCGGACCCGTCGATCACGTTCGAGGTGGAACGGGGACAGCCCGTTCCGGCCCTGGGAGAACGCCGACCGGTGGCGCTCGGCCTCCCGACGAGCATGGGGGTACCGAATTGACCCGGGACACCACGATCAACGACGGCCGTCGGTGGACGCCGATCTGCCCGTACTCCCGGTTGGAGCCGGAACGCGGGGCGGCGGCGCTGGTCGACGGCGAGCAGGTCGCCGTCTTCCGGACCTACGACGACCAGCTCTTCGCCATCGGCCAGCGGGATCCGATCGCCGGCGCCCACGTGATGTCCCGGGGCATCGTCGGCAGCCGGGGCGACATTCCGACCGTCGCCTCCCCGCTGCACAAGCAGGTCTACGACCTGCGGACCGGCGAGTGCCTCGACGTGCCCGGCGTCCGGGTGCCGACCTACCCGGTGCGCTGCCGCGACGGCCTGGTCGAGGTGGCCACCGGGCCGGCCCCGACGCCGGATGCCACCCGCGGCGACACCGGGCCACCGGTGGCGGCCGGGGCCGGTCGGTCCGGCCAGCGCCCCGGAGAGCGCTGATGGCCGACGAACTCTCCGGGTTCACCATCGGGGTGACCGCGGACCGGCGTCGCGACGAACTCACCGCGATGCTGGAACGACGCGGCGCCCGGGTGGTGCTCGCCCCGGCCCTGCGGATCGTGCCGCTGGCCGACGACACCGAACTGCGCGCCGCGACCCGAGCCTGCCTGGACAACCCACCGGACATCCTGATGGCCAACACCGGCATCGGGATGCGCGGCTGGCTGGAGGCGGCCGAGGGCTGGGGGCTCGCCGAACCGCTGCGCTCGGTGCTCTCACACGCCTACATCGTCAGCCGGGGGCCGAAGGCGCGCGGCGCGATCCGGGCCGCCGGCCTGCACGACGAGTGGTCACCCGCCTCGGAGAGCTGCGACGAGGTGATCGAACACCTCCGGCAACGCGGGGTACGCGGCCAGCTCATCGCCATGCAGCTGCACGGCGAGCGGCAGCCGGAGTGCACCGCCGCCCTGGAGGACGCCGGCGCCACGGTGATCGAGGTGCCGGTCTACCGGTGGGCGCCGCCGACCGACCCGGCACCGCTGCACCGGCTGATCGACCTGATCGCCGGACGGCTGGTCGACGCGGTCACCTTCACCTCCGCGCCGGCGGTCACCGCGCTGCTCCGGGCCGCCGGGCCGAGCAGCGACGCGGTGCTGGACGCGCTGCGCACCGACGTACTGGCCGCCTGCGTCGGGCCGGTCACCGCGGCCCCGCTGCGCCGGCACGGCGTACCGGTGGTCGCGCCGACCCGGGCCCGGCTCGGCGCCCTGGTCCGCACCATCGTGGACGAACTGCCGCCCCGGGCGGTCAGCGTCAAGGTCGCCGGACACCTGCTGACCCTGCGCGGGCACGCGGCGATCCTGGACGGTGAACTGCGCCCGCTGGCCCCCGCGCCGATGGCGGTGCTGCGGGCGCTGGCCAGTACCCCCGGCCGGGTGATGTCCCGGGCCGCCCTGCTGCGCACCCTGCCCCGGGGCGCCGACGAACACGCCGTGGAGATGGCGGTGGCCCGGCTGCGGGCCGGACTCCGTACGCCCGGTCTGGTGCAGACCGTGGTCAAACGCGGCTACCGGCTGCCGGTCGACTGAGCCGGGTAGCCGCTGCGGTGGCACGGCCGGCCGGGGCCGCCCGACCGCGCGACCTCACGCCGGTCGTACGCCCTTGACGGGCCGTCGCCCGGTTGGCAGTGTGGTGCCCAGTGCATCGACAGATCTCTGTCCGTTGCCTCCACGGTCCTGTGCCACGTCCCGACCGGCCTCTCCCCGCCGAGGAGAACCATGATCACGCGTCTGCGCGCGCTGGCGGCCGCCGTACTGGCCACCGCCCTGGTCGCCACCGTCGGCTGCTCCGACTCCGGACCGGAGCCCGGCGGCGGGAGCGACGGACCCGACCGGGTGACGTACCTGACCGGGTTCGGCACCGGCGGCCATGACGCGTTCGCCTGGGTGGCGAAGGAGAAGGGCTTCTACCGGGACGCCGGACTCGACGTCGAGATCCAACTGGGTGCGCCGGCCACCAACGCCCAGGGGCTCATCTCCGGCCAGGCCCAGTTCACCTACAGCGACGTGACCCAGCTGATGATCCAGGCCGGCGCCCGCCGGATCACCGACCTGCGGATCATCGCCGCCGTGCACCAGAGCACCCTGGTCGCCATCCTCGCCCCCGAGGGCTCGGGCGTCCGCACGCCGAAGGACCTGGCGGGGAAAAAGGTCGGGGTGGCGGCCGGTTCGATCACCAGCACGCTGCTGCCGGCGTACGGCCGGCTCGCCGGCTTCGACGCCAACACGCTGGAGTTCGCCGAGGCGACCCCGCAGAACCTGGTGGGCCTGCTCGCCAGCGGCCAGGTCGACGTCCTCAGCACCTTCGTCATCACCCAAAACACCGTCGAGACGGTGACCGGGAAGAAGATGGTCGTCCTGCCGGTCGCCGACCACCTGCCGGACCTGCTCGGCACCGGGCTCACCACCACCGCCGACTACGCCCGGCAGAACCCGGACCTCGTCCGGCGGTTCCGGGAGGCGTCGATGGCGGGTCTGCGGTACACGATCGAGCACCCGGACGAGGCCGCGAAGATCATGAAGGCCAACAACCCGGCCGTCAACGAGCAGGGGGCCGCCGCCGAGATCCGGCTGATGACCCCGTACGTCACCGCGGCGCCGGGTGGCGTGGTCGGCGCCATCGACCCGCAGCGGGCCGCCCGGGCCGTCACCGTCCTGCAGCAGGCCGGACTGGTTCCGCCCACCCTCACCCCGGAGCAGGTCATCGACTTCTCCCTCGTACCGAAGGCCTGACCCCCCGCGTGCGGACCCGGCCGGGGCAGCCGCGGTGACCGACCGGCCGGCGCTCTCCCCCGGCGCCCGGATCGGACTCCCGATCGTCGGCGTGCTGACCACGATCGGCCTCTGGTGGCTCACCACGATCCTTCTCGACATCGAGCCCCTCTTCCTGCCGGCACCGCCGGACGTGCTCGACGCCTTCGCCTCGAACGCCGGCTACCTCGCCGAGGAGACCTGGTCGACGCTCTGGGCGACGCTGACCGGGTTCGGCCTCGCCGCGCTCGGCGGCCTGCTCGCCGGCATGCTGCTGACCAGCTCACGAGTGCTGGAACAGGCGACCCTGCCGATGATCGTGGCGTTCAACGCGGTCCCCAAGGTCTCCCTCATCCCGCTGCTCGTCCTCTGGATGGGGTACGGCGCGAAGCCGCGGATCACCCTGGTCGTGCTGGTCGCGTTCTTCCCGGTCATGGTCTCGACCATGGCCGGGCTGACCTCGACCCCGACCGAACTGATCGAACTGACCCGGTCCCTGGACGCGTCACGGCTGCGGACCTATCGGACGGTGCGCCTGCCGTGGGCGCTGCCCCAGGTCTTCGTCGGGTTGAAGGTGGCGATGACCCTGGCCCTGATCGGGGCGGTGGTGGCCGAGATCCAGAGTCCGAACGCCGGCCTTGGCGCGATCATCCTGACCACCCAGCAGTCCGCGGACACCCCGCTGGCGTTCGCCGCGATCGGTCTGCTGGCGATCCTCGGGGTCAGCCTCTTCTACCTGGTGGTCGCCGCCGAACGGCTGGCCGTGCCGTGGGCCCGTCAGGTCACCGCGTGACCGGGCCGGTGCGCGCCGCTCAGACCGGGCCCCGGCGCACGCCGCTCAGACCAGGCCGGCGCCGCCGTTGAGGTTGAGGTTGACCGCGTTGGCGGCCGGGTTCTCCAGCAGGAAGACGGCGGCGTGGGTGACGTCCGCCATCGTGGTGAGCCGTCCGGTCGCGGTCCGGGCCCGGTACGTCTCGTGCAGCTGCGCCGGCTGCCCCGCCCAGAACGGGCTGTCGGCGACGATGCTCGGGTGCAGGGCGTTGACCCGCACCGGGGCAAGTTCGGCGGCCAGCACGTTCACCAGGCCGACCACTCCGGCGTTGACCGTGGAGACGGTCGCCGAGCCGGGGAAGGGACGGTCCTTCGAGCCGCCACCGAAGAGCAGGATCGACCCGTTCCGGACGATCCTGCCGTGCAGCGTGTGCGCCACCTCGGGGTAGCCGACCAGTTTCACCGTGACCAGGCTGACCGCCCGGTCGACCTGGTAGTCCACGACCCGGTTGACGTCCCGGACGAAGGCCGCGAGGACCAGGTGCCGGACCGGGCCGATCCCGGCCAGCGCGTCGGCGATCGTCGTCGGTTGGGCCAGGTCGACGGCAACGCCGGTGGTCCGGCCGCCGATCTCGGCCGCCACCGCCACGGTCCGGGCCGAATCCCGCCCGGTGACGACCACCTCGTCGCCCCGCGCCGCGTAGTGCTCGGCCAGGTGGCGCCCCAGGCCGGAGGTACCGCCCACGACCACGACAGCGCCGTCGCCCGAGCCACCTGACACCACCATCCGCCGCCCCTCTCGCCGTCACCGACCGGACCATCCGGGTCCCGACGTCCACCCGGCCGTAACGGTCGGGCGCCCGTTTCCCGTCCACCGGGGCACCCGGGTCCTCGACCGTCTCCCGTGGGCGACAGTCGGGCAGGCCTTCTCCGGGGTACGGCGTTGCCGCCGTACCCCGGAGCGGCACGAGGATCAGCCGACCGGGGTCGGACGCCCCCGGCCGTGCTCCGCGCGCAGCGTCGCCATGGCGTGCTGCACCACGTTCACCAGCACGTGCTTGACCGACTCCCGGTGCCGGGCGTCGCACATCACCATCGGCACGTGCGGCGAGATGGCCAGCGCCTCCCGGATCTCCTCCGCCTCGTACTGCGGGGCGCCGTCGAAGCAGTTCAACGCCACCACGTACGGGAGGTTCCGGTTCTCGAAGTAGTCCAGCGGCGCGAACGCGTCGGTGATCCGCCGGGTGTCGACAAGCACCGCCGCACCGACCGCGCCCCGGATGATCTCGTCCCACATGAACCAGAACCGGGTCTGTCCGGGCGTACCGAACAGATAGAGGATCAGGTCCTGGGCCATGGTGATCCGGCCGAAGTCCATGGCGACCGTGGTGGTCTCCTTGCCCGGCACCTTCGAGGGGTCGTCGATGCCGACCCCGGCCGCGGTCATCACCGCCTCGGTGGTCAGCGGGGTAATCTCCGAGACGGCGCCGACCAGCGTCGTCTTACCGACCCCGAACCCGCCGGCGATAACGATCTTGGCGGAGGTGATACCTCCCCCGCCGCCACCGCCGGGGCGTGACCGGGCCTGGTCATAGCCTGCGAAGTCCACTTAGCACCCTCTCAAGCAGTTCCATCCGCTCCTCGTACGCCTCCGACGGCGGAGCGGCACTGTGCAACGTCAGCAGGCTGTCCGCCACCATGTCGGCGACCAGAACCCGGGCGACACCCAACGGCAACCGGGCGTACGCGGCGATCTCCGCCAGCGACTGTGCCCGGCCCTCGCAGATCGTGGCGATGCGGTGCTTGTCGTGCCCGGCGAACCGGGACTCGACAACCGCGGCCGGACTCGCCGAGAGCACCGCCTCCAGAGCGATGTCCTGACGAGGCTCGGTACGACCGCGGGTGACCGCGTACGGGCGGACAAGAGCACCCCGCGGATCGTCACGTCGTCCCTCCATATCGCGGTCACCTCCTCGGATCTGTTACGCGGTCGCACCGGTCATTCCTGTCGAGCCGTACTAGGGACGCGTGACAGCCTCACGCGGCAGCGGCACCAGCGCCGCACCCACCCGCTCGACGAGCAGGGCCATCTCGTATCCCACCTGACCGACGTCACAGCTCCGGGCCGCCAGCACGGCCATCGAGGAGCCGTCGCTGATCGACATCAGGAACAGGTATCCGCTGTCCATCTCGATGACGGTCTGCAGCACACCGCCGGCGCTGAACATCCGCGACGCGCCGTCGGTCAGGCTGACCACCCCGGAGGTGATCGCCGCGAGCTGGTCCGCCCGGTCCGCGGGCAGGTCGCGGGACGAGGCGAGGAGCAGACCGTCCGCCGAGACCGCCACCACGTGGGCGATCCCCGCGACGCTGTCGGCAAAGTTGGTGAGCAGCCAACTCATGTCCTGCATCGCTGCTGGCCTGTTCATCCGCTGGTCTCCTTGGTTGAGGTGATGCCGTTCTGGTCCACCCCGGCCGTCCGGCCGCGCTGGACGCCCCGGTGGTAGGCCGACAGCAGACCGCGTACCTCGTCGGGGGTTCGCCGGGTCCGCTCTCGACCGGACTTGGTCTCGACGCCGCCGGGCACCAACTGTGCCTGCGGTACCCGCTTCGGCAGACCGGAGCGGGTGGTGCCGCCGGTGGAGGGCTCCGCCGCCCGGCTGGCCAGGGCCCAGCCCTCGTCGGCGGCGGTCCGCCAGGCACCGGCCGGCGGGCCGGCCGGCGCTGCCGCCGGAGCCGGGGCCGCCGCCGGAGCTGCCGCCGGGACCGGCGGCGGGCTGTACGGGGCCGGCGGCGGTGCCGACTGGCCCGGGGTACGGGCGGTCAGCGGTGCCCGTCCCGGAGTGGCGGTGCTCGCCGGAGCCGGCGCGGCCACCGGCTTCTGCTGGTAGCCGCCCGGCGGGACGGTGAAGATCGCGGTCGCGTCCGATCCGTGGGAACGGAACCAGACCGCCTCCATCTCCCGGAAGATCGGCGAATCGCCGGTGTCCTCCAGCCGGGGCGCGACACTGCTCGCCGCGCTGGCCGCCGACGCCCCCGCGACCGGCATCCCGGCGACCGGACCGGCCGGCAGGTGGGAGGCGGGTGCCGGGGCCGGCGGGTGACCGGCGAGCGAGGTCGGGTTGCCCGGGCTGCGCTGCGGCAGCGAGCCGACCGTCGGGTAGGCCACCGTCGGGGAGCTGAACCCGCCGCTGGCGGCGAGTCCCGGGTGCGGCGGCGGCGGACTCTGCGGCGACGGCACCATCGTCTGGTACGTCGGCATCGGCGCACCGGGGAGCTGGGTCGCGGTCAGCTGCGTCGGCGGCTGCGTCGGCGGCTGCGTCGGCGGCTGCGTCGGCGGCATACCCGCGTTGACCGGCAGCGGCCGGGACGGCTCCGGGGTCGACGGCGTGGTCTGCCACTGCGGCTGGGCCGGTGCCGCGCTGCGCCAGTTGTCGGTCAGGGTCGCGGCGCGGGACGCACCGGCCGGCGCCATCGGCTCCGACCAGCTTCCGCTCGACGCCGCTGACGTCGGGGCGGCCGACGGCCCGGGCTCGACGGCGAGCGGCTGCCGCGGCCGGCCGAGGATCTGCTCCCGACCCCGGGGCTTGGGCAGCACGATCGCGCTGGCCGGCAGTGTGACCTGTGCCACGGTGCCGCCGTCCACGTTGCGCCGCAGGTCGACCCGGATGCCGTGCCGGTGGGCGAGCCGACCGACGACGGCCAGACCCATCAGCCGGAAGGCCGCGACGTCGACCGCCGGCGGCTCCGACAGCCGACGGTTCAGCGCGTCCATCTGCTCCTCGCTGAGCCCGAGGCCCCGATCCTCCACCTGGACCAGCACGTAGTCCCGGATCCGGCGGGCGTCGGCGACGACGGTGGTGTGCGGGGGCGAGAAGCGGGTCGCGTTGTCGAGCAGCTCGGCGACGAGCCGGACCACGTCGTTGACCGCGTGCGCCGCGACCGAGATGTCCGTGTCGACGGTGCCGAACTCGATCCGGTTGTAGAGCTCGACCTCGGACTGCGCGGCCCGGAGCGCGTCGATCAGCAGGGCGTCCTCACGCCGGGGAGCGGTGGAGTCGGCGCCGGCCAGCACGAGCAGGTTCTCGTCGTTGCGGCGCATCCGAGTGGCCAGGTGGTCGAGTTCGAAGAGCTGGGCCAGCCGCTTCGGGTCCTCCTCGCCCCGCTCGATCGCGTCCAGCTCGCCGATCATCCGGTCGACCAGCGTCTGGCTTCGCCGGGCCAGGCTGAGGAACATCGCCGAGACGCTGGTCCGCAGGGCGGCCTGCTCGGCCGCGATCCGGACCGCCTCCTTGTGTACGACGTTGAAGGCGAGCGCGACCTGGCCGACCTCGTCCTTGTTGTTGAGCCGGATCGGGTCCCGGACCTGCCGGACGATCTCCTCGACACCGCCGTCGCCGACGTTGCCGACGTCACGCAGCCGCTTGACCGCCTCGGGCAGGTCGTGGTTCGCCACCGAGAGCGCGCCCTCCCGCAGCCGGCGCAGCGACTGGTTGAGCGAACGGGCGAGGATCACGGCGAGCGCCAGCGCGACGATGAGCGTCAGCAGCACGATGACCGACTCGACGATGGCCTGCTGGACCACTTCGGACCGGGCGGCGTCGGCCTGGTCGAGCAGGTCCGACTCCAGTCGCGTCTCGGCCCAGCGCATCAGGTCGTTGATCGCGCCGATCGCGATCGCCGCGTCGTTCGCGGAGAGCGGGGCGCGCTGGCCGACCGACCGGGTCAGGTCCTGGGTGACCTGGTCGACGAGCAGCGCCGCGTCGCCGGTGACCGCGCCGTTGAAGACCGCGGACTGCCGGGCGTTGGCGGACGCCGCGAAGGTCAGCAGCGCCTCCTGCTGGCTGGTCTGGGTGGCCACGAAGGCCGAGAACTGTTCCTCGTCGAGCTGCCCACCGCTGAGCGCGCTGAAGACGACCGCCTCCTCCTCGGCGACGGCCTTCTTGGCCTGCGCGAGGGCGGAGAGGGTACGCAGGCTGTCACCGACCGCGCTCTCACCGGAGAGCTGACCGAGGGCGTCACCGTACAAGACGAGCGCGTCGACGATGACGCCGTACCGCAGGACGGGCTCGGCGGCCGGCATCTCCCGCCGGTCCAGCACCTCCTGGCGGGTGCCGTTCAGCGTCGCCAGCCGGTCGTCGATGACCTCTAGCTGGGCCTCGACCGAGTCGGGTACGTCGCTGACCTCGGCCCGCCGGCTGTTGTAGGCGGCGATCCGCTCGTCCGTGTTCCGGACCGCGGTGTTGTAGGCGTCGGCGTTCGGCTTCGCGCTGGCCAGCAGCCGGGCCGCCGCCATCCGCTCGTGGTGCACGTCCTGGGTGAGCGCCGACACGTCGGTGGAGAGTTCGGTCAGTGACCGCACGACGGTGGCGTCGTAGGCGCCGCGTCCGATGTCGACGAGCCGGATCGACGCCAGCGCGATGACCGCGGCGACCGGTACGACAAGGATCAGCGCGAGTTTGGACCGGATCCGGGTGTCCCGGAGCCGGGGAAACCACCGCCGACGCGGTGCGGTCCCCTCCCGCGTTTTATTGGCGGGCAGGGTCGTAGGTCCGGTGCTCACGACATCGCCTCCGTCGTTTCTGTACGTGACCCGTCGACCGATGCCTGCAGCAGCGGATCGAGCCGCACGCGGCACGGCCGCGATTTCATCAGAAGAAGGCCGCTTTGTGAAGCGACGGTAGGGTAGCGAACGGACACCATAGCGCGTCCACTACCCTCGGACCGAGCGTATCGACAAACTGGCAAGCCTCTGATCAGGGCATGTATCGCCAGAGTGGTCGTTCGTATCTGTAAAGTTACGCCCCACCCGTACCCCCTCTTATCACTATGTGAGACCCGTCATCCCGAAACCAGCCCGGACTATCCCGCGCTTGACCCGGGAGCCCGGCATTGGCAAGGTTTTGCGGGTTTGAAGGCTTCGCGCGCACCGTACGGCATACCCGTCCTCACATCCATTGTGGAGGACGCTGTCGGCGACGCGGCCCGGCCCCCCACCCGCGCCGCATTCTTGGAGGACTGAGTTGAGGCCCATCCGCTCCGCGATACCCGCGCTACTCGCGTCGGTCATCATGGCGACCTCGCTGGCCGGATGCCAGTTCGGTGACGCCGAACAGGAGACCGGCGAAATCCTGATCGGCGCCGACCTGGAACTGTCCGGTGCGGCCGCACAGGTTGGCAAGGCCTACCAGCGTGCGCTGGAACTCAAGGTCGAACAGGTGAACAAGTCCGGTGTACTCGGTGGCCGGAAGCTCCGGCTGGACGTCCGGGACAACCGTTTCGACCAGAAGGTGTCGGAAAGCAACATCGGCGACTTCACCAGCAACCCGGCGGTCAACGCCATCATCATGGGCAGCTGCAACGAATGTGCCATCAGCGCGGCGAAAACCGTCAACGACAAGCGCGTACCGACCATCGCCCTGGCCCCCGCCAGCGAGGTCGCCGCCCCGGCCGTCGACCGCCGCTACATGTTCAAGCTGGGCCCCAACGCCCAGGACAACGCCGCCGCCCTGGTCTCCGAACTGACGACCCGCAAGGCCGAGCAGGTCGCCCTGCTGCACACCGACGACAAGTACGGACAGGAGGGACTGCGCACCCTCACCACCGAACTCGAGAAGGCCGACATCACCCTCGTCCGGGCCCGGGCCGTCCAGCCCACCGACACCGACGTCAGCCAGGCGGTCCGCGCCCTGCTCACCCCCGACCCCGACACGGTGATCGTCTGGACCCCGGCCGAGCAGGCCACCCTGGCCAGCGCCAGCCTGGCCGAGGCGAAGTTCACCGGCGACGTCTTCTTCGACGGGGTGGCCGCCGGTGACCTCTTCCTGGGCAGCGGTCCCCGCTCGGCGGAGAACACCACGATGGTCTTCACCCAGACCATGGCGATCGACGACGTGATCGCGACCACCCCGGCGAAGGCCGCCCGCAAGCAGTGGTTCCTGGACTACACCGCGCGGTTCGGCGGCTACTACGGCTACTCGTCGTTCGCCGCGGACGCCGTACAGCTGGTCGTGGACGCGATCCTCCGGGCCAGCGACCACGACGGCACGCCGAGTCGGGACACCGTCCGCGGTCTGCTGGAAACCTCGGAGACCGACGGACTCTCCGGCCCGATCCGGATGACCCCGGAGAACCACTCCGGGCTGATGCCGCAGGCACTCACCCTGCTGGTGGCCCGGGGCGGACGCTGGCGACTGGCCGGTTGACCGGTCGACGGGCGGGGTGGACGGTACGCCGTCCACCCCGCCCGTCTCGAGACTCTTCCTGGACCACCGACGCGGGTGGCGGGCCGGCCCACCGGATGCGTAACGTGCCCCGCATGGCCTTCCGGACCTGGGGCAAGGTGCTGCTGACCGCGCTCGGCATCGGGCTTGCCGCCGGTGCCGGCCAGCTCGGCATCGCGTACGGACTCGGTGTTGTCCGCTTCGACCGGGTGTTCGCGGCGACGCTGGCGAACCAGTGGCCGGCCCAGCTGGTCTGGGTCGGCTGGTTCGCCCTGGCCGCCACGGTGGCCGGCACGGTCGTCGCACACCGGCTCACCCAGCGGTACGACCTGCCGGACACGATCGGCACCCGCCTGGTCACCGCTGTCTCGGCGACGGTCGGCGCGCTCGTCGTCGCGCCGCTGTCCATGCGACCGGCCCGGACGGCGGAGGTCGCCGGAGTGGAGCCGGTCTCCGTGGTCGGCACCACGGCGCTGCTCGGCGCGGTCGTCGGGCTGGTCGTCGCGATCGCCACACTGCACTGGCGTACGGTCGCCCGCGATGTCGCCGTGTTTGTCGGATTCGGCTGGCTGCTCGCCCTCGTCTCGGTTCTGCCGTCCCTCGGCCCCACCGATCCGCTGCCCGCGGTACGCCTCGGTGTGCTGGACCCGGGTTGGCTGGACCACGGCACCGCCCAGCGACTCGCGGTGGTACTCCTGCCGGCGGCGGCACTGGTCGTCGGGGCGCTGCTCGGCGCACTGGCCCGTCGGGACGGGCACCCGGTGCCGGTGGTGGCCACCGCCGGTCTGGCCGGCCCGGCGACGTTCACCACCGTGTACCTGATCGCCGGTGCCGGTGATTCGACCGACGGCTACCAGGCGGCGCCGTACTGGGGGGCGCTGATCGCCGTCGCGGCCGGTGCCATCGGCGCCGGACTCGCCGCCGTGCTCCGCTGGCCCGCCGGTGTGGCGGAGACGGCGGACGGGGCGGATCCGGCGACCCCGAACCTCGACACCCCCGACGAGCCGACAGTGCCGATCGCCCGGGTCGACGGACCGACCACCAGGATCGGCGCGGTTGACCCGCCGACGGTGACGATCGCCCCGGTTGGCGGAGCGGACGCCGGGGACGACGAACCGACGGCGCCACCCGCGACAGCGACGGCGCCCGCCGGTCCGGAGCCGACGTCCGCAGCAACGCCGACACCGGTCGATCCGGAGCGGGCCGTCGTTCTGCAGGCGTCCGACCAGGGGGTCGATAAGGCACCGACGGACCGGGGTGGGCCGGGCGACGACCAGGACCGGGCCGGATCGCCCGGCCGGGTCCGGCGCGGTCTGTTCCGCCGCAACCGGTCCGGCCAGCCGGCCGGGTCCGAGCAGCCGTCGGCATCCGGCCAGCCGTCGGCATCCGGCCAGCCGTCGGCATCCGAGCAGCCGTCGGCATCCGGGCAGCCGGCCGGGTCCGACCAGCCGGCCCCATCCGACCAGCCCAACGGGTCCGACCTGCCGTCCGCGTCCGACCAGCCATCGGCGCCCGAGCCGACCGGGGAGCGGGCGTCCGGGCCCGGCGTACCCGGCCAGCGGCAGCCGCGCCGACGCGGGCGGTCGGACGAACCGGTGCCGGCCCGCGACGAGGAGTACGTCGACTGGGTCAGCGGCCTGAGCCGGCCCGACCCGACCGAACGGCTGGACGGGGGCGACGGCGGGCGGCGGACGTTACGCCAGCCCGGCCGTCACCACGCCGACTGACCGGTCAGGCCATCGGGAGATAGACCCGTCCGCCCGACTCCAGGAACTCGGAGGACTTCTCCTTCATGCCCTGGGCGGCGTACTCCTTCAACTCCTGGGTGATCTTCATCGAGCAGAACTTGGGGCCGCACATCGAACAGAAGTGTGCGGTCTTGGCGGGCGCCGCCGGCAGGGTCGCGTCGTGGTACGACCGCGCCGTCTCCGGATCCAGCGAGAGGTTGAACTGGTCCTCCCAGCGGAACTCGAACCGGGCCTTGGAGAGCGCGTCGTCCCAGGCCTGGGCCCCCGGGTGCCCCTTCGCCAGGTCGGCCGCGTGCGCCGCGATCTTGTACGCGATCACGCCCGCCTTCACGTCGTCCCGGTCCGGCAGCCCCAGGTGCTCCTTCGGGGTGACGTAACAGAGCATCGCGGTGCCGTACATGCCGATCATCGCGGCGCCGATCGCCGAGGTGATGTGGTCGTACGCCGGGGCGATGTCCGTGGTCAGCGGCCCGAGGGTGTAGAACGGCGCCTCGTGGCAGACCTCCTGCTGCAGGTCGACGTTCTCCTTGATCTTGTGCATCGGCACGTGGCCGGGCCCCTCGATCATCACCTGTACGTCGTGCTCCCACGCCACCGTGGTCAGCTCGCCGAGGGTACGCAGTTCCGCGAACTGCGCCTCGTCGTTCGCGTCCGCGATCGAGCCGGGACGCAGCCCGTCACCGAGCGAGAACGTGACGTCGTACCGGGCGAGGATCTCGCAGAGCTCGGCGAAGTGGGTGTAGAGGAAGTTCTCCCGGTGGTGGGCCAGACACCAGGCGGCCATGATGGAGCCGCCCCGGGAGACGATGCCGGTGACCCGGTTGACCGCCAGCGGCACGTACGCCAGCCGTACCCCGGCGTGCACGGTCATGTAGTCGACGCCCTGCTCCGCCTGCTCGATGACGGTGTCCCGGAACACCTCCCAGGAGAGCTTGACCGGGTCACCGTCGACCTTCTCCAGCGCCTGGTAGATCGGGACCGTCCCGATCGGCACCGGCGAGTTGCGGACGATCGCCTCCCGGGTCTCGTGGATCCGCTTGCCGGTGGAGAGGTCCATCACGGTGTCCGCGCCCCACCGGGTCGCCCAGGTCAGCTTCTCCACCTCCTCGGCGACCGAGGAGGTGACCGCGGAGGTGCCGATGTTGGCGTTCACCTTCACCAGGAACGCCTTGCCGATGATCGCCGGCTCGCACTCCGGGTGGTTGACGTTGAGCGGCAGCACCGCCCGACCGGCGGCGATCTCGTCCCGGACGAACTCGGCCGGCATCTGCTCCCGGATCGCCACGAACTCCATCTCCGGGGTGACGATCCCGGCCCGGGCGTACGCGAGCTGGGTGGGACGGGCGTCGTCCCGGCCGGCGAGCGGGCTGCCGGCGCCCCGGACCGGGGCGACGTCGCCGCGTTCCGCGATCCACGTGCCGCGCAACGGCGGCAGTCCCACGGCGGGGTCCGATCCCGGGCCCGACGTGTCGTACAACCGGACCGGGGGTTCGTCCCCGGTCAGGTCCACCTCGGCGAACGGGACCCGGATGTCCGGCCGGCTTCCCTCGACGTACACCTTGCGACGAGCCTTCACGCGCCCCACCTCTCTCCTGACGGACCTGTCCGGTCCACCGTCGGCTCCCCACCGGACCATCCGTGGTGGTCCAGCGGTCCGTGGCCGCCGCCGAGCTCCCAGTTCCGGGAGCCGCGCAGCGCACGGTTGACGTACTCCTTGGCGAAGGCCACCGCCGCCGGCACCTCGGCACCGAGGGCGAGCCGGGCGGCGATCGCGGCCGAGAAGGAACAGCCGGTGCCGTGGGTGTTCCGGGTCGGCACCCACGGTCCACGCAGCAGCCGTACCCCGGCGCCGGTCCAGAGCGCGTCGACCGCGCTCTCCGGGACGGCGTCCGCGCCGGTCGCCTCCGCGTCCCCGCCGGTCACCACCACGTACCGGGTGCCCCGGTCGGCGAGCTGCCGGGCCGCCTCCGCCATCTCGTCCGGGGTCCGGACCGGCCAGCCGAGCAGCGCCGAGGCCTCCGCCCGGTTCGGCGTCGCGACCAGGGCATACGGCAGCAGCCGGGCGACCGCCTCCGCCGCGCCGAGCCGGTGTCCACTGGTCGAGACGAGCACCGGGTCGACGACCAGGTTCGGCAGCAGGCCGGCGCGGGCCGCCTCCGCCACCGCCTCGGCAACCGCCGCGCCGCCGAGCATGCCGGTCTTCACCGCCAGCGGCGGCAGGTCCTCGACGACGGCGGTCAGCTGCTCGGTCACCATCTCGGCGGAGACCGGGGAAACGGCGCGGACCGCCCGGGTGTTCTGCGCGGTGATCGCGGTCAGCACCGAGGTGCCGTAGACCCCGAGCGCCGCGAAGACCTTCAGGTCGGCCTGGATGCCGGCGCCCGCGCCGGAGTCCGAGCCGGCCACGGTCAGCGCCACCGGCGGGGTCACCGGATGCCTCCGCCGACGCCCGCCGGTGCCGGCGGGGCGTCCGGGGTCTGGTCCGCCACCCCGGCCCCGGCCGCCGCGCACAGGGCGTCGACCACGTCCGCCGGGTCGTCGGCGCGCATCACCGCGCCCATCACCGCCACCCCGACCGCCCCGGCGGCCAGGCAGTCGGCGACCTGTCCGGGGGTGCCGACACCGCCGAGGGCGAGCGCCGGCACCGGGGTACGGGCGACCAGCCGGGCCAGTCCGGCCGGGGTCAGCGGCGGACCGTGGCCGGGCTTGGACGGGGTGGGGAAAACCGGCGACAGCGTGACGTAGTCCTCGGCGGAGAGACGCCGCAGCTCGGTCTCGTCGTGGCACGAGCGGCCGACCAGGCGCACCTCCGACGGCGGGTACGGCCCGGCGGCGGTCAGGTGCACCGCGTCGCCGCCGAGCGGGTCCGGGCCGGCGACCAGCAGTGTGCCGCCGACCGGGGCGAGCACCGCCCGCAACCGGTCAGCCAGGGTGCGCCGCTCGGTGTACGGCAGGTCCCGCTCGCGCAGCAGCACCCAGCGGGCACCGCCGTCGACCGCGTCCCGGATCACCTCGGGCAGTGGCCGGCGCGCCTGGCGGCGGTCGGTCACCACCACGACTCCACTCGGGACGCTGGTGCCGGTCACAGGTCGGGCCGCCCGTCGTCCGGGGTGGAGGCCAGGGCGTGGAACCGGCGCGGAATCCGACCGGCTCCGGCCGCCAGCCGGCCGGCCTCGACGGCGTGCCGCATCGCGGTGGCCATCCGTACCGGGTCGGCGGCCCGGGTCACCGCGCTGGCCAGCAGCACCCCGTCGCAGCCGAGTTCCATCGCCAGCGCGGCGTCGGAGGCGGTGCCGATGCCGGCGTCCAGGATCACCGGTACGTCGACGGCCTGCCGGAGCAGCCGGATCTGGTGCGGGTTGCCGATGCCGAGGCCGGAGCCGATCGGCGCGCCGGCCGGCATCACCGCGGCGCAGCCGAGGTCGGCGAGCCGCCGGGCCAGCACCGGGTCGTCGGTGGTGTACGGCAGCACGGTGAAGCCGTCGGCGACCAGCTGTTCGGCGGCGGCGACCAGTTCGACCGCGTCCGGCAGCAGGGTGCGCTCGTCGCCGATCACCTCGAGTTTGACCCAGGTGGTGTCGAACGCCTCCCGGGCCAGGTGCGCCGTGGTCACCGCCTCGGCGGCGGTACGACAGCCGGCGGTGTTCGGCAGCAGCCGTACCCCGCACCGGCCGAGTACGTCGAGCAGCCCGCCGCCCATCGTCGCGCCGCTGTCGATCCGGCGCAGTGCGACGGTGACCAGTTGGCTGCCGCTGGCCCGGATCGCCTGCTCCAGCGCGTACGGGCTGCTGGCCCCGCCGGTGCCGAGGATGAGCCGGGACCGGAACGTCTCGCCGCCGAGCCGGAACTCGTCGGTGGCGGTCTCTCCAGGTGTGGCCAGGGTCGTCATCCCGGTCACCCGCCCTGGGCCGCGGTCAGCACCTCGACCCGGTCCCCGTCCCGCAGGGTCCACGTCGGCCAGCCGGTACGCGGCACCACCTCGCCGTTGACCGCCACCGCCACGCCCTGGCTCTGCGGGGTGAGTTCGGTGACCAGGTCGGCCAGGGTCTTCTCGCCGGGCAGCCGGTGCCCGACTCCGTTGACGGTCAGTTCCATGTTTCCTCCCGGCTCTGGGACTACTCGGTATCGGGTCGCCCACCAGGGCCGACCCGGTCAGGGCCGATGCCGGCACGTCCGGACCGGCCGGGGTTCGGCGGGCCGAACCGGTCCGGGGCGAACGGGGCGAGCAGTGGATCGGGCACCCCGGTCACCAGCAGGTCGGCGACCAGGTCGGCGGTGAGCGGGGTGAGGACGATGCCGTGCCGGTAGTGGCCGCCGGCCACCAGCACCTCCGGCCGGCCGGGCAGCGGCCCGATCAGCGGCGCGTTGTCCGGGGTGCCGGGGCGCCGCCCGGCCCGCGCCTCCACCAGGTGGTACTCGCCCAGTTCCGGCAGCAGGTCGGTGGCGGCGCGGAGCAGTTCCAGCACGCCGGAGGCGGTGACGTCGAGGTCGCCGCGTTCCTCGACGGTCGCCCCGACCACCACCTCGCCGTCGTGGCGGGGCACCAGGTAGACGTCGCGTCCGTCGACGTACCCGTTGATGACGTGCCGGAAGCCGGGCGCTGCGCCGCCGGGCGCCCGCAGCCGCAGGACCTGGCCCTTCACCGGTCGGACCGGCAGGCCGGTGAGCTGGGCGGTACCGCAGCCGGCGGCGACCACCACCCGGGCCCCGGCCGCGGTCATCTCGTCGAGGCTGCCGACCGGTCGGGGCAGCACCGTCGCCCCGGCGGCGGCGACCGCGACCCGCAGCGCGGCCACCAGCCGGCGGGGATCCACCTGGTGGTCGCCGGGCGCGTAGGCGCCGCCGCGCAACCGGGTCGCCAGCAGCGGCTCGCGGTCCCGCAGTTCGGCCGGCCGCAGCGGGGTGATCGGCAGGCCGAGTTCCCGCTGGTACGCCCAGAGCCGTTCCGCCTCGGCCAGGTCGTCGGCGGTGACCGCGACCGAGAGGGTGCCCTCGGTGCGGTAGCCGAGGTCGAGGCCGGTCCGTTCGGTCAACCGGGCGGCGAAGTCGGGCCAGCCGGCCGCCGAGGCGACCAGCAGCCGGGTCAGCGCCCGCTCGCCGAAGTGCGCCTCGGAGACCGGGGCGAGCATGCCGGCGGCGACGTCGGCGGCACCCGAGCCGGGGTCCGGGTCGTGGACGGTGACCCGCATGCCCCGCTCGGCACACCGCCAGGCGGTGGCCAGCCCGATCGGGCCGGCACCGATCACCACGACGTCGGGAGAGCCGCCGGTCAGCATGTCGCCACTCCGGTGGAGTGCGCGTCGGCGCCTCCCCCGGGTGGCGAATGTCGGTCGGCTCCGGCCGCTGGCCCGGCGGCCGGCTCCGGCGGGACGGCGGCCGGCAGCGTCGGCTCAGTCGGCAGCGGCGCACGCAGGGCGGCGAGCAGTTCGGCGGTGGCCCGGGCCGGGTCGACGGCGACGGAGAGCGCACCGACCACCGCCACCCCGTACGCCCCGGCGGCGCGCAGCGCCGGCACCTGGGCGGCGGTGATGCCACCGATCGCGATCACCGGGACCGGTACCACCGAGGCGACCCGGCGGATCCCGGCCGGTCCGATCGCGTTCGGCAGCCCGTCCTTGGTACGGGTCGGGTAACACGGGCCGACCCCGAGATAGGTGGCCCCGGCGGCGACGGCGGCGAGACCGGTCTGCGGGTCCCGGGCGGTCGCGCCGAGTACGGCCGTCGGACCGAGCACCCGCCGGGCGGCGTCGACCGGCAGGTCCAGGGCGCCGACGTGCCCGCCGTCGGCGCCGACCGCGAGCGCCACGTGCAGTCGGTCGTTGACCAGGCAGGTCGCTCCGGACCGGGCGCACCACGCGGAAATCTCTCGGGCCAGCTCGTACGCGGTCCGGTCGTCGACGCTGTCCTCGACCCTGATCTGCACGACCAGCTCCGGGCCAGCTACGGAGAGTGCCGCCCGAACCGTCGAGAGTGGATCCCGACCGGGCCGGGTGTCGGTGATGAGGTGGAGTCGACCGAGAGACGACATGGCAACGCTCCTCCCTGCGCCGGCATTACCCGGATCAGGTTCGACGGTCGGGGGCTTCAGCCCCCCTCTCAGCCCGGTGCACCGGGCTCCCGTGGGTTACTTGCCGGCGACGATACGCGCTTCGTCACGCTGACGTAAAGCCCCGTGACCCAACGCACATCCACCGCGACCAATCGACAGACCCGGATGCATGGCCGCGACCAGCGTCGATGCCGGGACGGACCCGACATCCGGAGCGTCGACTTGGACCGTCCTATCCGGTAAGTCGCACGCCGTTACTCAACCGTTACCCGAATTAACCTCGCGGTCGTATTCCGGTACCCCCGGTACCCGCCCTAATTTGTTCAATGACAAGGCAGAATCCGGCCGGTCGGGGCCTCGGCGGGCCACGGTCGGCCCCGCACCCCGAGGCGGACCTTCGGCGAGCCGTACCCGGGATCCCCCGCTGTCCTCATCGGACGAAGGAGATCCTTCGTGGCAGTCCCGCGCCGCGTCCGCGGCACCCCCACCACTGACCGTGCATCCGGCCACCGTCGCAACCCCCTCACCCGCGCCCTGCTCGGCACCGCCGCCGCGGTGGCGCTGACCAGCACCATGCTGGTCGGCAGCCCGGCCTCGGCCGCACCGGCCGGGCAGCCACTCGCCGCACCGGCCCAGGCCCAGGCCCAGGCGGAGCCCTTCTCCGTGCTGGTCTTCTCCAAGACCGCGGGTTTCCGGCACGACTCCATCCCGGCGGGCATCGCCGCCATCCGGCAACTCGGCACGGAGCACGGCTTCGCCGTCGACGCGACCGAGGACGCCGGTGCCTTCACCGACGAGAACCTGGCCCGCTACCAGGCGGTCGTCTGGCTCTCCACCACCGGCGACGTACTCGACGCCAACCAGCAGGCGGCGTTCGAGCGGTACATCCGGGCCGGCGGCGGCTACGCCGGCGTGCACGCCGCCTCGGACACCGAGTACGACTGGCCCTGGTACGGCGACCTGGTCGGCGCGTACTTCGCGTCCCACCCGGCGAACCAGCAGGCCACCATCAAGGTCGAGGACCACGCGCACGAGTCCACGAAGTCGTTGCCGGACCAGTGGTCCCGGTACGACGAGTGGTACAACTTCCGAGAAAACCCGCGCGCCGACGTACACGTGCTGGCCTCGCTGGACGAGACCAGCTACTCCCCCGGCGCCGGGGCGATGGGGCAGGACCACCCGTTCGCCTGGTGCCAGGACTACGACGGCGGGCGGGCCTGGTACACGGCGGGTGGGCACACCCAGCAGTCGTACGCCGAACCGGAGTTCCTGGCCCACCTGCTCGGCGGCATCCAGACCGCGGCCGGCGTGGTCGACGCCGACTGCGCCGCCTCGCTGACCAGCAGCTTCGAGAAGGTGACGCTGGACAGCAACACCAGCAACCCGATGGAACTGGACGTGGCGCCGGACGGCCGGGTCTTCTACGTCGAGCGGGACGGTCGGGTCCAGATCGTCAAGCCGGACACCGGCACCACGGTCACCGCCATCGACCTCGACGTCTTCACCGGCAACGAGGACGGCCTGATCGGCATCCGCCTCGACCCGGACTTCGCCACCAACCGGTGGGTGTACCTGTACTACGCACCCAACGACGGCACCCCACACAACTTCCTCTCCCGGTTCACGGTCGTCGGTGACACCCTCGACCCGGCCAGCGAGAAGGTCGTGCTGACCGTCGACACCCAGCGCAACACCTGCTGCCACGCGGGCGGCAGCATGACCTTCGACAGCGCGGGCAACCTCTACCTGGCGACCGGGGACAACACCAACCCGTTCGAGTCGAACGGCTACAGCCCGCTCGACGAGCGGCCCGGCCGGCAGGACTACGACGCCCAACGCACCTCCGGCAACACCAACGACCTGCGCGGCAAGGTGCTCCGGATCCACCCGGAGGACGACGGGACGTACACCGTCCCGGAGGGCAACCTGTTCCCGCCGGGCACGGAGAAGACCCGACCGGAGATCTTCGCGATGGGCTTCCGGAACCCGTTCCGGATCGGCGTCGACCCCGGCACCGACACGCTCTACGTCGCGGACTACGGCCCGGACGCCGGCTCGGCGAACCCGGACCGTGGGCCGGGCAACACCGTCGAGTGGAACATCGTCGGGCAGGCCGGAAACTACGGCTGGCCGTACTGCGTCGGCGCCAACGCCGCCTACCGGGAGTTCACCTTCCCGTCCGGGCCGGCCGGTGCCGCGTACGACTGTGCCGCACCGGTGAACAACTCGCCGAACAACACCGGTCTGACCAACCTGCCGCCGGCGATCCCGGCCACCGTGGACTACGACTACAACGGCAACCCGGAGTTCCCGGAGCTGGGCGGCGGCGGGGCGCCGATGGGTGGACCGGTCTACCGGTACGACCCGGAGAACCCCTCCGACCGCAAGTGGCCGGCGTACTTCGACGGCAAGGCGATGGTCGGCGAGTGGAACCAGAACAAGATGTACACCTTCCAGGTCAGCCAGGACGGCCGGTCGCTTGTGGACATCAACCAGCTGCTCGCCGGGATGACCTTCGTCCGGCCGATGGACTTCGAGTTCGGGCCGGACGGCGCGTTGTACCTGATCGAGTGGGGCAGCGGGTTCGGCGGCAACAACGACAACTCGGGGGTCTACCGGATCGACTACATCGCCGGTGACCGGGCCCCGATCGCGGTCGCCGAGGGTACGCCCACCTCCGGCCCGTCGCCGCTCACCGTGGCCTTCAGCAGCGAGGGCTCCCGAGACCCGGACGGCGGACCGCTCACGTACGCCTGGACGTTCGGGGACGGCGGCAGCTCGACCGAGGCCAACCCGACGCACACGTACGCCGCACCGGGCAACTACAACGCGCAGCTCACCGTCACCAACGACGGCGGCCGGACCGCGGTGGCGAACGTGCCGATCACGGTCGGCAACACCGCCCCGACGGTGACCATCGAGTTTCCGCCGGAGGGTGGCTTCTTCTACTGGGGCGACCAGGTCCGGTACACGGTCACGGTGACCGACCCGGAAGAGGAAACGATCGACTGCGACCGGGTGAAGCTGCAGTACTACCTGGGTCACGACGAGCACGCCCACCCGCTCGACGAGTACACCGGCTGCACGGGCCTGGTGCAGACCTCGCTCGCCGCCGGGCACGGCGAGGACGCCGACATCTTCGCGGTCTTCGAGGCGACGTACACCGACGGCGGCGGCGCCGGCGGCTCCAACGCGCTGACCGGCCGGGCGATCGAGGTGTTGCAGCCGAAGCGGAAGCAGGCGGAGTACTTCGCCGCCACCGGCCGCGCTCCCGGCGGGGTCGGCACCGGTGACCCCGGGGTGCAGAGCCAGGAGACCAGCGACCCGCAGGGCGGTTTCCAGAACATCGCCTTCATCGAGGACGGCGACTACTGGACGTTCGACCCGGCGAACCTGACCGGCATCGACGCGCTCCGGTTCCGGGCCTCCTCGGCCGGCGGCGGCGCGCAGATCGAGGTACGGGCCGGCGCGGCCGACGGTCCGCTGCTGACCACCGCCACCGTGCCGGACACCGGGGGCTGGCAGACCTGGGTCGACGCCACGGCACAACTGGCCACCCCGAGCACGGTGAGCGGACCGCTGTTCTTCGTGGCGAAGAACCCGGTCGGCTCGACCGGCACCGGCGCGATCCTCAACGTCAACTGGGTCGACTTCGTCGGCCGGGGCGTCACCGAGAACGCGCCTCCGGTGGTGTCGGTCAGCGCCGACCCGAGCACCGGCATCGCGCCGGTCCGGGTGGAGTTCGACGGCACCGCCACCGACGCCGAGGGCGACGACCTGACGTACGCCTGGGACTTCGGGGACGGCGGCACGGCGGACACCCTCGACGCGGCGCACACGTACACCGTGGCGGGGAACTTCGTGGCGACCCTGACCGTGACCGACGCCCGGGGCGCGCAGGCCTCGGCGTACGTCCCGGTCCGGGTGCAGGCACCGAACACCTCCTGCCTCGGGGCCCGCTCGGACGACTTCTCCGGCACCGAGCTGGACAAGTCGCGCTGGTCGACGGTGGTCCGGGAGAACCAGCTGTACGCGGTCCGGGACGGCAACCTGGCGCTGCCGACCTCGGTCGGCGACCTGTACGGCAGCCGTAACGACGCCACGAACCTGGTGCTGCAACCGGCGCCGGACGGCAGTTGGCAGGCCACCACCCGGGTCACCCTGGCCGTGGCGGCGAACTACCAGCAGGCCGGTCTGATCGTCTACGGCGACGACGACAACTACGCCAAGCTGGATCTGCTCTACAACGGCAGCCGGCGGATCGAGTTCATCCGGGAAACCGCCGGTACGCCGCGCAACGAGTCGGGCGACTCGGCGGCGGCACCGGCCGGTGACTCGGTCTACCTGCGGTTGACCAGCGACGGGACGAACCTGACCGCGGCGTTCTCGGCCGACGGGCAGACCTTCACCCCGGTCGGGCAGTCGGCCGCGCTGGCCGGCATCACCGAGCCGAAGGTGGGGCTGTTCGCCCTGAACGGCGGCACCGAGGCGCCGGTGGTCGACGCCGAGTTCGACCTGTTCCAGTTCTCGCCGGACGCCCCGGCCGGTCCGGTCACCCCGTCCGACGAGTTCACCGGCGACACGCTCGACCGGTGCCGGTGGGACGGCATCGTCCGGGAGGACCCGGCGGCGTACCGGGTCGCCGACGGCGCGCTGCACGTCGACGTGCCGAACGGTGACATCTACGGCACCGGCAACACCGACCCGACGAACTTCGTGCTGCAGACCGCGCCGGAAGGCGACTGGACCGTGCAGACGAAGGTCGACGGCAGCCTCTTCACCGAGCAGTACCAGCAGGCCGGCCTGATCGTGTACGGCGACGACGACAACTACCTGAAGTTCGACTTCATCGTCGACAACCAGGTGGGTCAGCCGTTGTCCCGGCGGATCGAGTTCCGCAGCGAGGTCGGCGGTACGGTGCAGAACCCGCAGCCGGAGGCGGCCGGCCTGGAGTCCTCGGTCTGGCACCTGCGGGTGGCGAAGGTCGGGGACACGTACACGGCGGCGTACTCGGCCGACGGTACGACCTGGTCGGAGCTGGCTCCGCTGACCAGCACCGCGGTCGGTGACACGCCGAAGGTGGGTCTGTTCAGCCTCGGTGGCGCGCAGACCGAGTCGAAGACCGTCTCGTTCGACTACTTCCGGCTCAGCACGGAGGTGGCCGACGAGGTCGCGCCGGTGACCACCGCCGAGGTGTCGGGGACCCCGACCGCCGGCTGGTACCCCGGTCCGGTCACGGTCACCCTCGCCGCCAGCGACAACAGCGGTGGCAGCGGGGTGGCGGGCACCGAGTACCAGCTCGACGGCGCGACCACCTGGACCGCGTACACCGAGCCGGTGGCGGTCAGCGGTGACGGTGACCACGAGCTGCGGTTCCGCTCGACGGACGAGGCGGGCAACGTCGAGGAGACGAAGTCCGTGGCGGTGCGGATCGACGCCACCGCGCCGGTCAGCAGCGCCTCCTTCGCACCGCCGACCGACGACGGCTGGCACGGCGGCGGCAGTGTCCCGGTGACGCTGACCTCGACCGACGCCGGTTCCGGGGTGGCCCTGCTGGAGTGGTCGCTGGACGGCGGCGCCTGGACGGCGTACACCGAGCCGGTGACCGTGACCGGGGACGGGCAGCACGAGCTGCTCTACCGGGCCACCGACGCGGCCGGGAACGTCGAGACGCTCAAGTCCGCGGTGCTGAAGATCGACGGGGTGAAGCCGACCGTCCTGGTCTCCGGGCTGGCCGACGGCCAGCTCTACGGGGACAGCCAGGACGTCCGGGTGAACTGGTCGGCGGTCGACCCGACGTCGGGGATCAAGGCGACGGTCGGCACGCTGGACGGTCGGCCGTACCAGCCGAACACCCTGCAGGCCATGTACGAGCTGCCGCTCGGCCTGCACGAGCTGACCGTGACCGCGACGGACAGGGCGGGCAACAGCACCACCTCGACCGTCCGGTTCTTCGTCACCACCTCGTTCCGGGACATGCAGCAACTGCTGGACCGGTTCAAGGCGACGGGTCGACTGTCGGCGAAGGCGCACAAGCAGTTGTCGGCCAAGCTCGACGCGGTCCGCCAGGCCGAGGCGAACGGCAACGACAACAAGGCGATCAAGCAGCTCGGCCAGTTCAAGGCGCTCGCCGCGGACACCGCGCTGGTGACGGAGGCGGAGATCCGGGACGTGCTGGTCCGGGACGCCGACGCGATGATCGTGCGGCTCGGCGGCGACCCCAGCGCCGCCGGCGTCCGGGCCAACGACGGCAAATCGGTGCAGGGCACCGGTCGGCTGGCCGGTGACCCGACCCGGATCCACCGGGGCGGCCGGCTCTAGGCAACGGTACGGGGGGCGGTCGTTCGGCCGCCCCCCGTACCACCACCGGGGCGGGACCTGGCCGGGTCCCGCCCCGGCACGCTTCGACGTGAGGAGTTACCGATGAGGTCACGGCACCGTCTCTCCCGGGTACCGGCGACGCTGCTCGTCACCCTGGTCGTCGCCGGGCTGGTGACGCTCGGACCGGCCGGACCGGCCGCCGCCCGGGACGGGAAACTCAGACTGGCGGTGGCCGGCGACGGCGCCACCGGCGTCACGGTCCAGCTCAGCTACGCCGACACCGGTGATCCGGTGGAGACCGGCCTGCGACTGGTGCTGCGGGCCACCGGCGAGGGCGGCCGGCAGGTCGGCCCGCTCCAGCTCGGTCCGGCCGGTGAGGGGCGGGGCTTCTACAGCAGTGGCCCGATCCTCACCCCGGGGCGCTGGGAGGTCAGCGTCAGGGCGCCGGAGCCCGACCCGGCCGAGGCGACGGTGGTGGTGCAGGCGCGTGCCCCGCAGTCGGCTCCGGCGGTGGTGGCGGACGCGCCGAAACGGTCCGAAGCCGACAGCGGTGGCAGCACCCGGAACCGGTGGCTGGTCGGGGCGGGGGTGGTGACCATGCTGGCCCTGGCCACGCTCGGCGTACTCGGGCTCCGCGCCCGCCGGTTCCCGGCCGACGGTGGGTAGCCGCCTCGGACCGCCCGACCACGCCATGACCCCGGCCGGGATCGGACCGCCGCTCCGGGAGCAGGCGACGGCCGTCCAGTCGGCCACCCCGGCGCGGCGCTCCGGGTCAGAGGAGGGCGCGCAGCGCGGAGAGGTCCTCGGCGGACGGCCGCCAACGGCCCGCCGCCGCGTTCGTCCGGACCTGCTCCGGGCTGGTGGCTCCGGCGATCACCGAGGTCACCGTGGGGAGGGCGGCCAGGCCGCCGATCGCCACCTCCACCATCGACAGTCCACGCTCGGCGGCGTACCTCTCGAGGGCCTCGATGGTGTCCCAGGGTGCGGTGGCGAGCCGCTGGGCGTACCGGGGCATGGATCCGGCGAGCCGGCTGCCGGCCGGCGGCTCGGCATCCCGCTGGTACTTGCCGGTGAGCAGACCGTCGGCGAGCGGGAAGAACGGCAGCACGCCGAGCCCGAACCGTTCGGCGGCCGGTACGACCTCGCGCTCCGCCTCCCGGTGCAGCAGGCTGTAGTGGTTCTGGGCGCTGACGAACGGGGTCCAGCCGTTGGTCCGGGCGGTCCAGTCGGCGTCGGCGATCTGCCACCCGGTGAAGTTGGAGTTGCCGAGGTAGCGCACCTTGCCGGCCCGGACCAGGTCGTCGAGGGCGCTCAGCGTCTCCTCGATCGGGGTGCCCGGATCCGGTTCGTGCATCTGGTAGAGGTCGATCCAGTCGGTGCCGAGCCGGCGCAGCGACGCCTCGACGGCCCGGACGACGTACCGGCGGGCACCCCGGGCGCCATGGTCCGGGCCGTTCAACCCGCCCATGTCCATGCCGAACTTGGTGGCCACCACGACGTCGTCCCGGCGCCCCCGCAGCGCCGCGCCCAACTGTTCCTCGGAGCCACCCTTCGGATCCCCGTAGATGTCCGCGGTGTCGAAGAAGTTGATGCCGGCGTCCAGGGCGGCGTCGACCACCGCCCGGGTGCCGGCGGTGTCCAACTTGCGGCCGAAGTTGTTGCAGCCGATCCCGACCACGGACACCACCAGCCCGGAGTCGCCCAGTCGGCGGTAGTTCATCTCACTCATAAGATCAACTTACCAAGGCCGGTGCCATCATTACCGGTTTCGGCGCGGCCGACGCCCAGGATCCGGGAGCCCGGCCGGAGGGGCGCCACCGCCACGAACACGTCGACAGCCCGGTCGACCAGGAGACGGGCCACGTCAGTAACACCCGAATTGACTTCGCAAAACTGATTCACGAATAGCGTGAATCGCCGTACGACGACACCTCGAACGTTATTCCGGGGACCTGCTATATCGTGAGCGAAATCCGGCGACCAATACGATCTTCCCTACCGTCCCAGGTCGCCGCGCGACGCTGGAGAGGCGTGGGTTCCATGGCGGTGACGGGCCGATTCGACCATTCCGGTACGGACCTTTCCCGGGTCCCCGCACAACTTCCCCGGGACGGCACCGGTACGACGTTGGACGTCACCGTCGTCCTGCCCTGCTACAACGAACAGGCGCACGTCCTGGCCGAGATCGACCGGATCACCGCCGCCCTCGACGCCAGTGGCCTGCGGTACGAGGTCCTCGCGATCGACGACGCGTCGACCGACGGCACCCTGCAACTCCTCCGCGAGGCGACCGGCCGCTGCCCGCACCTGCGGGTGCTCGCCTTCCACCGCAACGGTGGCTCGGGCACCGCCCGGCGGATCGGCACCCAGCAGGCCCGGGGCAACATCGTGGTCTGGACCGACGCCGACATGACGTATCCGAACGAGCGGATTCCCGAATTCGTCCGACTGCTGCTCGGCCAGCCGCAGATCGACCAGGTGGTCGGCGCGCGTACCAGTGAACAGGGCAGCCACAAGTTTCTCCGGGTGCCGGCGAAGTGGCTCATCCGGAAAATCGCCGAACGGCTCGCGGGCACCCGGATCCCCGACCTCAACTCCGGACTCCGGGCATTCCGCCGGGACGTGTCGTTGCCGTACCTGCGGCTACTGCCACCCGGCTTCTCCTGCGTCACCACGATCACGATGGCTTTCCTGCACAACCAGCACGAGGTGCGGTACGTGCCGATCGACTACGCCCGCCGGTCGGGGAAGTCGAAGTTCCACTTCGTCCGGGACGCCTACCGGTACATCCTGCAGGTGCTGCGGATGGTGATGTACTTCAACCCGCTCAAGGTGCTGATGCCGCCCTCGCTGTGGCTGATCGCCGTCGGCACGGCGAAGATCGGGTACGACCTGGTCGCCCACCCGGTGCGGATCGCGACCAACACCGTGCTGCTGCTCTGCGCCGGTCTGATCATCGGGGCGGTCGCCCTGCTCGCCGACCTCATCGTCCGGTCCCGGATCGACTGGCCCAGCGGAAACCGCCCATGACCAGCGCCGACACCACCACCGCCGACCTGGTTGGCACCGCACCCGCTGCCGCCGGCGCCGCCGACAGCCCCGCCGGACCGGACCGCACCGGGCGACACGGCTGGTACGCGGTGGGCGCGCTCACCGGCCTGGTCGCGCTGACCTGGCTGCCCCGGCTCGACGCGGCGTTCGGCGACGACCACCTGGGCCGGATCATCGGCCGGTACGCCCTGCACCTGCGGAACCTGCAGGAGCAGGGGCTGGTCGGCTCCCACTTCGGCGCCGACTGGGCCCCGTACGCCTCGACGCCGTACGCCCACCACCCGCCGCTGCTGAACCTGCTCACCGCGCTGACCGGCCTGCTGCCGGGCGACGGGGAGTATCAGGTGTGGCTGCCGCCGTACCTGCTCGCCCTGCTGATCATCCCGGCCGGGGCGGCGCTGCTGCGCGGGCTCGGCATCCGCTGGACCGGCACCCTGCTCGCGCTCTGCCTCACCGTCGCCACCACCTTCTACTGGGTCTACAGCCCGCTGATGATCGACCTCGGGCCGGTCCTGGCCCTCTCCGCCGGGATCGTCCGGCTGCGCCGGCAACCGGACCCGTCGCGTCGGCTGGTCGCGGCCACGTGTGTCGCCGCGCTGCTCAGCACCCTGGTCTCCTGGCCGGGAATCGCGCTCGCCGGCGTACTCGGGATCTGGCTCGTGCTGGGCCGGCGCCGCCTCGACCGCACGGTGCTGCTGGTCGGCGCGACCATGCTGGTCGGGGTCGCGGTCAGCCTGGCGTTCGTGGTCGGGGTCACCGGGCTGACCCTGCTCGGCGGCCAGGCCGAACTGCGCAGCAGCGGTGGCGGTTTCACCGTCCGGCAGTTCCTCCGCCGGCAGTGGCAGTACGCCCGCGACCTGCTCCCGGTCTGGTACCTCCTGCTGCTGCCGCTCGGCGGCCTCGCCGCCCTGCTCGACCGACGGACCCGGGGCTACCTGGTGATCGCCGCCGGGTTCACCGCCGGCTGGGTCCTCGGCCTCAGCCACGGCGCCTTCGTGCACTCGTACTGGTCGTACCCGGTCCTGCTGGTCGGCCTGGTCGGGGCGGGCGTGCTGGTCGACCGGCTCGGCACCGAGTTCACCACCCCGGTCGCCACTCGACGGGCCGTCCCGGTGGTGGCCGTCGCCGGGCTCGGCGCGTACCTCGGACTGCTGGTCCTCGGCCCGGTCGGCGACCGGCTGGTCACCGGGCCGGCCCGGGCCGGCCGGCTCGTCGCCGAGCACCGGCCACCCGCCGAGCAGCGGTTCGCCTGGGTGGTCGGCAGCGGTCTGAACAGCCCACGGTGGCTCGCCTACTACTGGAACCGGCCCGCCCGGCTGCTCACCGTCGAGGAGTTGACCGCTCCGACGACCCGCACCGACGAACTGGTGCTGGTGAACCTGGACAACCGCCCGAACTGGATCCCCGACTCGGTCGGAGCGGTCGCGGTCGTCCGCGACGGACCGTACGCCCTGGTCGCGGTCGCCGCTCTCCGGGCCAGCGTGGTCCGCCCCTGAAGCCCGGGCCGCCCACGGGTCGGGCCACGCCGGTCGGGTGGCCACGGGTCGGGCTACGCCGGTCGGGTGGCCACCGCCACCAGCCCGGGACCCCGGTCGGGTCGCATCCGCTGCAGCATCGCGAACGGTGACACCGCCATCCGGATCATCCCGCCGGCGAGCACACCGCTCGGCTGCAGGATCCGGCCGGAGGTCGAGGTACGTTCCTCGGCCGTCTCCCCCGGCACGGCGTTCCCCACCGGACCGCCCGCCCACCGGTCCCGGACCGTGTCCAGCAGATAGCCGAGTGGCCAGCCATAGTGGACGAGCCGGATCTCCGTCGCCCCGGCTTCGGCCAGCCGCTGCCGGAGCTGCCCGGCGGAGTACCGCCGGTAGTGTCCGACCAGGGCGTCCCAGGCCCCGAACCGCTCCGGGTCGGCGGGTACCGAGAGCAGCAGACGACCGCCGGGGCGGACCAGGGGCAGCCACTCGGCGAGCGCCGCCGCGTCGTCGGCGAGATGTTCCAGCACCTCGAACGCACAGACCAGGTCGTACCGCCCCGGTGTCGGGGCCTGCCGGTGGTCGCCGTTGCACACTGTCCCGCCGAGCGGGGAGATCCGCTGGTACGCCACCTGGTAGCTGCGCGGATCCGGCTCGACGGCGGTGTACGTCGCCATCCGGGCCAGCCGGGTCCCGACCGCACCGAGACCGCAGCCGAGTTCGAGAATGCTGGCCGGCCGCCGTTGCGTGACGATCCGGCGGACGACCTGCCAGCGCAGCGCCGCCCGGGGCGGCAACGGCGGATCCGCTACCCGGCTAACCATCAGACCGACTCCCTTCGACCGCACCGGTCAGCCCCACGCCGGCCGCCCCTTCCGGCAACGTGCTGTGCGCTCCGGCGCCCCGAACCGGATCCGGATCCCCCGTCACCGGCACCGGCCTTGCCGGCTCCGGCATCGGATGCCGCGTTCCTGCGGCGAGACGATGCCGCAGCGGCGCGACGACGGTCGCCGGAGCGAACCGGTCGACCGCCCGACGCCGGGCGGCCCGACGCAGCCACGCGACCCGGAGCGGATCGTCGGCCAGTTCACGCAGTACGGCGGCGAGCGCCTCCGGATCCCCGGGCGGGACGAGCAGCGCCGCGTCGCCGAGGGCGCGTCGCTGCGGTCCGGTGTCGGAGGTGACCACCGCACAGCCTGCCGCCGCGCCCTGGAAGACCTTGGTGGGCACGACCCGCAGTGCCTTCGCGGTGGTGCCGAAGATGCCGAGCGAGACGTGGTGACCGGCGACGAACGCCGGGAGTTCGGCAGCGGGTATCCAGTCGTACCAGGTGATCCGGGGATTGCCGGCGGCGGCCCGACGGCAGGCCGGGTGGTCCTGCCCGGTGCCCACCATGGACACCTCGATCCGCTCGTCGGCGGCGAGCCGGGCCAACGCCGCCCCCACCGTCACCGTGCCGTGCAACGGGGTGAAGAGCCCGACAAAAACCACCCTGAGCCGTCCCGCCCCCTGGCCGGACCGTCCCCGGTCAGCTCCGTGGCCGCTGCCGCCCCGGTCAGCTCCGGTCCCGGCGGCGACCCGGTCAGCTCCGTCGCCGCTGCCGACCTGGTCAGCTCCGGCCCCGGCGGCGAACCAGTCGGCTCCGGCCCCGACCGGCACCACCACCGCCCGGTCCCGGTTGTGCTCCGGCAGCCCGGCCACCTGCTCCACGGTGTCCAGTACGACCAGGTCAGCGCGGCCGAGCGAAGCCACGTCGATCAAGCGCATCAGCCGGTCCCGGACGCCGCCCCGCGCGGCCAGACCGCGGTCCGCGGCCGTGCCGGCGGCGGAGACAAGATGGTCGAGCACGATCGGGGTGCGGCGGAACAGCCAGCGGGCCAGGTGGACGTCGAAGTGCCCGAGGTAGCCGACCAGGACCGCGTCCACCCCGTCCGTCGAACCACCACGCCCCCACCTGCGGTACGGTCGGGCCCGCCGGCGGTACGGTCGGGCCCGCCAGGCCAGCAACCACCAGCAGCGGGCCAGTTTCCCGACCAACAGGGGCAGCCGCCACGGCTGCCGGAGCACGGCCACCCGGGCGGCGGTGTCCAGGGCCAGCGGCACGTTCACCTCGTCGACCTGGTCACCGGCGGCCCGGAGTCCCTGCACCAGCACGCCGACCCGGGGATGTCGGCGTACGTCGTAGCTGCCGAAAACCAGCCAACGCACGGCAAGCAGCGTAGCTTGCCGTACAGCAATCAGCACGTTCCGTGGTCATCGCTGGCGCGTCGCCGTCCGGCACGGCCGGTCCCGATCACATCTGTCAGCGGACGGGGGCCCTCCCTAACAGTCGGGCAGGACGGGGGTACGCCCGGCGGACGGTGCCTTCTCCGCCGGCGGGCCGGGCCTCCCGGCAGGCCCACCAACCGGATGTCCCGACCGGACCCGCTCCGTCAGCACCGCGCACAGTGGGCAGAGCAGGTCCACCACGGTCATCAGCAGCCGGGACACCACGGCGGCGACCAGGGCCACCGGCGCGGCGACGGAACCGGCCAGGAGCAGCGGCACCGCGACCTCCCGCGCCCCGACCCCGGCCGGCGCGACCGCGAGCAGGAACCCCAGACACCACGAGCCGGCGAACGCGCCCACCGCGACCAGCGGCAGGGTCGCCCCGGTGGCACCGGCGTCGCGCAGCAGCAGCCACAGGTGGACGCCGTAGGCCAGCCAGCCCGCCACCGACCAGCCGACCGCCGGACCGATGCCCCGCCCGGTCAGCGGCCGGGGCAGCGGCTCCCGACGGGCCAGCCGCAGCAGCCGGGCGAACAACCGGTTCAGCAACGGTGGCCAGAGCGCCACCAGAGCCGCCGGCAGCACCAGCACCGTCCACCAGAACCGGTCGAACGCCCGGTCACCGAGCGCCGGAAGCAGCCCGACGGTCACCAGCAGGCCGGTGCCGAGCGTGACCAGCAGGGCGAGCAGTCCGGCCGCCGCCGAGGTCCGCCCCGGCACCTGGTACGCCCGCCCGAGCCGGGCCTGGAACAGGATCGGCCAGACCTTGCCCGGCAGGTACTTCGCCAACTGCCCGACAAAGAAGATCCGGGCCGCGCCGGTCACCGGCACCGGTGCCCCGAGGTCGGTCAGCAGCACCCGCCAGGAGAGGAAACCGCAGCCGTACGCGACCGTGGCGGCGAGGCCGGCGAGCACCAGGCCACCGGCGGACAGATCACCGAGCACACCGCGTACCTCGTCCCAGCGGCCCGCCACCGACCAGCCGAGGAACCCGAGCAGCACCACGGTGACCACCACCTGCGCCGTACGACGCAGCACCACCCTGACCGCTGTGCCCGACGTCACAGCACGGACGATAACCCGCCGGCCGGTCCCGACCGGTCGGCCACGCGGCACGGAACAGCGCTGGTCAGCCCACGTCCCAGACCGGCTCCGGCGTCTCCACCACCTCGCCGTCCCCCTGGAACAACACGAACCGGTCGAACGAGCGGGCGAACCACCGGTCGTGGGTCACCGCCAGCACGGTCCCCTCGAACGCCCGCAGCCCGGCCTCCAACGCCTCCGCCGACGCCAGATCCAGGTTGTCCGTCGGCTCGTCGAGCAGCAGCAGCGTCGCCCCGGACAACTCCAGCAGCAACACCAGAAACCGGGCCTGCTGACCGCCGGAGAGCGTGCCGAACCGCTGGTCGCCCTGGCCGGCAAGCTCGTAGCGGTTGAGCGCCCGCATCGCGGCGTGCCGGTCCATTCCGGCCCGGTGCTCGTCGCCACGCCACAGCACCTCTACCAGGGTCCGGTCGGTCAACTCCGGACGGTCGTGGGTCTGTGAGAAGTGGCCGGGCTTCACCCGGGCACCGAGCCGGGCCATCCCGCCGTGTTTCACCGGCGCCAGTGCGGCGAGCCCGTCGAGCGGAACCAGCCCCGGATCCGGGTCGGTGCCACCCCGGGCGAGCAGCCGGAGGAAGTGCGACTTCCCCGTCCCGTTCGCACCGAGTACGGCGACCCGGTCGCCGTACCAGACCTCCAGGTCGAACGGGAAGGTCAGGTTCTCCAGCTCCAACCCGGTGCAGACCAGTGCCCGCTTGCCGGTCCGGCCGCCGGTCAGCCGCATCCGGATGTCCTGGTCCTTCGGCGGCAGCGGCGGCGGCCCCGCCTCCTCGAACTTCCGCAGCCGGGTCTGCGCCGCCTGGTAGCGCGACGCCATCCCGTCGTTGTACGTCGCCTTCTGCTTCAGCGTCAGCACCAGTTCCCGCAGCTTCTGGTGCTCCTCGTCCCAGCGGCGGCGCTGCTCCTCCAGCCGGTCGTGCCGGGCCACCCGCGCCTCGTGCCAGCTGGCGAAGCCGCCCGGATGCACCCAGGCGCCGCCGCCCTCGACCGCGACCACCCGGTCGGCGGTCTGGGAGAGCAGTTCCCGGTCGTGCGAGACGTACAGCACCGACTTGGTCGACTCCCGCAGCCGTCCCTCCAGCCACCGCTTCCCCGGTACGTCGAGGAAGTTGTCCGGCTCGTCCAGCAGCAGCACCTCGTCGGTGCCCCGGAGCAGCAACTCCAACGCGAACCGTTTCTGCTGCCCGCCGGAGAGCGTACGCACCGGACGGGTCCGACTGGTCTCCCACGGCAGGTCCAGGACAATCGTCGAGACGGTGTCGAAGAGCACCTCGGCGTCGTAGCCACCGGTCTCGCCCCAGGCGGCCAACGCCCCGGCGTACGCCAGTTGGGCCTTGCCGGCCGCGTTGCTGAACTTGCCGCGGACCTCGGCCGCGTGCAACGCGGTCTCGGCGGCGGCCAGCGCCGCACCCGCCGCCCGCACCGCCGGCGGGGAGAGCGACAACGCCAGGTCCTGCAGTGTCGTCTCGTCCCCGATCATGCCGATGAACTGGCGCATCACGCCGAGCCCTCCGGAACGCGCGATGCCGCCGGTCCGGACCGGCAGGTCACCGGCGACCATCCGCAGCAGGGTCGTCTTGCCCGCGCCGTTCGGTCCGACCAGCGCGATCTTCATGCCCTCGCCGACCCGGAACGACACGTCGGCGAAAAGCTCGCGCCCGTCCGGCAGTGTGTGCCCGACCCCGGCGACGTCCACGTAACCCACGCCCGGCATCCTGCCGGACGGGGAGGGCCATCGGTTATCGCTTTTTGTCGAGGAAGGGACCCCTCCCCACACCTACGGCGTCAATGTGTGACCCGAAACACCCGGTAGCCCTTCTGGCTGGCGTGCCGCTCGACGCGCCAGCCGGCCTCGTCGAGCCAGCGTTGCAGCGAGTCGCCGCCGAGGTGGCGGGCCACCACCAGCCACGCCACGCCGTCCGGGGTCAGCCGGGGCAGCCATCGCCCGAGCATCTCGTGCAGTTCGGCCTTGCCGACCCGGATCGGCGGGTTCGACCACAGTTCGGCGAACGAGACGTCGTCCGGTACGTCGTCCGGCGCACTGACCCGGATCCGGTCGGCGAGCCCGAGCCGGGCCGCGTTCTCCGAGGTCAGTTCCCGGGCCCGGGCGTTGACGTCGACCGCCCAGACGGTCGCCGCCGGCGCCCGGCTGGCGAGCACGCAGGCGATCGGCCCGTACCCGCAGCCCAGGTCGAGCAGCGCGCCGGAGGTCGCGGATCCGGGCAGGGCGGCCTTGCGCAGGAGTACGGCGGTGCCGGGATCGAGCCGGGCCGCGGAGAAGACGCCGGACGACGCGGTCAGGGCATACTCCCGACCGTCGACGGCGAAGGTCACCTGCCGCCGGTGGGTGTCGACGGCAGGTTCGGTGCTGAAATAGTGGTCCCCGGTCACGCCACGCATTCTTGCCTACCCGGCGGTCCCGGCTGGCGCGGGCGGTACTCCGGAGCAGCCGGTACCCCCACCGACCTTGATCACCTTTGCGGACAGATGTCTCCTCTTTCGCCAGGCGTGATTCATCGGCGGAAGCGAGCCTCCATTCATTTCCGTTACCCTGTGCGACATGGTTTACGGGCACGGGCCGCAGCCGGGCGACGGAGCGCCACGGTCCCGGCGTGATCCCGCCGTCCAGCCCCCGGCGGACCCGGCGCTGCCCGTCGAGCCGGGCGGGCCGGCCGAACGGGTCGGCCGACGCCGTGCCCGGGACGAGGAGGGTGCGGCGGATCCGGGGCTTCCCCCGCTCGAACCGTCCCTCCGGGATCCGTCCGGTCCCGCCGGGCCGTACGGCCAGCGGCCCACCGACGGCCCCCGACGGGCCCGGCACGGGGCGCCAGCGCCCGATGATGCCGGCGCGGCCGGCGGCCTTCCACCGGGTCCGGGCCATCCGGGCCGGTCAGCACGTCCACCAGTTGGCGGACGCCACCTCGCCGCTCCGGTCGAGGTTCCCGCCGACAGCCACTCGTTCCCCGGTGCGCCCGTTCCCGGTCGTCAGGCCCGCCCGGAGGACCCACCGCTCACCGGCCGCCGTGCCCGGCCAGACGAACCACCACCGGCCGGCCGCCGCGCCCGGCCTGACGAACCACCGCCGACCGGGCGGCGCCTCGGAGTTGAGGAGCAGCCGGGGACCGGACGGCGGAACCGCCCTGGCGAACCACCGGTGCCCGGCCGACGCGCCCAGCCTGACGAGCCGGTGAGCGGGCACGGCGCCCGGCCTGACGAGCCACCAGCCGCCGGTCGGCGCGGCCGGCCGGAGCTTCGGCCCGGCTCCGGCGGCCGGCCCGATCCCGACCGTTCCCCGGCCCCGTGGGCATCAGCGGCCGCCACCGGGCGTCCACTGTCCACTGACGGGACGCCACGGCCCGCCGAGGACGCGGCCCCGGCCGGTCGCCGACGGGCCCGTTCCGAGCCGACCAGCCCCGCCGAGCCCTTCGGGCGCCCCGACCGGGCGATACCCGACGCTGCCGGTCCCCGACCGAACCCCATACCGAGGCAACGCCGCTCCGGCCCGGCTGATCCGGCCGCGCCGCCCCCGCTCGCACCGGACCTCTCCCCACCAACGGGACGACGCAGAGCCGCTGACCCGTCAGCACCGCCGCCGGTCGCCGGCCCGAACGGGCCCCGTACCGGCCGGGGCGCCCGACCTGGCGCTCCGTCAGGGCGACCACCGGTGTCCCCAGCGGCCGGACCAGCCCCGACCGCGGGACCTGCTGGTGGGCCTGGCCTTCCCGACCCGGCGCTCCGCCGGCCGGATGCCCCTCGCGCCGCGGGCGCCAGCCGTCGAGGCGGCCCACCGACCGACGACCCCCGCACCGGGGGCGCCAGCCGTCGAGGCGGCCCACCGCCGGTGCCGTCCCGGCAGCCGATGCCGCCGGGTCCTCCACCCCGCCCGGGCAACCGCACCCCTGGTGACGCCCCGCCTCCAGGTGTTGAACCCGAACGTCGAGGGCGGGCGGAGGCCGGGCCCGGGCGGCGCACCGGCGTGCCCCGTACCCCGGCAGGCGAGCGGCCGCCCGGCTCACCCGCCGGCCCCCCTGGCGGCTCCCGTCCCCTGCCACCCACCGGCTCACCCGTCGGTCCCCCCAACGGCTCCCGTCCCCTGCCACCCACCGGCTCACCCGTCGCGCCCGGCGGCAGGCCGGCTGGTCCGCCCCGCTCCGGCCCGCCCGCCGGCGCACGGCCCGGCCCACCCGGGGGGTCGCCCATCGCACCTCGCTCCGGCCCGCCCGGCGTACGTCCGGCACCGTCGAACGGTCCCCGACCATCGCCCGGGGACGGGGTGCCGCCGGCCGGCCGGCCGGCGAAACGGCCCGCGGCCACCGCATCGGCGGCCCCCGCGCCGCCCGCAGCCAGGTCGGAGAGCGCGCCGAGCACCGTGGCGCCGGCACCGGCGGGCCCCGACGAGGTACGGAAGCCGCCGATCGCGTCCAAGCGCACCTGGCAGTGGGTCGTCGGTTCGCTCGGCGTACTGGTGCTGCTCGGCCTCTGTGGGCTCAGTGGGTACTTCGTCCTCGCCGGCCCGGAGTACGGCGAGGACAGCCGGCCGGCCGACAGTGCCGCCGCCCCCGTCGGCCCCCGGGACATCAGCTCACGGGCAGCCGATCCGACGCCGCTCACCGTCGAGGAGGTGTTCCCGGGCAAGCAGATCCTCATCGACGTGGAGGATTCGCCGTACCCGGTACGCAAGACGCAGGCCTCGGAGGACTGCGAACTCGTCGCTGACGGTGAGATCCGGGAGTTGCTGCTGAGTCTCGGCTGCAGCCAGTTCGTCCGGGCCACCGTGCTGTCGCCGCCGGAGACGTACGTCGCCACGGCCGGCATCGTCAACCTCGAGGACGCGGCCGGGGCGACCGGCGCACACGAGAAGATCAAACCGATCGTGGACGGCAAGAAGGGACGATTCCTCGGCATGGCGGCCGGTGGGGACACCGGGGCCGTCGAAGGGCGCTCGGCCCAGGTCGGCTGGCACGTACGCGGCCACTACCTGATCTACTGCGTGGTGGCCCGGACCAACGGGCAGACCATCGGCAGCGACGATCCGTTCGCCCGTCAGGTCATGTTGGACATGATCGAGGTGTATCTCCGGGGCAAGGTGCTGGACCGTCGGGTGACCGCCTCCGCCGCCCCACCCGCCGGCGTCGACCCGAGTCAGCCCAACTGAACCCGAGGTACGACGTACCGGCTGGCTCAGGCGGTGGTGGTGATCCGCAGCCGCCGGGTACGCGACGCCCGCTCGGCGTACCCGGCCGGGTCCTCGGGATAGCCGACCTCGACCAGGGTCAGCCCGTGCGGCGGTACGACGCTCACCTCGCTGGCCCGTTCCCGCCGGTCGAGCAGCCCGCCGGGCCAGGCCGCCGGCCGCCGACCGTCGCCGGCCACCAGCATCGCGCCGACCAGGCTCCGCACCATCGACTGGCAGAACGCGTCGGCCTGTACGGTGGCGACCAGTACGCCGTCCGGGTCACGTCGCCAGTCCAGTCGGGTGACCTCCCGTACCGTCGTCGCGTGCTCCTTACGCCGGCAGTACGCGGCGTAGTCGTGCTCGCCGACCAGCCCGGCCGCGGCCTCGTTCAGCGCCGCCAAATCCAGCGGACGCGGCCAGGCGAGGATCTCGTGCCGGCGCAGTGGGTCGGCGCCGTGCGGGGCGTCGGTGACCCGGTACTCGTACCGGCGGAACGTCGCCGAGAAGCGGGCGTCGAACTCGGCCGGCACCTCGGTCAGGGCACGTACCCGCACGTCGGTGGGGAGCAGCCGGGCCAGCCGGCGCAGCAGTGTCCCGGTGTGCTGCCGCCAGAGCGCGGCGGGCAGGTCGACGTGGCAGACCTGACCGGTCGCGTGCACGCCGGCGTCGGTCCGACCCGCCACGGTCAGGCCGGTCGCCCGGTCTGCGCCGAGGACCAGGTCGAGCGCCTCGGTCAGCACACCCGCGACGGTACGTCGGCCAGGCTGCGCGGCCCAGCCGGAGAAGTCGGTGCCGTCGTAGCCGACGTCCAGCCGGACCCGGGTACGCACCTCCGGCTCGTGTTCCACGTCCCACCTCTTTGTCGACAGGTTCGGAAGGGTGGCCGGGCCGGCGTGGTCGTACGGCTCGAGCCGGCCCGGAAAAGCCGCGGCCCGACATCCCCGTGGGAATGCCGGGCCGGGCTGTGTCCGTAGGTGTCGGGACCTCAGGACTTCGAGTTGTCCGCCTCGTCGGTGTCCTCGCGGGCCTGCGCGGTGTCACCGGAGACCGACTCCGGAGCCTCGGCGTCCTGGTCGGCCGGAGCGGAGGACGACTGCGGGGTCTCCTCCTCCGGGGCCAGGGCCTCGACCTTGTCCTGCTGCGCCGCCTTGCGGGCGGCCGTCTTCTTGGCCGGGGCCGCCGGGGCCACGGTCAACTCCTCGACCAGCTCGATGATCGCCATCGGGGCGTTGTCACCCTTGCGCGGAACCGTCTTCACGATCCGGGTGTAGCCACCGGGGCGGTTGGCGAACCGGGGCGCGATCTGGTCGAACAGGGTGAAGACCACGTCCTTGTCCCGCACCACGGTCAGCACCCGGCGACGGCTCGCCAGGTCACCGCGCTTGGCCTTGGTGATGAGCTGCTCCGCGAGCGGACGCAGCCGCTTGGCCTTGGTCTGGGTCGTGGTGATTCTGCCGTGCTGGAACAGCGCGGTGGCCAGGTTGGCCAGGATCATCCGCTCGTGCGCGGGGCTACCGCCGAGGCGGGGGCCCTTGGTGGGCGTGGGCATTCTTGGTGCTCCTCAGTAGTGGGTGGCCGGATATCCAGTGGGTGGCCGGATGTCCGGCTAGCCCCGGACTAAAGCTGCTCGGTCTCGCGGTAGTCGTCGGTGTCGTAGTCGGCCTCGCCGAACGTGTCCACGACGTGCGCCGGGTCGAAGTTGGGCGCCGAGTCCTTCAGCCCCAGCCCCATGCCGGCGAGCTTCATCTTGACCTCGTCGATCGACTTCTGACCGAAGTTCCGGATGTCGAGGAGATCGGCCTCGGTACGCCCGATGAGCTCACCAACGGTGTTGATGCCCTCGCGCTTGAGGCAGTTGTACGACCGGACGGTCAGGTCGAGCTCCTCGATCGGCAGGGCCAGATCGGCGGCCAGCTGCGCGTCCTGCGGCGACGGGCCGATGTCGATGCCCTCGGCGCTCTCGTCCAGCTCCCGGGCCAGCCCGAAGAGCTCGACCAGGGTGGAGCCGGCGGAGGCGAGCGCGGTGCGCGGCCCGATCGACGGCTTGGTCTCGACGTCGATGATCAGCCGGTCGAAGTCCGTGCGCTGCTCGACACGGGTGGCCTCGACCCGGTAGGTCACCTTCAGCACCGGCGAGTAGATCGAGTCGACCGGGATCCGGCCGATCTCGGCACCGGCCTGCTTGTTCTGCGCCGCGGTGACGTAGCCCCGGCCCCGCTCGACGGTCAGCTCCATGTCGAGCCGGCCCTTGCCGTTGAGGGTGGCGAGCTTCAGGTCGGGGTTGTGCACGGAAACCCCGGCCGGCGGCTGGATGTCACCGGCGGTCACGTCACCGGGGCCCTGCTTGCGCAGGTACATGCTGACCGGCTCGTCGTGGTCGGAGCTGACGCAGAGCTCCTTGACGTTCATGACGAGCTCGACCACGTCCTCCTTGACGCCGGGGATCGTGGTGAACTCGTGCAGCACGCCGTCGATCTTGATCGACGTCACCGCCGCGCCCGGGATGGACGACAGCAGCGTACGACGCAGCGAGTTGCCCAGGGTGTAACCGAAACCCGGCTCGAGCGGTTCGATGGTGAACCGCGACCGGGTCTCGCTGATCGACTCCTCGGTGAGGGTCGGCCGCTGGGTGATGAGCACTGTCTTTCTCCTTGGGTCGGGGCGCCCGCCATATGACGCCCGAACTGTGGCGCCCGGTGGTGGCCTCCGAGGCGGCCACCACCGGGTGCCCAGAAACTACTTCGAGTAGAGCTCGACGATCAGCTGCTCCTGGACCTGGGTGTCGATGACCCCACGGG
>NZ_JBDPMH010000040.1:0-69612 GCF_039871735.1 Plantactinospora sp. B24E8
CAACAAATTAAACACTTGCTGCCAAACAAACAATTTGGCACTGGCTTATCAAGCACCCTGTTGAGTTCTCAAAGAACAAACACACACCGACCAGCAGATCCTAAGACCAACCACTCGGGGCTCTTGCTCCCGCCCCCGGCGTTTCCCCCGGGCGCTTCGTAAACCTTACCCGACCGTTTTCGCCTCGTCAAACCGGTATCTCCCGGTTTGTCGTGCTTCCCCGGCGGGGCCCTGCACCCCTCTGGGCACAGCGGAGTGACCGCTGAAGTCCTTCGGGGCTGGCAGGCCGGCCGCCGCGGTTTCCCGCTTGGCTCGCCCGGTTCCCTGCCGAGCGAGAAAGTTACACGCCCGGAACCCGTACGCCAAATCGGGGTTGCCACCCTCGTCAATCGCCCGGACAAATGCGGGAATGTCGGACTCCCGATCGGCGTTGGCCCCCTGGTACGCCCCGATCAGGCGGGCCAGCCGTACCCGGTGGCAGCGCTTCCGCGACCGCCACCGGACGTGACGGCCCCCCACCGACACGCGACCGGAAGGGAGCCGGAATGCTCAGCACCCTCGTTCGCGGGGTCCGGTGGCTGACCGCCATCACCCCGCCCACCACGCGCGCAGCGGCACTCGGTGTCGCCGGGCTCGCGGTCGTCGCCGGCTCGGTGGCCGGCCCGGCCCTGGCGCTCGGCGGCCAGGACGGGACCGCCGTCGCCGCGCCGCCGGCCAAGGAGCTGACGGTCGACTACCAGGCCCAGCCGAACTTCTACTACTGCGGCCCCGCCGCCACCCGGATCGCGCTCAGCGCACACGGCCCGGCGCCGAGCCAGGACGAGATCGCGAACCGGCTCGGTACCACCGTCAACGGCACCGACTCGGCCGAGGACACCACCCGGGTGCTGAACAGCGTCGGGGGAACCGACTTCTACCGCACCCGACCGATCCCGCAGCAGGTCGCCACCCCGGCCGAGATGGACCGGCTGCAGGCGGACGTGACCCGGGCCGTCGCCACGGACCACCCGGTCGTGGTGAACGTGATCGGCACCGCCACCGACACGGCGGGCGTGCCGCACTCGTACGACGGCGGTCACTACCTGACGGTGGTCGGGTACCGGGACGACGGCCGTACCGTCAAGATCGCCGACCCGGCCAACGTGAACGGTGCCAGCTCGTACTGGATGAGCACGATCAACCTGGCGAACTGGGCCGCCACCCGCGGCTACTCCGGCTGACCGGGCCCGGCCGTCGGGCCGTCGACGGACGCGCCGGCCCGACTGCCGGGCGGGTCAGCGGATACGCCGGGTCGGGTCGAGGAAGACGTACCGGATCGCGGGGTTGCGGGCGACCAGCCGGCGCTCCGCCTCGTCCGCGGCGATCTCGATCTCGCCCCGGCTCGCCTCGTCGGCGAAGTTGACCTTCGCCGCCACCAGGATGTCCTCGGGGCCGAGCTGCAGGGTCAGCAACTGGTCCACCCCGCGCACGTTCGGTACGGCGGAGAGCTCCCCGTGGATCTCCTCCCGGACCACCGCCCGGGCCGAGCGTCCGACCAGGTGGACCACGTTGCTGTAGGCGAGCGTGGTCGCCACCACCAGCAGCAGTGCGCCAATCGCGATGGAGGCGAGCCCGTCCCAGAACGCGCTGCCGGTCAGCTCGGACAACCCCACCCCGGCGGCGGCCAGCACCAGACCGACCAGCGCCGCGCTGTCCTCCAGGAGCACCGCCTTCAGCGTGGTGTTCGGGGTGTGCTGGGCAACCTGCAGCCACGGTTGCCGCCACCGGTGCGCCCGGTGCCGCACCTGCCGCACCGAGCGGAGCAGGGACATTCCCTCGGCGACGAAGGAGAAGGCCAGGACCAGGTACGCGGCCAGCGGGTCGATCTGCTCCTCCCCGGACTGGATCGCCTCCACGCCCTGCAGGATGGAGAAACCGGCACCGACGACAAACGTGACGACGGCCGCGGTGAACGCCCAGAGGTAGGTCTCCCGGCCGTGCCCGAACGGGTACTGGTCGTCGGCCGGCCTGGAACCCCGGCGCAACGCCACGAAGAGCAGAACCTCGGTGGTCGTGTCGGCGACCGAGTGCGCGGCCTCGGCGAGTACGGCCGCCGAGCCGGAGAGCACCCCGGCCACGGCCTTGGCCACGGCCACCACCAGGTTGGCCAGCCCCGCCACCACCACGGTGCCGACGCTCTCCGGGCGCTGTCCGGGCTCCGACATGAGCTCAGACTAGGTCGCCGACCAGGGTCGACAGGCCGACGTCCGCAACAACAGATGGGCGACCGGCGGCCGTCCGCGTACGGCCCGGACGGTGGCAACCCCGGCCGTGGCTGGGCGGGGGTCGTCGTACCCGGTCTCTAGGCTGGGCGCGGCCGGACGGAGGAGGGGTACGGGGATGAGTGAGCTGGTGGTCGACCCGGCGGAGTCGACGGTGCTCGATACGGGTGAGCCGGTGGTGGTGCCGGTCGCGGAGCCGGTGGTGGACGCCGGGCGGGCGACGCCGTTCGACGATCCGGCGGACTACGCGGCGGCGCTCGCCGGGATCCGGTCGGCCGCCGCCGCGTACTACAACGGGGCCGATCTGGCGATGGACGACGCGACGTACGACGCGTTGCTGGCCCGGGTGGTCGCCACCGAGACCGCCCGGCCGGAGTGGAAGGCACACAACTCGCCGAGCGACCTGGTCGCGGCCGGGGTCGGCATGGTCGGCGACGTCGTACACAGCGAACCGATGCTCAGCCTCGACAACGTCTTCGGCGCCGACGCGCTGGGCCGCTGGGCGACCCGGCTGGAAAAGCTGCTCGGGCGGCCGGTCGCCGGCTACACGGTCGAGCCCAAGATCGACGGTCTCGCCATCGCCGCCCGGTACGTCGACGGCCGGCTGACCCAGGTGGCCACCCGGGGCGACGGCCGGGCCGGTGAGGACGTCACCAGCCAGGCCCGTCGGGCGGTCGGCCTGCCGGAGCAGCTCGGCGAGCCGCTGACCGTGGAGATCCGGGGCGAGGTCTTCATGACCGACGCGGACTTCGCCCTCGCCAACGAACTGCGGACCGGGCACGGCGAGCCGCCGTTCGCCCACCCGCGCAGCGCCGCCGCCGGCACGCTGCGGGCGCAGGACCGGGCGTACGACGCGCCGCTGTCGTTCCTCGCCTACTCGGTGCACGGCCTGCCCGAGGGGGCCGCCGGTACCGACCCGCTGCCGCACTCGGCGATCATGGCGTACGTCGAGCGGCTCGGTGTCGCCACCACCGCCGGTTCGGCCGCCGGCATGCCGCTCTGCGGCACCCTGGAGGAGATCCTCGCCGCCGTCGACGCGCTCTACGCCCGCCGTGGTGAGCTCGGTTTCGGCATCGACGGCGCGGTTGTCAAGGCCGACGCGCCGGCGGACCGGGAGCTGGCCGGGTCCGGGACCCGGGCGCCCCGCTGGGGAGTCGCGTACAAGTTCCCGGCCGACACCCGGACGACCACGTTGCTGCGGATCGAGGTGCAGGTCGGGCGCACCGGCGTGATCACCCCGGTCGCGGTGCTGGCACCCGTGCAGGTCGGTGGGGTGACGGTCACCTCGGCCACCCTGCACAACTTCGACGACCTGGTACGCCGCAACGTTCGGGCCGGGGACACCGTCTTCGTCCGGCGGGCCGGCGACGTGATCCCGGAGGTGACCGGTGCCAAGCTGGACGAGCGGCCGGCGGATTCGACGCCGTACGAGCCGCCGGTCGACTGCCCGCGCTGTGGCGGCGAGATCGACCGCTCGCAGAAGCGCTGGCGCTGTCTGCAGGGGCGGGCCTGCGGTGCCCGCGAGTCGCTGGCCTACTACGCGGCCCGGGACTCGATGGACATCGAGGGACTCGGCAGCAAGATCATCGACCTGCTGGTCGGCGCCCGGCTCGTCACCGATCCCGGCGACCTCTACGCCCTCACCCCGGAGGTGCTGGTCACCCTCGACCGGCTGGGGGACGTGTCGGCCCGCAAGCTCGTCGCGAACATCGACGTCTCCCGGGCGCAGCCGCTGTCCCGGGTCCTCACCGGCCTCGGCGTACGGATGACCGGCCGCTCCATGTCACGCCGGCTGGCCCGGCACTTCGGCACCATGGAGGCGCTGCTCGGCGCCTCGGTGACCGATCTGCAGCAGGTCGAGGGGGTGGGGCCGGAGCGGGCTGTCACCATCGCGGCAGAGCTGGTCGAGCTGACCCCGGTGATCGACAAGCTGGCCGGGCACGGGGTGAACATGACCGAGCCGGGCGTCTCCGGCCCACCGTCCGGGGCCGCCGGAGGCGGCGACACCGACGGTGGCGATTCCGGTACCCCGGCGGCGAACGCGCTGCCGCTGCGCCGGCCGGACGGTACCCCGATGACGGTGGTGGTCACCGGTTCGGTGCCGGGGCTGACCCGCAACGAGGGCAACGAGGCGGTCGAGCGGCTCGGCGGCCGTTCGTCCGGCTCGGTCTCCAAGCGGACCGACCTGGTCGTGGTCGGTGAAGGTGCCGGCAGCAAGGCGGAGAAGGCCACCACACTCGGCGTACCGGTGCTGCCGGCGGAACGTTTCGCCGAACTGCTCGCCGCGCACCTCGCCGGAGACGCGGCGACGATCTCGACAGTCCTGGCCGCCCTCGGCGCCGCCGAGGGCGCACCGGCGACGGCCGGCTGACCGAGGACGGGCCGACGCGGCCTTTGGTCAGGGGCGGCCGACCACGGTCCTCTCGACGAGCACGGCCGGCACCCGGCGGCCGGCACCCGGCGGCGGGCGCCCCGGGTGCCGGCCGGATGCCGGTCGCGGGTCAGTGGCGGCCGATGACCACGGTCGCCAGGAGTTCCTCGTCGTCGACCATCCGCGGGGCGAGCCCGGCTGCGGTCAGCACCCCGAGTGCGGTCTCCACCTGGGCCCGGCTCGTCTCCAGCAGCAGGTGACCGCCGGGCGCGAGCCATTCCCGGGCCCGGGCGGCCACCCGACGCAACACGTCGAGGCCGTCCGGGCCACCGTCGAGGGCCACCAGCGGCTCGTGGATCCTCGCCTCGGGCGGGAGCAGCCCGACCGCGCCGCTGGGCACGTACGGGACGTTCGCCACCAGGACGTCGATCCGGCCACGGAGTCCGGCGGGCAGTGGGTCGTACAGGTCGCCGGCGTACACCTGACCGCCCAGCGGGGCGAGGTTGCGCGCCGCGCAGCGTACGGCGGCCGGCTCGACGTCCGACGCGTGCAGTTCGACACCGGCGACCAGGCTGGCCACCGCCACCCCGATCGCTCCCGACCCGCAGCCCAGATCCAGTACGGTGGCACCCGGCCTGGCCAGCGTCGCCGCCTGCCGGGCGAGCAGTTCGGTACGGCGACGCGGTACGAAGACCCCGGGGTCGACGGCGATCCGCAGACCGCAGAAGTCGACCCAGCCGACGATGTGTTCCAGCGGCAGGCCGGCGACCCGGCGGTCGACCATCTGCCGGAGCACCGCCGGGCTCGACGCGGCGTCGATCAGGAGCTGGGCCTCGTCCTCGGCGAAGACACACCCGGCGGCCCGCAGCCGGTCGACGACGGCCGCGGTCAGCCCGAGGTCGGCGGCGGCCGTGGCCGGAACGGGATCGACACGCGGGTCGGCGGACACGTCGGGTCCGGCGGTGCGACAACCGCGGGAACTGGCAGAACCGGTTCGGTACATGGGTGATCCTTAGGGGCCTGGCGGCACTCCTGCGTCACCGCGGCCCGGTCAACCCCGAAGGGGCAGCGGCCCGCGTGGTGGGAGCACCGCGCCGGTCACGGCAAAAATCGGTCCCACCTCCTCGGGTCGTAGCGGCCGAACCCGGACAACCTACCGCACGGCCGACCCGGGGCGGTACGGCACCGGCACCTACCGGATTCGTGCCGTCTGCGTCGTCGACCACACCCCCGGCCGGCCGACCGGTCACACAGTGATGCCATGACTTCGCCACGTCGCATGACTCGGCTCCGTCGCCGCGTCGCCGGCCACCTGGTCGCCCTCTCGACCCTCGTCCTGTTCGGCGCCGGTTGCGGCGTCATCGACACCGTCCAGAACGTCGTGGACACCGCGAACGCCCTGTCCAGCTTCGCCGACCGGCTCGGCCGGGCCGCCGAGCTGACCTACACCGCCGAGTACCGGGCCACCGACAGGGAAACCGGCCGGACGGAGAAGGTCACGTACGCCCAGCAGCCGCCGAACTCGGCGACCCGCAACGGCGACTCGTGGCTGATCCACACACCGGAACACGTCACCGTCTGTGCCGCCGACGAGTGCCAGCGGCTGGCGAACCAGGGTGGCGGCACGACCGGCCCGGACGCCGAACTGGTCGCCACGGTCGGCGGGCCCGGATATCTCACCCCGGAACTCGCGCTCGCCCTCGTCGCCGCCGCCGCGATCGTGCCCGGCACCGACGTCGACACCGGTGAGAAGACGATCGCGGGTCAACCGTCGCTCTGTGCCACCGTCACCGGAATCAGCGAGGCCGAGGGCGATCAGGTCGGCTCGCTGCGGGACTTCTCGGTCTGCGTCACCGAGTCCGGGGTGCTGGCCTCGTTCAGGGGCACGGCGAACACCGGCGAGGAGGTCTCGCTCGAACTGGTCAGGTACTCCGACAAGGTCGACGGCAAGGCGTTCGCGCCGCCGACCGGTGCGAACCTCCGGGACGTGACCGAACTGTCGCAGAGCTGAACCCGGGACGACCGCGCCGGGACGGGGCCGGGATGCCAACCGGTCCCGGCTCGGCGCCTGACACCCGGGTCAACCGTCGATCTGGCCGATTCCGCCACAACCCGACCGCCCGGTCCGGCAGGCTCGATGCCGACGGGGGTGGCGGCGATGCGGGTGAGGCTCGATGTCACGATGTCGAACCGGACGGCGTTGCTCCGGGTCGGCATCGCGGTCGCGGTGGCCGTACCCGCCGTCGCCCTCCGGCTCTCCGGTCGGCACCTTCCGGCGCTGGTCGGCATGGCGGTCTTCGGGATCGCGGTGCTCTCGGCGGTGGCCCTGCTGATGTGGGCGTCCGAGATCGCCCGGGTCGACCTTCCGGGAAATCTCGCGCTCGCCCTGCTCGCGCTGGTGGCGGTGCTTCCGGAGTACGCCATCGACATCTACTTCGCCTACGTGGCCGGCTCCGACCCGGCGTACTCCGCCTTCGCCCTGGCGAACATGACCGGCGCCAACCGGCTGTTGATCGGCGTGGCCTGGCCGCTGCTGGTCTTCTTCGCCATCTGGGCGGTACGCCGACGCGGCCAGCCGGGCGACCGCAACGGCGTACGGCTCGCGCCGCACCGCCGGACCGAGACCGTCTACCTGCTGATCGCGACCGTCTACGCCCTGGTCATCCCGATCACCGGAAGGCTCGCCTGGTACGACAGCATCGTGCTCGGCGGCCTGTTCGCGCTCTACCTGTCCCGGATCGGCCGGACCGCGCAGACCGAGGAGGCACTGGTCGGAGTGGCCGCCACCCTGGCCGGCCAGCCGACGGTACGGCGACGGACGACGGTGATCGTGCTGTTCGTCGCGGCCGCCGTGGTGGTGCTCAGCGCGGCCGAGCCGTTCGGCAAGTCCCTCGTCGAGGCCGGCTCGGCGCTCGGCATCGACGAGTTCCTGCTGGTGCAGTGGCTGGCCCCGGTCGCCTCGGAGGCACCGGAGGTGATCGTGGCGGTGGCGTTCGCGCTGCGAGGGCGGGCCGACGACGGGCTCGGTGCGCTGCTGGCCGCGAAGCTCAACCAGTGGACGCTGCTCATCGCCTGCCTGCCGCTCGCCTTCTACCTCGGCGGCGGCGAGTTCGACGGGCTGCCGCTGGACGCCCGGCAGACCGAGGAGCTGTACCTCACCACCGCACAGACCCTGCTCGGGGTGGCGATCCTGATGAACCTGCGGATCTCCCGCCTGGAGGCGGCACTGCTGTTCGTGCTCTTCGCGGTGCAGTTCGCGATCCCGACCCAGACGGTCCGGTACCTGGTCGCGATCGCGTACGCCGCGCTGGCCCTGGTGCTGCTGGTCCACCGCCGTCGGGAACTGCCGGCCCTGACCCGGGCGGCGTGGCCGACCGGCGACTCCCGGCCCGGCGGTCCCCGCGCCACCGGCACGTCCGGGAACGGGCAGGACCGGTAGCCGCCGCCGTCGATCGTCCCGGGGGTGGGCCGGCCGTCGTCGCCGTGGTCGCCGTCGTCGGGTCTCCGGGCACCCGTTGATCTCCGGGCAACCCGTTTGACTCGGCGACAAGCGCTCGGGTTTGCTTTCCCGGCCGAACTCGACAAGGAGCGCAGAGCGTGCCGAGAAATCTCCGGGTGGCCGTACTGGCCGCCCTCACCGTCGGGCTGGTGGCCGGCTGCGCCGACGATCCGAAACCGTCGCCGGGCGACGCGGCGGCCGCGGCGAACCCGACCGCGACCTCGACAGCCCCCGGAGCCCCCTGGTACGACGATGTCGCCCCGGCCGCCGCCGCGACCAAGGTCGGCCCCAAGGGTGCGGGCTGCGAACTGCCCGTCACCTTCGACCTGCCGGCGCAGTGGAAGCCGAAGCCGATCGAGTTCCACCCGGAGCTCGCCGAACTGATCCAGCAGGGTGGTTCCACCGCCGTCTGTGAGATCGACGCCAAGCCGGCCGGCAACATCGGTTTCCTGCGGGTCTGGATCGTCGACCGGGGCGCCGTGATCGGGGCCCGCAAGGGACTGGAGGAGTTCCTCGCCGCCCAGGGCAAGCTCACCGACCTGCAGTACCGGGACACACTGGCCGGTCCGCTGCGTGCCACCGAGGCGACGTACCTGGAGGGGAGCGAGCTGACCGGGGAGTCCAAGCGGGGTCGGGCCCTGGTGGCGGCGACCCGGTACGGAACGGTGCTGATCACCCTGGGCGGCATGGACACCGAGGAGTTCGAGGCGATGCTCCCGGCGTACCAGTTGGCGAAGCAGACGATCTCCGTCACGAGGTGACCCGGCTGCGCGGCGTCACGGGGTACCGCCCGCCGGGCGGCGGTCAGCCGTTGACCGACGTCATGTCCGGATAGCGGGTGCCGGCGGCGAAGCCCTTCGGCGCGACCTCCTCGATCCGGGCCAGGTCCGCCGCGGCCAGCGTGACGTCGAGCGCGCCGAGGTTCTCCTCCAGATAGCCGATCCGCTTGGTGCCCGGGATCGGCACGATCTCCTCGCCCTGGGCGAGCACCCAGGCCAACGCGAGTTGGGCCGGTGTGCAGCCCTTCTCCTCGGCGATCTCGTGGACCCGGGTCACGACGTCGAGGTTGCGTTGGAAGTTCTCGCCCTGGAAGCGGGGGTTGCCGGCCCGGAAGTCGCCGGCGGCGAAGTCGTCAGGGCTGCGCCAGCGGCCGGTCAGGAAGCCCCGGCCCAGCGGGCTGTAGGCGACGAAGCCGATGCCGAGTTCCCGTACCGTCGCCAGGATCTCGTCCTCCGGGTCGCGCGACCAGAGGCTGTACTCGGTCTGCAGGGCGGTGATCGGGTGCACGGCGTGCGCCCGCCGGATGGTGCTCGGCGAGGCCTCGGAGAGGCCGAGGTGCCGTACCTTGCCCTGCCGGACCAGCTCGGCCATCGCGCCGACGGTCTCCTCGATCGGCACCGTGACGTCGACCCGGTGCTGGTAGTAGAGGTCGATGTGGTCGACGCCGAGCCGTCGCAGGCTCGCGTCACAGGCCGCGTGGAGGTAGACCGGCCGGCCGTTGATGTTCCGGGTGCCGCTCTCCGGGTCGCGTTCGATGCCGAACTTCGTGGCGAGCACGACCTCGTCCCGCCGTCCGGTGACGGCCCGGCCGACCAGCCGCTCGTTGCGGAACGGCCCGTACGCGTCAGCGGTGTCGAGGAAGACGCAACCGGCGTCCAACGCGCGGTGGATGGTGGCGATCGCCTCCTGTTCGTCCCCTGGCTCGTAGAAGTCGCTCATGCCCATGCAGCCCAGTCCGAGAGCGGAGACCTCGAGTCTGTCGCCGAGCTGTCTGGTCCGCATGCTGGATCTCCTGTCCGACTCGGGGTCGCCGCTGCTTACCCGCAACCACCCGGTACAACCGTCCGCCGTGTTCGTTCCGGCCGCATTCGCGCCGCAGAGGCCACCAGAAATGACATCGACAACCACCTCTGGACGTCTCACACGGGCCGGTGTTAGCATCCGCGCAATGATGCGGATCAATTTTCGCCGCCGTTTTTCCGTCCCTGACGCGGCGAATTTCGGCGCACCCGTACGCGGTCCGGACGGCGTACACATCCGATCGGGTCCGGAACGCGAATGGTGCGTACGGCACCGCGGCGAGGGCATGGAATACACGATCCGCGAGGCACCCGGCCTGCTGCACCGCGACGACATCCCCGCGCTGGCCCGCCGGCAGCACCTGATCGTCGACTCCGGTGCGGAACACCACGGGCGGGCGCTGGCCCGACTGCTCGACGAGCACGGCGTCGTGCACCGGAGCTATCCGGTACGCGGCGGCGAGGGCTGCAAGACCCTGGGTGAGCTGCAACGGCTCTGTGACGCCATCCAGGTCCACGCACACCGTCGCGACCTGGTGGTGGTGGTCGGTGGCGGCGCGGTCGCCGACCTGGCCCGCTGCGTCGCCGCCTGGCTGTGGAAGGGCCTGCCGCTGGCCGTCGTCCCGACCACCCCGACCGCGTACGTCGACGCGGGCATCGGCGTCAAGGGCGCGCTGAACCTCGACGACCGGAAGAACAGCATCGGCGTCTACCACCCACCCCTGCTCGTCGCCCTCGACCTCGCGCTGCTACGCGGCTGTCCGCCGGACGTGACCCGCGCCGGGCTGATGGAGGTCATGAAGATGGCCCTCATCGACGGCGGCCAGCTCTGGCAGTTGTACGAGCGGTGGTCACCCGAACTCCTGGCGACCGGATTCCAGGGCCCGAACGCAGTGCCGGTCACCCGGGCCGCCATCACCGCGATGCTCGGGCACCTGCAGCCCAACCTGCGGGAGCACGAGCTGAGCCGGCCGGTCGACCTCGGACACCTGCTGGTCGGGCCACTGGAGATGCGCGCGCGGCTGCCGCACGGCCTCGCGGTCGGCATCGACCTGGCCCTGATGCTCGAGTACGCCGCCGTCCTCGGCCTGCTCGCCGAACACGAGCGGGAACGGGCGCAGGAGACCATCCGCGCGGTCCGGGCCCCGCTCTGCCACGAACTGCTCACCCCCGAACTGGTGCAGGAGGCGATCGAGGCCACCCGCCGCCAGCGGGGCGGCGTGCTCCATCTTCCGGTACCCGAACGGATCGGGGCGGTACGGGTGTCGTTCTTCGTGGACGGTGCCGCCATGCGGGAGGCGGTGCTGCGGTTACGGGTACGCGGGCTGCGCGCCCCGACCGCCGTCGTCGACGCCACAAGCTCGCCGCTCAGGCAGCCCAGTTCGGGCCGAGCACGTCGGCGAGGTTCGCCCGGGCGAACAGCCGGTGGCGGGAGTCGGCGATGAGTTCCCGGGCCCGCTCGGCGATCGGGCCGACCAGCCGGCCGGCCCGCTTGACCACCACCCCGTCGACCAGCACGGTGTCGACGTCGGCGGGACCGGCGTTGAGCACGATCGTGGTCACCGGGTCGTTCAGCGGCGCCAGGTGCGGCCGGTCCACGTCGATCAGGATCACGTCGCCGCGCTTCCCGGGGCTCAGCGTGCCGATCCGCTCCTGCATGCCCCAGGCGGCGGCGCCGGCGACGGTGGCGAACCGCAGCACGTCACGCTGGTCCAGGTCGACCGTGGCCGGCGGCTCGTCCCGTTCCAGGGCCGCCGCGTTGGCCCGGCTGCGCTCGGCGGCGAGCGCCACCCGCATCTCGCTGAACAGGTCGGTGCCGGCTCCGGCGACGGTGTCGGTGGCGAGCGCGGGTGTCAGACCCTGGGCGAGTGCCCGGCCGGTGACCGGGAAGGTCCCCATCGCCATCGACATGTCGACGGTCGGGCACGGCGTGATCGCACCGCCGGTGGTGGCGATCCGGGCGAGGTCGGCGTCGCCGAACTGCGCCCCGTGCGCGTGGTGTACGTCGGGACCGAGCAGGTTCAGCCGGTCCAGGGTCTCGATGGTGCGGTACTTCAGGAAGTAGCCCGGGATGCCGGAGTGGATGCTGATCGGCACCCCCAGCTCGCGGGCGAGGTGGAAGTCGTACTCGGTGGTCTCCGGGGTGGCGAACTCGGGGCCGCGCAGGGCCAGGCCCATGGTGACCCGGGCGCTGTCGTCGGCGAGCAGGTTCCGCATCCGACGTACGTCGGCCGGGTGCCGTTCGGTGCTCTCGTGGAACCAGCGCATCACGCCCTGGCCGACCGGCGGACCGTAGAGGAACAGTGCCCGGATGCCGGAGTCGCGCAGCGCGCGGACGTTCTCGTCGGCGTGCTCCGGGGTGGTGACGATGTGGGACCAGTCGGCGACGGTGGTGATGCCGGCGTTGATCGCCTGCAGGGCGCCCCAGAGCACCCCGGCGTAGACGTCCGCGGGCTCGTACCTGTCGAGCAGGCCGGCGAGGACAATCCCGAAGTAGCCACCGAGCGAGACCTTGCCGCCGGCGCCGCCGATGGCCCCCTGCCAGACGTGCCGGTGGGAGTCGACGAGGCCGGGCAGCGCGACCTTGCCGGCGGCGTCGATCACGGTGGCACCGGTGGTGTCGAGATCGGCGCCGATCGTGGTGATCGTGCCGTCCTCGATGGCGATGTCGGCGCGGGGCAGGTCGCCGAGCTGGTCGTCGAGGGTGACCACGTGGGCGTTGCGGATGACCGTACGGGACACGGAGGAACTCCAGTTGTGAGGTGGGATCGGTTGCCGGATGCCGCTAGAGCGCGGCACCGGCGGAGGAGAGCGGTGGCGGGTCCGGACGGAGCCGGACGGTGGCGACGGCGGCGAGGCCGACCAGGGCGAGCGCGGCGAAGCCGGCGAGGGCGCCACGCGGTCCGGCGAGCTGGCTGGCGATCCCGAGCCCGATCACCGGAATGGCCAGACCGGCATAACTGGTGACAAACAGGGTAGCGAGCGTTCCGGCCCGACGCTCGACCGGGCTGAGCTGCACGACCGTGGTGAGACAGGCCCGGAACAGCAGCCCGGCGCCGGCACCGGTGAGCACCCCGCCGAGGACAAACGGGACGAGCGCCGTCGCCCACACCCCGCCGACCACCAGGCCGAGGCCGAGCGGCATCAGGACCACCACCGTGGTCATCGCCCGGCGCGGCGGCAGTCGGCGCAGGCCGAGCTGGGCGACGGCACCGGCGCCCAGGCCGAGGAACGCGACCAGGCCGGCGAGGGCGTGCGAGGTGTGCCCCAGCGTGCCGGCGAGGAACGACGGACTGAGCGCGCTGAACAGGCCGAACATCGCGAACGCCACGAGACCGCCCAGGCAGGAGGCGAGGAAGAGCAGCCGGCGTTCCGGGGCCAGGGCGAGCGGCCGGGACCAGGGCCGGACGACCGGCCGGGCGGTTTCCGGTACGACGGCGACCAGCAGCGCGGCCAGCGCCAGCACCGCACCGATCGAGACGAAGGGCAGCCGCAGCGGCGCCGGGGCCCACTCGGCGAGCAGACCGGAGAGCAGCGGGCCGGCCGCGATGCCGCCGAGGTTGGCCGCGGTCGCGACGATCTCGGCGTGTTCCCGGGCGGCCTCCGGGCGGGCGGCGCGGTGCAGTTCGATCAGGTACGCGGTGGCCGGTCCGGAGAGCAGGCCGATCGACAACCCGGAGAGGACCCGGGCGAGCAGGATGCCGGACAGCGCCGGCCAGAGCACAAAAACGAGACAGGCCAGCAGTTGGACGACGAGGGCGACGCCGAGCACCGTACGGCGTCCGACCCGGTCGGCCCGGGCTCCGGCGAGCAGCAGTCCGACCACCACGCCGACCACGTAGACGGCGGAGACGACGCTGACCATCGTCGTACCGAAGTGGTTCCGGTGCTGGTAGAGGACGTAGAGCGGGGTCGGTACGGAGCCGGCCGCCATCGTCGCGCCGTACGCGGTGGCGACCAGCGCGAATCCGACCCGGTGGGTGGTGCGAGACATGGCGCCGAGTCTGGTCCGGGAACCATCCCTCTCCAATATAAAAACCGGATGGGTTTATCTGTCTGTGAGATGATTGGCCGGTGGAGATCCGCCGGATCGAGGTCTTCCTCGCCGTCGCCGAGGAACGCAGCTTCACCCGGGCCGCCGAGCGGCTCCGGGTCGCCCAGTCGGCCGTCTCCACCGCCGTACGCGTACTCGAACGCGAACTCGGCGCGACACTGTTCGCCCGGACCACCCAACGGGTCGAGCTGACCGAGGCCGGACGGGCCCTGCTGCCCGAGGCGGTCCGGATCCTCGCGGCCGTCGAGGCGGCCCGGGAGGTGGTCACCCAGGCCGGGCAGGGACTGCGCGGTCGGCTGCGCCTCGGCATCCTCTACGGCCTGACCCCGGGTCGGGTGCGCGAGGCGCTGGCCGCCTTCCGGGCCGAGTTTCCGCTGGTGGAAATGTGGCTGACCGCGCCGGGCACCGGCGGCTCCCTCGATCATCTGGAACGCCTCCGGGACGGCTCCCTGGAACTGGCGGTCGTGATCACCCACGGCTCGGTGCCGGGCATCCGCCGCCAGGTGCTGGCCACCGACGAGGTCGTGCTGGCCTGCACCCCAGACCATCCGCTGGCCGGTCGGGACGGCGTCGACCTCACCGAGGTGGTCGAGGAGCCGTTCATCGAGTTCCCGCCGGGTTGGGGCGTCCGGAACGCGGTCGACCAGGCGTTCGTCTCGGCCGGCGTCCAGCAGCGGCGGATCACCGTCCAGATGAACGACCTCTCCACCATCCTGGACCTGGTCCGGCTCCGGCTCGGCGTCGCCTTCGTCCCCCGGTCCATCGCCGACCAGACCGCCGACCTGCGTTTCCTCCGGATCCGGACGAACCGGCCGACGTACCAGATCGCCATCGCCACCGCCGTCGACCGCCCGCTCGGCCCGGTCGCCCGACAGTTCCTCCGGATCGCCGGGGCGGTGTCCCCCGCTGCACCGGGCCGAGCGCGGTGACCCGGGAGCGTGCGGTGCACCGGGCCGACCGCAGTGGCCGGGGCGTGCAGGCGACGGACCTCATGGACAGGATGTGCCAGGCATGCCGTACTACCTGCTGATCTTCGGACCGCTGTACCGGGACCGGCTCCGCGCGGCGTTGGCGGAGTTGGTGTCCCGGCCCATTGACGAGGTCAGCATCGCCGACGAGGGCGTTGTGGACCGGGACTGGTCGGCGGCGGTCCTCTGCACCGTCTGGCCGGTCGCCGGTGAACCGGACTGGCAGCTGGAGATCTACCTCGCCGAGCGGGTCACCACGCACAGCGAGGCAGCGGTCGCGGCATGGCTGGCCCAGCAACTCCGCACGGTGGTGCTCTATCCGGGACAGGAGCTGCGGCCGAGCGCGTACTGGTTGGTCGGTCCGGACGGCCGGCACATCCGGGCCCGGCTCTACGACGACGGCTGGGAGAACGGGGACGGTGACCAGGATGAACCGGTGTACCGGATCGACGCGGTCGAACATCCGGTGGCGGAACTTCCGGACCTGCCCTTCGCGGCGATACCCGAGGTGATCCGGGACCACCGGATGCCCACCCCGGTCACCGACCGGCTCCGGACGCAGCTGCGGCCCTGGCTACCGGCGGAGGTGGACGGCGTCGACGTACCGGCGGTGGCGGAGGTGACGTGGCGGGTCTGGAACCGGCTCGGCGCCTGGGAGGGCCTGGTCGCCCGGATGACCGACGGCTGGCCACCGGACGGCTGGTATCCGGCGGAGCACTACCGGGAGGACCTCGAACTCCGGGACGAGCTGGCCCGGGCCGACCGGGAGTTGCCGGAGCCGGTCCGGGCACCGTTCGCGGCGGCCCTCGCCGACCTCGACCGACGGTTCGTCACCCGCACCGGGGACGACGGGGGCGCCGCCCTGTCGACGGAGCTGGGTGCGGCGCACCCCGTACCCGTCGAACGTGACCGGTGGTGGTGGCGACGGGTTCCGTACCCGGCGCCCTGGCAGCGGCAACCGGCCCGGAACCGGTCCTGACCCGCAACCGGTTCCGCCAGTTCCGCCGCCGTCCCGACCGGGCGGACGGACGGACGGACGGACGGTCAGCTGGTTCGCGTCTCCTTGGCCCGGAGCGCCTGCTTGACGGCCTCCTCCACCCGGGCGTCCTCGCGCCGCGCCCGGCGCACCCGGTTGCGACGCCGCAGGAGGATCACCCCGACGACAACCGCGATCAGTACGACGACCAGCAGCAGCAACGTCCAGGAGACGGCCCAGCCGTGGGTGGTGGCCCGGACCTCCGGGAGCGGGGTGATCGACCCCGACGCGTCGGTGAGCAGGGGCGTCAGGGTCGCGGTCGCGGCCAGCCGGACCGCCGGGTTCACCCCGTGCACCGGCACGCTCACCTGCCAGCTCTCCCCCGGCAGCAGTTCGGGCGCGGCGGGGACCTCGCCGGCGCCGGTCCGCAGCCAGCCGAACGGGCCGGAGACCGACACGGCCTGCTGACTCGACAGGGTGGTGTTGCCGGTGTTGTGGATCGTGTACCGGACGGTGGCGTCGCCCCTGCCGAACGGGTTGCCGGTGCCGGCGTACGCCACGTGCAGGTCCTCGACGGTGAGGCGCGGGGTCAGCTCGCCACCGACCCGCAGCTTGATCCGGATCCCGAGGCGGCGGTCCACGTTGATGCCCGCGGCCTGGTCGGGTTGGGTCAACGAGGTGAGGATGCCGCCGACGTGGTCGCCGGGGGTGGCGTTGGTCGGGACCGTGACGGTGAAGGGGACCTGGGCGGTCTTGCCGGGCTGGACCGTGACGCTGCCCTGGTCGGCGTGCACCCAGGCGCCGACCGCGACCGACTTCTGGTCCTTGGTGACCAGGTCGAGCTGGCCCGCGTCGGTGGTGAAGCCGTCGGCGGCGTACACGGTGAGGTTCAGCGGCACGGGGCCGCGGTTGACGACGACCATCGCGTCCTCGACGGTGCCGCCGGGGTTGACGGAGTAGCTGTAGCTGGACCGGGACGCGCCGTAGCTGTTGGAGGCCGTACGGACCGCCCAGCCGACGTCGCCGTCCTCCGCGTGGGCGGGCCCGATCCCGACGCCGACCGCCGTGGCGGCGGTGAGCAGGGACAGGGTGGTGGTACGGAGCACCGTGGCGATCCGGGTCTTCCAGCGCGTGGTGGGCGCGTGCATCTCGGTTCCTTGCGTGATCTTGGGGAGGGTCGGAGCGGTGGTGGGGCAGGCGCCCGAAGGCACCTGCCCCACCGGGTGGCACAGATCCGCGTCAGCCGCTCGGCTGCTCAGCTGCTCAGCGCGGTGATCGTCAGGGTGGCGCGGTAGCTACCCTTCTCGATCTCGGTCGGGAACTTCAGGTCCAGGTCGGCACCGAGCTTGGCGCCGCCCTTGGCGTGGCCCTGGGCGGCCGCGGCGAGCGCGCTCGCGACCGAGAGGCCCTTGCCCTGGTCGTCGTAGGCCGAGAGGACCGGCGCACCGGCCTCGGCACCGGCCCCGCCGTCCAGCAGGTACGGCGTCCAACCGAGGTAGGTGCTGGAGAGGGTCTTGGCTCCGTCGGTGAAGTCGCCGACGCTGGCCGAGATCGACCACGGGGCGAGCGAGCGGCGGCTGTCGGTCACCAGGATCGGGTTGATCTTGCCGGTGGCCTCGAAGAACTCGCCGTTGTGCTCGCTGGCGGTGCCGAGGTCGACCAGGCCGTTGTAGCCGTCGATCGTCCAGCCGAACTCACCGGGCGCGGCGTTCGGCACGTTGACCTGGATGTCCTGGCCGTCGCCGTGGTACGGGTGCACCGTCACCTTGTCGACGATCGAGCCGACCGGCTGACCGTCGGGGGTGTTGACGCAGGAGAGGCCCTTCTCGACGGCGGCGTTCGGCGCCGCGCAGGTGCCACTGCGGATGTTCTCGACGACCAGCTTGTCGGACTTGACGCCCACCTTGACGTAGCTGCGGACGTGCTCCTGGTTCTGCGCGGAGTTGAACCAGTAGTTGTCCGGGTTCAGCGGGTCCGGGCCGAGGCCCTCGACACCGGTACCGGAGTTGTCCGGCTTCTTGATGTCGTAGTACTTCGAACCGGAGGCCGAGTTCGCCGTCACGTAGATGACGCCACCCGGGCCGGGGAAGACCTCGTCGGCGCCCGGCTGCTCGTCCGGGTTCTCCTTCTGGCCGTTCTTGATCGAGTAGCTGCGGGTGTAGACGTGGTCGTGGCCCTGCAGTACCAGGTCGACGCCGAGGTCGGAGAAGGCGGTGGTGAAGTCCTTCCGCCGCTGCTTGTTGTCCCCGTCGGTGGAGTGGCTGGCCGCCGAGTAGATCGCGTGGTGGTAGACCAGCACCGTCCACTTCGCCTCGGCGCCGTGCTTCTTCACGACGTCGGTGACGTACGCGACGTGCGCCTTGTCGCCACCCAGCGAGCCGTCGGTCGGGTTGACGTAGCTGTTGCTGTTCAGGTCGATGAACAGCGTGTCCTTGTAGATGTACCAGAAGTCACCGCCGGACCGGGTCGCCGAGTCGCCGTTGTAGTACTGGCTCGACCGGTCCGTGTTCGGGGTGAAGTGGTGCTGCTCCCAGGACTTGCCGCCGACGTCGTGGTTACCGATGGTCGCCGCAACCGGGTACTGCCGCAGCTGGTCGGGGGCGAGGAACGCGTCCCACTGGGCCTCGTTGTTCGCGGACTCGACGTGGTCACCACCGGAGACCAGCAGCTCGATGTCCGGGTTCGCGGTGGTGGCGTAGCGCAGGGTCTCCGCCCAGCCGGCCTGGTCCTTCGCGATGTCGCCGGACGAGCCGATCTGCGGGTCGCCGAAGAACAGGAAGTCGTAGTCGCCCTCGAAGTCGTGGGTCTTGAACGAGTACGCCGTGGACCAGTTGCCCTCGCCACCGACCCGGTAGGAGTACGCCGTGTTCTCCCGCAGGTTGGTGAGGGTGGCGTGCCGGTTGAAGCCGGTGGTGGAGGTGTTCGCCGCACCGACGGCGTCGAAGGTGATCGCGTCTGCCGGGAACTCGCCGTCCACGATCGAGGAGGTCGGGGCGAGCTGGACCTTCTGCGCGATGTCGGCCGAGGTGTACCAGGTCACGATGCGCTGGGTCTCGTCGGCGCCCACGCCGAGGACGATGCCGGTGAACGTGGCGGGCTCGGCGGCGAAGGCGGTGGCCGACAGACCACTGCCGAGGGCCAGGGACAGGCCCAGAAATCCCGCACTGGCTCCGACGGCGATGCGGCGCCGCGTGAGCCCGGGGGTCCGCATTGAGTCACTCAATGCCATCGACTTTGTTCCCTCTTCCGATAAAGAGATATGGAAAAGCTTTCCCATTTTGCGGAGAAGCGTTCTCAACCTTTCGCCGCATGATGAACCCGCCATGAACGCGATCTTGCGGCCGGTTGCACTTCACGCAATTCCTGCGGCGTTCTCAGGCGCCGACCAGGCGTTGCACGAACCAGACCAGCCCCATAACGGACACCCCTGCGGAAACAACGCCGGTGGCCCAGGTGCCGAGTTTCGGCGAACGGCGGCGCAATACGAACAACAACGGGAAGACAATCGCGATGATCGCCAACTGAACGGTCTCGATGCCGATGTTGAACACCAGAAGGGACCAAAGCAGGGTCCAGGACCACGCCTCGTTGATCCCGAGCGCGCCCGCGAAGCCCAGGCCGTGCACCAGACCGAAGCAGAACACCACTCCGAGCCGGATCCAGCCGGCCCGGTCCAGGCTGAGGTGGCCACCCCCAACCGGCTCCAGGTCGGCGGCGTGGTCGCCGCGCCGCCAGACCCGCCACAGGTGCCAGCCGGCGACCACCGCGATGGAGAACGCGATGATCGGCTCCACCACCGCACCGGGTACGTCGACCAGCCCGAGCGCGGCAAGCATGAAGGTCACCGAGTGGGCGAGGGTGAAGCTGGTGGCGGCCAGCACGATCTCCCGCAGCCGCCGGGAGCCGACGATCAGCGCCAGCAGGAACAGGATGTGGTCGATCCCGGTCAGCAGATGCTCGCCGCCCAGTCGGAAGAACTCCCAGAACCGCTCGTACCACGCCTGGGCGGTGGAGAAGGACGGATGCTCGGCGTCGATCGCGGCGCTGCCGGAGTGGCCGTCGAGCTGGTAGGTGACGATGGTCTTGGTGCCCTTGACGTAGCCCTCGGCGTCGGGGAACAGCCCGCTGCGCACCTCGTGCGAGTCACCTCCGGCCGGACAGGCCCAGTCGAGCAGCAGGTCGGTGTAGGGGACGCCGTCCCGTTGGCCGATCGTGAAGTCACCGACCCGAGTCGGCGTACACACGGTGCCGGCCGAGGCGACCGAGAAGCGCTCGGTGACGTACCGGACAGCCGTCTCCGCGTGGGTGTTCAGCGCCGCAGCCGCCGCGACGGCGTCGTCGGCGTCGAACGCGGCGGTGCCGGCCCGGAAGAGCGGGTCGTCGTCCTCGTAGTCGGCGGCCGAGACGACAAAGAGGTCGTATTCGAGTTCCAGCTTCGTACGAATGTGATCCTCGTCGCCTCCGGTCACATCGACGTAAACGGTCGACGTGAAGCCGTGGGCATAGGCCGGAGCGGCGCCCAGAAAAGCGACCACTGCGGCGGCGATTCCGACGATGATGCCGATAACGGCACGACGAACGCGCGGTAACATTGCGGCTCCTTCGATTCAGCCAGTGCACGTTGCACGTCCCGGGTGAACAGCAACCCGACCGTCGGCGAACCGCTGGAGAACAAAGGTCCGGGACGGCACCCGGCGTATGGAGTGCACTCCGAACTGGGATAGGAATACGGAGAGCCACGCATGCTTTCCGCACCACCCGAGAGGACGACCACTTGCGCCCCCCGCTTCGGGCCGTCGCCGTACTGGCGGCGACCGCCGTGCTGATCACCGGCTGCGGCTCCGGTGACGACTGGTCCCGGCCGCATGCCAAGCCCAGCGCCGTCGGCACGCTCGGCCCGGGATTCGTCCACCCCACCACCAGACCGACCCCGGAGGCGACGGTCACGCCCCAACCCGGCTCCTGGAACGGGGTCCACCCGTCGAAGCACTACCGGGTGGTGCTGCTGACCACAGGCGACGACGCCCCGACAAAGGCCGTCGTGGCGGCGGTCGGCGACTGGGCCGAGGACGAGGAGGTCGACCTCCGGACGGTGGTCGCCAAGGATGACCAGGACCTGGTGCCCAGCATCACCCAGGCCATCGACATGCGGCCGGACCTGATCGTCAGCGCGGGCAACAACCTGGTCGACCCCCTCGCGCTGGTCACCGCGAGCCACCTGGCGCAGCAGTTCCTCGTGGTCGGGGCGGAACTGGCCGAGCCGACCCACAATGTCACGGCGGTCGACTGGTCCGGCGCGTCGTTCCGGGGTGAGGGCCTCGGCATGTCCTCGACCTACGACCCCGCCTCGTTCACCGCCGAGCGCTGCGCCGACGCGATCAGGGCGGGCGTCGCGGCCGTACTCAACGACCTGACCGGGATCGTGGTCTGGCTCGGCTGAGCGACTGCTGTCGGTGGGTCGGATAGTCCGTGTAACCGCTGGCGCCGCCGGTGTAGAAGGTCGCCGTGTCCGGTTCGGTCTCCGGCAGGTCGTCGCGCCAGCGCCGCACGAGGTCGGGATTGGCGATCGCCGGACGGCCGACCGCGACCGCGTCAGCCACACCCTCCGCGACGAGTGCCGCCGCCCGGTCCCTGGTGCTCGTCGTCGAGAATCCCGTGTTCGCGACGAGTGGTACGCCGGCCCGCGCCCGTAACTGTTGGACGATCGCGGCGGCGGGCCGGGGGTGCACGACGCTGAGATAGCCGAGACGCAGTGGTGCGAGCCCGTCGGCGAGGGCGCCGTACGTCGCGTGCAGGTCCACCGGGTCGGGCTCCGGGGCGTCCTGGATGTTGAGTCCGGGCGACAGCCGGATCCCGACCCGGGAGCCGCCGATCTGCCGGGCCACCGCCGAGACGACCTCGATGACAAACGTGCCCGGGCCAGTGGTCCACCGCGGTACCCGTCGGTGCGGCGGTTCGACCAGGCCGGGTACCCGGGTCCGGCGCGTGGTTTCCAATTCGGTTGCCATGAGAGTTCGGACCTTCGCGATGTTCGACGGGCTCGACGCGACCGCCGGCCACGCGAGAAGGCGCGACCGCCGGCCACGGAAGGAGCCGGGTGGCCCCGGGGTCAGTCGGCCCTACCGAGCCGCTCCAGCAGGGTGGCGGCCAGTCGGGCCGACGAGGCGGGGTTCTGCCCCGTGATCAGGTTGCGGTCGACGACCACGTACGGCGCCCAGGCGGCGCCCTCGCTGAACTGCACACCGAGCGCGACGAGGCGGTCCTGGAGCACCCACCTGGCCCGGTCGGCGAGACCTGCCTGGGTCTCCTCGATCCGGGTGAAACCGGTCACCCGGTAGCCGCGCAGCGGCGACCCGCCGTCCGGCGTCCCGGTCGCCAGCAGCGCCGCCACCCCGTGACAGACCAGCGCCAACGGCCGGCCGGAAGTCAGGGTCTCGGTGATCACCCGGGCCGAGTCGGCGTCGCCGGACAGGTCCTCCATCGGACCGTGGCCGCCGGGGTAGAAGACCGCCACGTAGTCGGCGGGGTCGACGTCGGCCAGGTTGATCGGCCGGTGCAGCGCCTCCGTCTCGTCGAGCAGTGCGACGACCGCGTCGGCGCCCTGCTGACCGCCGTTGCGGTCGGGGGTCAGGCTGGCCTGGTCGACGGTGGGGACGACACCGCCCGGGGTGGCGACCACCACCTCGTATCCGGCGTCGGTGAGGGCCCGGTACGGGGCGGCGAACTCCTCGCCCCAGAAGCCGGTGGGATGCCGATGCCCGTCGGCCAGCGTCCAGTGGTCGGCGCCGGTCATCACAAACAGGATCTTGGCCATGTCGTGTACTCCGTCGGTCGGTTCCGGCCGGGGTGGCCGGAGGGTTCCTGACCAGCGGCGCAGGTACGCGTACGCCGGTCTGACGGTCCCGACGGTAGGCCGGCGCCCCCTCGGCAAACCAATAGGATTACTGGCGTGGACCCAAGGAATTCCGATGGCTCGGCAAGCCGCCGGCCGCTCGATCTGACCCAGTTGCGGACCTTCCTGGCGGTCTACCGGGCCGGTTCGTTGACCGAGGCGGCCCGCAGGCTCGGGCTGGCCCAGCCGACGGTGACCGGTCAGATCCGCTCGCTCGAGCAGCAGCTCGACCACCAGCTGTTCGAACGGCTGCCGCGCGGCGTGGCCCCCACCGCCGTCGCACACGACCTGGCCGCCCGGATCTCGGCGCCGATGGACCAGCTCGCCCTGGTGGCGGACCGGACCACCACGGCACCGGCCGAGCCCGTGCACCTGGGTGGCCCGGCCGAGCTGCTGGCCGTCCGAGTGCTGCCGGTCCTCGCTCCGCTGGTCGCCCGGGGCGTACGGATACGGGTCAGCGCCGGGCTCGCCGACGACCTGCTCGACGGTCTCCGCGCCCGTCGGCTCGACCTCGTCCTGTCCGCGATCCGTCCGCGTGGGCGCTCGGTCGTCGCCACTCCACTGATGGACGAGGAGTTCGTGCTGGTGGCCGCCCCGACCTGGGCTGCCCGGATCGGCCCGCTGGCCGCCGACGATCCGGCGCCGCTGGACGACGTACCACTGATCGCCTACGCCGAGGATCTGCCGATCCTCCGCCGCTACTGGCGACACGTGTTTCGCAACCGGCTGACCAGCCCGCCCGCGCTGGTGGTCCCGGACCTGCGCGGCGTACTGGCCGCCACCGTGGCGGGTGCCGGGGTCACGGTCCTGCCGCGGTACCTCTGTGTCGAGGAACTGCGCACCGGGGCCCTGGTCCCGCTCCTCGAACCCGAGGAGCCGCCGATCAACACCGGCTTCATTGTCGAACGTGCCAACTCCGTACCCGATCCGGCGGCGACCCGGGTCCGGGACGTCATCCTCCGGGCCGCCCGCGCCTGGTAGTCGCCGCTCCGCCCGCAGGTCCGGCCGCTGCACCCGCACCGGCGGGGCAACACTATCGTCAGTGCGTACCGGTTGAACCGGTACGCGCGACGAGCGGCCGCCCGGCCGGCCCCGCCGCACATGAGGCGCCACCGTTCGGCCCGGTCCCGCCCGGATCGCGAGGCTGGCGGTGGCGCCGTCCCAGCGCTCAACCAGAGGTGTCTTGTGTTCACTCGTGACGAACTGAACGTGGACGGGGTCCACATCGAACGGGCCCGGCCCGACAGCGAGCCGACGGCGCCGCCGATCGTCTTCATCCACGGCGGCAGCCACGGCACCTGGCTCTGGGACAACTGGCTGCCGTACTTCGCCGCCACCGGCCGGACCTGTCTCGCGTTCAGCTGGTTCAACCACAACGGGTCGCGGAAGCTGCCGGAGGAGCAGTTCCTGGCCCGGTCCATCGCGGCCGTCACCGAGGAACTGGAGATCGTGGCCGGACAGGCCGGACAACCACCGGTGCTGGTCGCGCACAGCATGGGCGCCCTGGCGGCGCCAGCTACTTCGGCGCCGACTACCTGGCCCTCAACGACCGCGGGCACAGCATGATCCTCGAGCCCCGGTGGCGGGAGACCGCCGGGCGCATCCGGTCCTGGCTCGACCGGGCGACCTGGTAGCCCCGTCCCGGCCGCACGGCAGATTTTCCGGCCCCGACACCCCCGGTGTCGGGGCCGGACCCGTCTGCCGGCGTTGCCGCCGGCACCTGCGATGCGGTACGACGGGAGGAGTGCCCCGGACCGGACGGGTGCGGTCCCCGGCGACAGCACCCGGGCAACCACGCTCCGGAAGATCTCCGGAACTTTCGGCGGCACCACCCCGGATCCGTCCCCCGGAGTCTCGGCGCTCCGACCCCGGGTCCGACCCGGCTCCGCACGACTGCTGACCAGGTCAGCTGCCACTCAGGACAAATTCCGAGGCCAGGGCCGGGTTTCCACAACGTTTCCGATAGTTGTTGACAAGGCAACGAGGCGAAGCCAATACTGTCGCCATCGACGGCTCTCAATCACCGCCGATACCACCCACCGCGACCTACTCCTCCGGTCGTCGAGCAGGGCGACCGGCCCCACCACCACCGCGCGGTACGACGCCGACATCCGGCGGTCGCCCCGGCCACCGGCAGCCCCTCGGCGGGTCGCCCGCGCTGCTGGCCCCGGCCAGCCGTCACGAGGAGGAAGGCAGTACATGAACGCACCCCCCGTCCAGTCCAGCGGACGCAGACGCGGACGCCTCAGGATGCTCATCGGCAGTGCCTGCGCCATCGCGCTGGTCACCGCCGGCATGACCACGCTCGTGAGCAGCCCCGCCCAGGCCGAGGCCGACCGGCAGGTCTGCTCGAACACCACCGGCAACCACAACGGGTTCTACTTCTCGTTCTGGAAAGACAGCGGCGACGCCTGCATGGTGCTGCGCGAGAACGGCCGGTACTCCAGCTCGTGGAGCAGGAGCACCAACAACTGGGTCGGCGGCAAGGGCTGGGCCACCGGTAGCCGCCGGACGGTCAGCTACTCGGGCACCTACAACCCGGGTAACAACAACACCTACCTCGCCCTGTACGGATGGACGCGGAACCCGCTCATCGAGTACTACGTCGTCGAGAACTTCGGCAACTACAACCCGAGCAGCGGCGCCCAGCAGTTCGGCACGGTGACCACCGACGGCGGCACCTACAACATCCTGCGCAGCCAGCGGGTCAACCAGCCGTCGATCGACGGCACCGCCACGTTCTACCAGTTCTGGAGCGTCCGCCAGTCGAAGCGGAGCAGTGGCACCATCACCCTCGCCAACCACTTCGACGCCTGGGCCCGCGCCGGCCTGAACCTCGGCAGCAGCTGGGCCTACCAGGTCATGGCGACCGAGGGCTACCAGAGCCAGGGAAGCTCCGACATCACCGTCCGCGAGGGCAGCGGCGGCGGCAACCCCAACCCGAACCCGACCACCACGCCGCCCGGCAACGGTGGCGGTAGCTGCTCGGTCAGCGTGAGCCGCGCCGAGGACTGGAGCGACCGGTTCAACACGACCTTCTCGGTCAGCGGCACCAACAACTGGGTCGTCACCATCCGCACCAACGGCGGCCAGAGCCTGCAGAACAGCTGGAACGCGTCGATCAGCGGCACCAGCGGCACGCTCACCGCACGCCCGAACGGCAACGGCAACAACTTCGGCATCACGCTCTACAAGAACGGCAACAACACCACACCAACGGCGACCTGCGCGTCCGGCTGACCTGACGCGTGCGGTGGGGTGCCGACGACAACCGGCACCCCACCCACCAGCGGTGGACCACGGTCATCCGGCGGAACCCTCCCTCACGGGACAACGGTTCCGCCGGATGACCGTTGTCTTCGGCGCGGTTCACCGACCTCGGTGCGGTTCACCGACCTCGGTGCGGTTCACCGACCTCGGTGCGGTTCACCGACTCCGGTACGGCGACGACGTACGATGCTCGACAGTGCTGGTTCGCCCCGTCTTCCGAGTCGGGGCGTCGTAAGAGGGAACCCGGTGCGAGTCCGGGACTGCCCCGCAGCGGTGAGTGGGAACGACCGCCGTCATCGAGCACTGGACCCCGTACGGGGTCTGGGAAGCGACGGCCAGTAGGAGACCGGTACGCCGGTCGCGCCCACGAGTCCGAAGACCTGCCCGCACCGCGTACACCGAGGGTGTGCGCCGCCGACGGCCTCTCGGGAGGGCCAGGGCGGAAGCGCGCCTGGCGTGCCCTTCCCCCGTGCCCGTGCCGAGCGACCGTCGGGCACTTCGAGGGAGGGAATCCTTTGTGACCACCGGATTCGGACAGAGCACCGTGCTCGGCTACCCGCGCATCGGCGGGAACCGCGAACTCAAGAGAGCCGTCGAGGCGTACTGGGCGGGCCGGATCGACGCCGCCGCGCTGGAGCGCACCGCGGCCGGGCTGCGTGCCGAGGTCTGGCAGACGCTGCGTGACGCGCGCCTCGACTCGATCCCGTCCAACACGTTCTCCTACTACGACCACGTGCTCGACACCGCGGTGGCGGTCGGCGCGGTGCCGGACCGGTTCGCCCGGCTCGGACTGGGCGAGCTGGACACGTACTTCGCGATGGCTCGTGGGGTGGCGGCCGAGCCGGCGCTGGAGCTGACCAAGTGGTTCGACACGAACTACCACTACCTCGTGCCGGAGATCGGCCCGGAGACCGTCTTCGCGGCGAACCCGGCAAAGGCGCTGGCCGAGTACGCCGAAGCCCGGGAGCTGGGAATACGAACCCGGCCCGTACTGGTCGGGCCGGCCACGTTCCTGCTGCTCGCCAAGCCCACCGCCCCGGACGGTGACCCGTTCGACCGGCTCGACGACCTGGTCGGGACGTACGCCGAGATCCTGCGGGTGCTGGCCGGGGCCGGCGTCGAGTGGGTGCAGCTCGACGAGCCCGGCTACGTCGCCGACCGCAGCCCGGCCGAGATCAGCGCGCTGCGCGACGCCTACACCCGACTCTGCGCCGCGCCACACCGACCGAAGATCTTCGTCGCCAGCTACTTCGGCGAACTCGGCGACGCGTTGCCCGCCCTGCTCGACACGCCGGTCGAGGCGATCGGCCTGGACCTGGTCGCCGGCGGCCCCGGCAACCTGACCAGGCTCGCCGGTGCCGGCCCGCTGCGCGGCCGGACGATCGTCGCCGGACTCGTCGACGGCCGCAACATCTGGCGTACCGACCTGCGGGCCGCGATCACCGCCGGCGCTGTCGTCACCGGACTCGCCGACCACGTCGCCGTCGCCACCTCGTGCTCGCTGCTGCACGTGCCGGTGGACCTCGCCACCGAGACGGCACTCGACCCCGACCTGCGCCGGCGACTCGCCTTCGCCCGGCAGAAGGTCGACGAGGTGGTGCTGCTCAGCCGCGCGCTGCGCGACGGCACCACCCTGCTGCCCGAGCCGCTGCCGGCCGTTCCGGCCGAATGGCGCGACAACACGGTACGGTCGCGGCTGGCCACCCTGACCCCGGCGGACCGGCGACGTGGCCCGTACCCGGAGCGGGCTGCCGCCCAGCAGGCCCGGCTCGCGCTGCCGCCGCTGCCGACCACCACCATCGGCTCGTTTCCGCAGACCGACGAGTTGCGTCGGGCCCGCGCCGAGTTCCGGGCCGGCCGGCTCGACGAGGCCGGTTACCGCCAGCGGATGCGTACCGAGGTCGAACAGGTGATCCGGCTGCAGGAACGGCTGGGCCTGGACGTGCTGGTACACGGCGAGCCGGAACGCAACGACATGGTCCAGTACTTCGGCGAGCAACTGGCCGGGTTCGCCGCCACCGAGCACGGTTGGGTGCAGTCGTACGGCTCGCGCTGCGTCCGCCCGCCGATCATCCACGCCGACGTGGCCCGCCGGGCTCCGATGACGGTCGAGTGGTCCCGGTACGCCCAGTCGTTGACCGAGCAGCCGGTCAAGGGCATGCTCACCGGCCCGGTCACCATCCTGGCCTGGTCGTTCGTCCGTACCGACCAGCCGCTCGCCGACACCGCCGACCAGGTCGCCCTCGCCCTGCGCGACGAGTGTCACGACCTCGAGGCCGCCGGAATCGGGGTGATCCAGGTCGACGAGCCCGCGCTGCGGGAGACGCTGCCGCTGCGGGCTGCGGACCAGAAGGCGTACCTGGACTGGGCGGTCGGCGCGTTCCGGCTGGCCACCAGCGGTGTCGCCGACGACACGCAGATCCACACCCACCTCTGCTACAGCGAGTTCGGGGAGGTCATCACCGCCATCGACGCCCTGGACGCGGACGTCACCAGCATCGAGGCGTCCCGGTCGAAGATGGAGGTGCTCGACGACCTGGCGGCGGTCGGCTACTCCCGGGGCGTGGGTCCGGGCGTCTGGGACATTCACTCACCGCGGGTGCCGTCGCCCGACGAGGTGGTCGACGCCCTACGCCGGGCGGTCGCCGCCGTGCCCGCGCAGCGACTGTGGGTGAACCCGGACTGCGGCCTCAAGACCCGTGGTTATCCCGAGGTCGAGGCGTCACTGCGACACCTGGTCGCCGCCGCACGCGAGGTACGCGCCGGTTGAGGCGTCGGGTGGGGGCATCGCCGCGCGGTGCCCCCACCCGGCCTTTCGGCGTGGGGCTCACATCATGTAGGTGAGACTCGCCCAGAAGACGAGGACGGAGGCGGCGAGCAGGCCACCGAGGGTGCTGCCCATGAAGGCGAGTGCCGGGGCGGTCCGGAGCCGGGTCCGCGCCACCAGGTAGACGCCGACGGCTCCGATGAAGGCGATGACCGCGAGGTAGAGCACCAGCAGGAAACTGGCGGTGACCACGGCCGCCGCGCCGACGGCGGCCAGCACCGCCCGCCGTCGGCCGAGGTCACGCTGCAGGACCAGGTAGGCGAGCGCGCTGCTGGACAGGGCGACAACGCCCAGCACGGCGGGCAGCGCCAGGTGGGCGAGATAGATCATGAGCGCGAAGAGCACCGCGACGGCCGCCGTCGCACCGGCGGCGGCCCACCCCGCCCGCCGCCGGCCGAGGTCACGCAGCAGACCCAGGTAGGCGACGGCGCCGGCGAAGAGGGCGGTGCCGCCGACAAGGATCACGAGGGACGAGTCCACGGTCTTCCTTCGGCCGGGCGGAGGTTCGTCGGACACCCGGATGGTACGTCGCATCGACCACCACGGTTGCCCGACGACACTCGTCCGGGGGATTCGGCGGGTGACGCCCGGCGCCGGCGGTCAGAAGCCGGCGAGGACCACCTTGCCGATCGTCGTGGAGCTTTCCAGCAGTTCGTGCGCGTGACGCAGGTTCGCCGCGTCGATCGGGCCGAGCTGTGTGGTCAGCGTGGTCCGGATCCGCCCCTCGTCGACCAGTCGCGCCACCTGCTCCAGCAGGTCGTGCTGGGTCGGGTCGGTGGGCAGGAACAGCGGTCGGGTGAACATGAACTCCCAGTGCCAGCCGATGCTCTTGGCCTTGAGCGGTAGCAGTTCCAGGCCCGCCGGCTCGTCGAGGGCGACGATGTGGCCCCGGGGACGGACGATCTCGGCGTACCGCTCGATGTTGCCGGCGGTGAACGGGCTGATCAGGTAGTCCACCCCGGCCGGGGCGACGGCGCGGACCGACTCGACCAGGTCCCGGTGGTCGGCCACGTGGTGCGCGCCGAGGTCGGTGGCCCACTGCCGGGACTCGGGCCGGGACGCGGTGGCGACCACGGTCAGGTCGGTGAGGGTACGGGCGAGCTGGATCGCCATCGATCCGACGCCGCCGGCCCCGCCGAGCACCAGCAGGGTGCCGGTGCTCTGTCTGGTCAGGGCGAACGAGTCGAACAGCGCCTCCCAGGCGGTGATCGCGGTCAGCGGGATCGCCGCCGCCTCGGCGAAGCTGAGGCTCGTCGGCTTGTGCCCCACCACGTGCTCGTCGACGGCGTGGAAGCGGGAGTTGCTGCCCGGTCGGCCGATCGAGCCGGCGTAGTAGACCTCGTCGCCGACCCGGAACCGGGTGACCTCGGACCCGACCGCCACCACCACACCGGCGGCGTCGTAGCCGAGCACCTTGATCTCGTCGCCCGCCGGGGCGACGTTGGCCCGGACCTTGGTGTCGACCGGGTTCACCGACACCGCCTCGACCCGGACCAGCAGGTCGTGCGGGCCGGGTACGGGCACCGGGAGCTCGGTGTCGACGAGACTCTCCGGATCGTTCACAGGAAGGCTGCGGCGGTAGCCGACCGCCGGCATCAGTTCGGTCATACCCGCACGGTATGCCCCGATTGGTGGTTACCGTCAAGGGACAGTAGTTCCCAACGGGTAGTACGGTGGTGGACATGCCCGAGACCTGCGGACCCCGCGACGTGTACGCCGCCGCCTGCCCCTGCCGGGACATGCTCGACCTGCTCGCCAACAAGTGGAGCGCGCTCGCCCTCGGCGCGTTGGAGGAGGGTCCGCGCCGGTTCGGCGCCATCCGGGACCGGCTGGAGGGGATCAGTCCGAAGGTCCTCACCCAGACGCTACGCCGCCTGGAGCAGCACGGTCTGGTCGAACGCACCGTCTATCCGGCGGTCCCGTTGCACGTCGAGTACGCCCTCACCCCGCTCGGCCGGGACGCCTGCGAACCCCTGACCCGGCTGCGGGTGTGGGTGGAGCAGAACATCCACCGCTTCCCCGCCGTCACCGGCTGACCGGGCTGCGGGCGTCCGTCCCGACAGAACGTGGTCCGACGGCCGGTGGCCGCACTGTCCGCCGCCGGCCGGGCCCCCGCTCCTCGACCGACGCCCCGGGCCGACCGCCACCGGCAGGTCCGACGCCGGCGTCTCCACCGGCAGGTCCGACGCCGACGCTGATGCCGGCGTCGACGCTGATGCCGGCGTCGACGCTGATGCCGGCGTCGACGTCGGCAGCGTCGGACCCGGCCCGGTGAGGGGCGGCGGGTCGGACGAGTCGTTCACCGAGAGCCAGCGCCAGGGCGACGGCGCCGATCAGCGCGCCGATCAGCACCGTGCTGGCCACGCCGTGCCTCGGCAGCGCGAGGCCACCGACAAAGGCGCCACCGGTGATGCCGACGTTGACCGCCGCGGAGACCGTGGCGGCGGCGAGGTCGGAGCGCCCGGGTGCCACCTGCAGCACAAGACCGCCGAGCGTGGCGGTGAAGGCGGCGAACGCCAGCCCGGCGAGCGCTATCAGGCCCACGGCGACCGCCGGTGTCTGACCGAACGTGTAGAGCCCGAGGAGCGCCGCCGACTGCACCGCCACGGTCGCGGTCAGGGCGAGCCACGGGTTGCGGTCCACCGCTGCGCCGATGACCAGGATGCCGAGCACGCTGGCGATGCCGCGCGCCAACAGGATGGCCCCGATCGACGAGGCGGAGAACCCGCTCACCTCGGTGACGAACAGGGCGACATAGGTGTAGGCGGCGATGGCACCGGCGGTCGCCAGCACGGCCACCGTCACCAGCAACCAGAATCGACGGACGTCGGGGGTCGCTCCTCGGGCGGCGTGGCCCTCCTCCGGCCGTCCCGAGGGCAGCAGCGACGCCACCGTGACCAGCACGACCGCACCGAGTCCGGCCACCGCCAGGTACGACGCCCGCCAACCGGCCCGCTCACCCAGCCAGGTGCCGGCCGGAACGCCCAGGGTGAGCGCGACGGTGCCCCCGGCGAACACGACCGAGACCACCCGCCCGCGCAGTCCGGGTCGGAACAGTTCGGCGGCGGCCGGCACGACCACCGCCCAGAACAACGCGTGCGTCGCGGCGGTCGCCATCCTGGCCACCAGCATCAGTGTGAACGTGTCCGCGAAGACCGTGACCGCGTTGCTGACCACAAAGCCGGCCAGGAGCGCCGAGAGCAGCCATCGACGTGGGACCCGCCGGACCAGCGCGGTCAACGGGACCGAGGCGACCATGACCACCGCGCCGTACACGGTGACCAGCATGCCCACCTGAGACGGTGGCACCGCCAGGTCGCCGGCCATCGGCAGCAGCAACCCGATCGGCAGCGCCTCGGCGGTGGTGTAGAGGAACGTCCCGGCGGACAGGCCGATCAGTGCCCCCACCGCCCGCCAGCGCGGACCCGACCCTGCCATAGTTACCCCCTAAATCGCTTACGATGGCAACATCGTAGTGACGCCCTCCGATCCGGGGCAACTGGTAAAGTGAGTTTTGATGGAAACAGTCGGGGACGTCAGACGGATGCGCCTGGTGGGCGGCAACCCCGCCCTGGACTTCGTCAACACCCGCAGCGGACCGCCTGACGGCCCACCGGACGACGACACGCTCACCGGCTACCCCGAGTTGGTCGCCTGGGGCCGGTACGCGGGCGTCCTCGACACCACAGCCGCAGCGACGCTGGACCGACTGGCCGGCGAGGATCCCGACGCCGCCCAGGCCGTCTTCGCGCGGTCGCTGCGCACCCGCGACCTCCTCGACGAGATCTTCCGGGCACTGGCCGCCGACGGGAACCCGAGCACCTCCGCACTGGCCCGACTACGGGACGACGAAGCGGACGCGCTCGCGCACGCAGAACTCGACCCGGGAACCCCGTACGCCTGGACCTGGCACGACGACCGGACGCTGGTCCGACCGCTACGCCCGGTGGTGCACGCGGCGGTCCAACTCCTCACCACCGGCACCCTGGACCGGATCAAGGGATGCGGCGGCTGCCGCTTCGTCTTCGTCGACGAGAGCAAGAACCGTAGCCGCCGCTGGTGCAGCATGGACGACTGCGGAACCGCCGAGAAGATCCGGCGCTACGTCGCCGCACGGCGCACGCGTACCACCCGGTGAGCACGGGTCCCGCCAGCGCGCCGAGTCGACCCTCCCCACGCATCCGCGACGCGATGCGAAGTCGGATGATTCGCATTAATCAGCTGATTGGATAATTAGCTCCATAGCATGACCATATGCACAGAGCCGATCCGGAGCCGGAGCGGCCCGACGGCCAGCGGGAGCGTGTGGAGGAGACCGTCCGCCCGCACCGCGAGCCGCCCGCACCGATGCCCCTGCGCCGCGCGATCACCAGTGCCGTCGGCCCGCTGCTCGTCGCGCTGGTCATCGGGACCGGGTTCGTCGCCGCCTATGTCGGCGCCCTGCACCACCCCAGGCCGAAGGACGTGCCGGTCGGCGTGGTGCGCGGCGAGCAGGTCGCAGCGGGCCTGTTGGCCGCCGTACGGACCCAGGGCCGGGAGCTCAAGGCAGTCGAGTACCACAGCCACGCCGACGCCGACCGGGCCCTGGACCGACGTGACGTCTACGCGGTGCTGGCCGGCCAGACGAGAACGCCCGGCCTGACCCTGACCACCGCCAGCGCCGCCGCACCGCTGGCCGGTGAGTTGATCACGCGCACCCTGACGATCGCGGCAGAACGCACCCAGGTGCCGCTCACCGTGACCGACGCCGTACCCGTCGACCCTGACGACCCCCGGGGCGTGGTGCCGTTCTACCTGGCAGTCGGCCTGGTCATCGGCGGTTATTTCGGTGGCATCGCCCTCAGCGGTCAGGCCCTCGGCCCGCCCCGGACCGCCCCGGACTGAGCCGGGCCGAGCCCGGGCTGGCGGGCTCGGCCTGCGCCGAGCCCGCCGCTCCGGTTGCCCCCGTGCCGGACTCCGTCACACCATCAGCGCTGCAGCGTCAACAGCCCTGGCCGGTACGGCAGCAGCCCGTAGTCACCGCCGGAGTTGGGGGACCGTCCCTGGTAGAGCAGCTGCAGGTTGCACGGGTCGACGGTCATGGTCTGGTCGGCGTTGCTGCGGATCAGTTCGCCGTGGCTGATGTCGTTGGTCCAGGTCGCGCCGCTGTTGGCCTTGCCGGCGAAGGGGTTGCTCTCGGACGCGGCCTGCGGCGTCCACGAACCGCCCAGGCTGGTGGCCGTGAACGAACGGAAGTAGCGCCCGTTCGCGCCGATCGCCTCGACCAGCATGAGGTACCGGTTCTGGCCCTGGAGCTTGTAGACCTGAACACCCTCGAACAGGTTGTTTGTCGAGTCGGTCATGATCGTCGTGTAGTTGGAGCCGAAACTGCCCGGGAAGTTCCCGATGGGCATGCTGGCCCGGTAGATCCGACCGTTGTCCCCGGCGAAGAACAGGTACATGTTCTGGTCGTCACCGATCAACGCCTGGTCGATCGGCCCGGTACCCGAGTTGGAGATACTGCCGGTGAAGAGCGTCTGGTGCGCCGACCAACTGTTCACGTTGGTCGGGTTGGTCGAGGTCCGGTACGAGAAGGCCGGCCCACCCCACTGGTACGCGAGCACCCAGACGTTGCGCGGGGCGAAGTAGAACAGCGACGGCGCGACAGCGGCGAACGGCATCTGGTTCTGGCTGGCCGAACCCATCTGGTTCCAGTTCGAGAACAGGCCGAAGTTCATCGACCCCCACGTCGTACCCGTGTCGTGCGTCGTCGCGTAGACCAACTGCTGACCGTTGTACGGGGCGTGGGTGAAGTCCTTCAACGACACCCACCCCGACCTCGGCTGCGCCAACGCACCCGTCGACGACCAACGGTAGGTCGACGGCAGGTCACACGTGCCGGTCGGCGGTGGCGTCGTCGGTGGCGTGGTCGGGTTGCCCCCGCCGTCGACACGGACGAGTTGCCACTGCTGGTTACTGCCGTTCCAGTCGTCGTACTGCACGATGTTCCCGCCGTCGGCGGTCGAGGCGCCCTGCACCTCCACCACCCGGTTGCTGTTCCGGTTGATCAGCCGGACGTAGCCAACGTCGGAGTCGGCCAGCCGGAACTGCTGGTTCGCCCCGTTGGTGTCGGCCCACTGCACGATGCTGGCGCCGTTGGCGGTCGACCAGTTGTATACGTCCAGCACCTTGCCGGACAGCCGCGACTTCAACCGGTAGTAGCCGCCGCCGGAGTCGACGAACTGCCACTGCTGCTGGTTGCCGTTGTTCCGCGCCCACTGCACGATCCGCGCGCCGTCGTTCGTGGCCAGGTTGTACACGTCCAGCGCCTTGCCACTGTTGCGGTTGACCAGCACGTACCACGCGCTGGTATCGACCGTGGCCGCGGCGGCCGGGGTCGACACCACCGCTGCGGCCGCGCCGGCGACCACCACCGTCATCAGGCCGGCGGCGGCGAACCGCCGCCACCCGCGTCGCCGTGGCGGCGAGGTGATGGACGGAGACCTATCGAGGGCAGACATGATCCTCCTCCAGACCGGGAACCGAACCGCCTGGCCGGAGACGGGCGTACCGGGACGCACGGCCAGGCGCGTGCATCCGAAGTGTTAGCGCTAACAAAGCGTCCGCCACGCCCGGGACGCACGCCTGATCCACGGTCCGGCGATCCGGGCTCGCCCGGTGAGCAACCGGAATCGCCGTCCTTGACCATCGACTGTGAGCGATAACATGTCGTTCGTCAAGTCGTAACTTTCAACGTCGATCCACCGCTGACGCACCACGGCTCGGGACGCGCCCACCCCTCCCGTGGTCATCGAGCGGTCCGCCAGCGATCCGCCGACCCAGATGCGGCGTCGATCGCCGAGCCAGCCGTGTTGTTGGCGCTAACATCGACGTACGCATAATCGGGCCGCCCGCTCGACGGACCGGCGCGGTCGTCGTGGTCGCCGACATCACCGGTGGAGCCCGGTACCAGTTGGTACCGGGCTCCACCGGGGCGCCGCGATCGGGAAACGGGGTTACCCGGTCAGGTCGCGGTGCAGGTCAGCGTCGGGACGGTGTTGCTGCCGTTCCAGGTGCCGAGGAATCCGAACGTGGTGCTGGCCCCGGCGCCGAGTGCGCCGTTGAAGGAGACGTTGGTCGCGGTCACCGCCGAACCACTGGCGCTGATGGTCGCGTTCCAGGACTGGCTGATCGTCTGGCCGTTGGCAAAGCTCCAGGTCACCCGCCAACCGTTGATCGCGGACGAGCCGGCGGTGACCCGTACGTCACCCTGGAAGCCGCCCTGCCACTGGCCGGCGACGGAGTAGGTCGCCGTGCAACCGCCGGCGCCCGGCGGCGGGGTCGTCGGGTTCGGCGGCGGCGCGGTCGGATTCGGGGGTGGGGTGGTGGGTGCTGGCGTGGTCGGTGGCGGCCAGCCGGGTCCGCCGGGCGGCCAGCCGATGAGGCCGCCACGGTACTGCCCGGCGGTGACGGTCATGAGTCGGGTGGCTCCCGCGATGCTGCCCCCGCTGGTGGCCATGCCGCCGATCGTCGAGCCGGAGAGGCTGCCGCCCAGGTAGACCTCGTAGGTCTGCCCGTGCTGGATCCGGTTGGAGGAGAAGACCACCTCCCGGAAGTTCTTCGGGGCGCGGTAGGAGGCGAGCACCTGGCCGCCGGAGACCAGGTGGAGCAGGGCATTGGCCGGCTGGCCGCTGGACAGCTGGGGGGCCACCCAGCCCTGACCCGAGGTCGGCGGCAGGCTCAGCACCGCCATCGAGGTCGATCCCGCCCCGAGCACCGTGCCGCCGGTGAAGTGGACCGGACCGTTCGAGTCGATCGCACCCTCGCCGGGGCTGCCGGTGCTCGGCCCGCTGACCACGACCGTGCCACCGGCGAAGGTCACCGAGCCGTTCGAGTCGATGCCGTCGATGGTGGAGTTGACCACGGTCGTCCCGCCGGTGAAGCGGACGAACGCGTTCGGCGCCACGTCGAAGTCGCCGTACCCGTCCTCGGCGGCGTTGATCGCGTCGTCCCGGGCGGTGACGTTGACGGTGCCTCCGCCGATGGTGACCTGCCGGCTCTCGATCCCCTCCAGGGAGTTGGTGACGGTGACGCTGCCGCCGGAGATGTTGACGGTGTTCTCGCCCTTGACGGCGTCGTCACCCGCGTTCACCCGCACGGTGCCGTTCGTGATGGCTAGCCGGCCCCGGTCGACCTCGGTGTCGTCGGACTTGATGCCGTCGCCGCCGGCGGTCACGTCGACGCTTCCCCCGGCGATGTCGAGGAAGTCCTTGCCCCGGATGCCGTCGTCGGCCGCGTTCACCGTGATCGTCCCCGACTCGATGACCAGCCCGTCCTTGCTGGTGATGCCGTCGTACGCGTTGCCCCGTACGGCCAGCGCCCCGGTTCCCGTGATCCGCAGGTCGGCGGTGCTGAACAGGGCGGCGTTCGGTTCGTCCGTGCTCGGGTCCGGATAGACGTAGCTGGCCGCGTCGGTGAGTCGGCTGGTGGTGCCGGCGGCGAGTGTGATCACGACCTGGTCGGCGTCGGCGACCTGCAGCGGCGCGTTGCTGGAGTTGGTGATGGTGGCGCCGTTGAGGATCAGTTCGACGGTGCCTGAGGCGGAGGTGTCGACGGTCAGGTAGCCGTCGTTGAGGGTGCCGGTGATCTCGTAGGTGCCTGGCGCGGTGATGGTCACGACCCGCCCGGCGATGCTGACGTCGGCGCTGGGGCTGGTGGCAGTGGCGCCGGTCAGCGTGATCGGAACGGTCGCCTGCGCGCTGGCCGACGCCTCCAGCGGACCGGCGATCAAAACGGTCGCGAGCCCGACGGGGAGGATGGCTCTCAGTGGGATGTGTTTCATGGGCCTGTCCTGACTCGGATGGATGGGACGGAACACACGCGCGAACACATTGACAATCATAGATGTATTTTCGCTGCGGGATCCCACGAACAGCAAAGTCGTGTCAGGGGTACGGGCCGAGGTACGCGCCAATGACCTTGCCGATCTTGAGTACCGGACTCGTGAAAGGGATCCATGCCTTTGCGGCACTCGCGCGGGTCGCGGCGAGTTCGGGAAAGGCTTCCTTCCACCGCTCACGTAGCCGGGGTGGCAGCCACAGGTCGGGCCAGAACCACAGCAGCAGGTCCGCGTTGAGCCAGGTGTTCAGGTCGCCAACCGTGACGGCTTCGGTGAGTACGACCTTGTACATGCCTGGCCAGCCATCCGGAGCCTCGGCCACGACGCAGGGCCTCCGGTCACCGCAGGAACGGTAGATCGGATGATCCGCGCCCGCCTATCGGCTCATTGAGGCCCCGACATCGCAGCTTCGCGGGGCAGCCTGTCACCACTCACCGAAGGGATCCGAAGATTCGGAGGGCTCGCTGGCACGCAAGTCCGGCCGAGGCCGTTGCGAGTCGATGGGGGCGTTCAGGGCGGTCGGACGTGCCTGGCAACCGCCTGACGTGCTGCCGTCGGTGCGTCGCTCCCACCGGGGAAGGGGCGCAGACCCTCGGCCGCTTCGCGATGGGTGGCTGGCGGAACTGCTGGACGGGTGGAGGCTTTGACCAGTGGTTCTAGGCGGACACCGATGCCATCCACGGTCGGCGGGTGTCGCCTGCTGGTTAGACGGCGGCTGGTTGCAGGAACTGGGGACCCGGCAGCAGGTGCCGGACCGGTTCGAGCTGGCTGGGGTTGAGTGAGTACCAGGCCCAGCTGCCGCGCTTGTCCCGTTGCAGGACTCCGGCGTCGACGAGGATCTTGAGGTGGTGGCTGATCGCGGGTTGGGTCATGTCGAATGGTGCGGTGAGGTCGCAGACGCAGGCCTCGCCGGTTGCCTCGATGATCGACAGGATTTGCAGTCGGGTGGGGTCGGAGAGGGCTTTGAGGAGTCGGGCGATCTGTTCGGCGTCCGCGCGGGCCAGGGGTGGGCGGATGGGGTCGGGTAGGCAGGTGTGCGGTGGTGTGGCCTGGTCAGCGGCGGGCATGGGGCGAGTGTAGGAACCGTCCAACGCCGGTGGAGTGACCGCCGAGTGAACAGAGAATGACGCTGATCATGTCTTGCGGCCGGGGGCGTCGAGGCGGTAGCCGAGGCCCCGGACGGAGACGATGATCTTCGGGTCGCGGAGGTCGTCGCCGAGGCGGGTGCGGAGGCGGCGGATGTGGACGTTGAGGGTGTTGGAGGCCTCGTCGTCGCGGCTCCACACGAGTTGGTTGATCTGGGCGCGGGTGACGACCCGTCCGGCGTGCAGCATGAGCAGGTGCAGGAGTTGGAACTCGCGCATGGGTAGGTCGACGCGCCGGCCGTGGAAACGGACCTCGACGGCGGCGGGGTCGAGACGTAGGGCACCGACCTGCATCGGTGCGTGGAAGTCAGCGGCGGTGTCGGGGGATATCGCACGGAGGATGGGCAGGATGTCGCCGATGCGGTAGGGGCGGGGGACGCAGGCGGTGGCGCCGTTGGCGAGGGCGAGGCTGGCTTCGGGGCCGTCGTGTTCGCCGACGCCGACGAGGGTGGGGATGCAGCTGCGGCTGTGTAGGGCGCGGGCGATGGCGGAGCCTCGCATGGGTGGGACGTCGGCGGCGGTGAGGACGGCGTCGGGCAGCAGAGCACCGGCTTGCAATAGGGCGTCGGCCGGGTCGTCGGTGCAGACGACGTCGATCTGCCGGTCCTGCAGGGCGGCGGCAACCGTTTTGGCCGCGGTGACGTCGGGGTCGACGATGAGAAGCAGGAATCGGGCCCGGACGGTGCGGGGAGCCAGCGGCCGACAGGCGGGTGGGTTCTCGGTCTGGGACTGCACGGGGGTGCCGTGGCTGTCGTGGGTCACGGGCATCAGCCGAACCGTCCGGTGATGTAGTCCTCGGTACGCTTCTCCGCCGGATTGGTGAAGATCTTGTTGGTGTCGTCGTACTCGACGAGGCGGCCGTGCCGGACGCCGGCGGGGTCGACCTCGGCGGTGAAGAACGCGGTGCGGTGGGAGACCCGGGCGGCCTGCTGCATGTTGTGGGTGACGATGACGATGGTGTAGCTGCGGGACAGTTCGTGCATCAGGTCTTCGATCTTGCCGGTGGCGATCGGGTCGAGCGCGGAGCAGGGTTCGTCCATAAGGATGACCTCGGGGCGTACGGCGATGGTGCGGGCGATGCACAGGCGTTGCTGCTGTCCGCCGGACAGGGCGAGGGCGGAGGTCTTCAGCTTGTCTTTGACCTCGTCCCACAGGGCGGCGCTGGTCAGGGCCTGCTGGACCAGGGCGTCCATGTCGGGGACTCGCCAGCCGAGGATCCGGGGACCGTAGGCGATGTTGTCGTAGATCGACTTGGGGAATGGGTTCGGCTTCTGGAATACCATGCCGATGAGCCGGCGTACGTCGATCGGGTTGACGTCGCGGGCGTAGAGGTCCTGGCCGTGGTAGGCGATGCGGCCGGCGACGCGGGCGCCGGGGATGAGGTCGTTCATCCGGTTCAGGGAGCGGAGCACGGTTGACTTGCCGCAGCCTGACGGGCCGATCAGGGCGGTGATCTCGTTGCGGCCGATGGTCATGTCGACGCCGCGGACGGCCTGGTAGTCGCCGTAGGAGACGGAGACGCCCTGCAGTTGCAGTACGGGTTCGCTGTTGGCGCGTTCGCGCTGGCTCGGGTTGGGGATGGTCAGGGTGACGGGCCCTGCCGCCGGCCGGGTGTTCACCGTGGTGTCGTTCATGTCGGGGTCCTTCGGGTCGTGGCTGCTCATCGCGGCTACCAGCGCTTCTGGAACCGGTTGCGGATTCCGATCGCGGCGGAGTTCATCAGCAGGAGGATGACCAGCAGCAGCACGATGGCGGCGGCGGCGAGTTCCTGGAACTCGGCCTGCGGTTCCTTGATCAGGTTGTAGATCTGGATCGGCAGGGTGGTGTAGCTGGACAGCAGGCTGTCGGGGTTGAAGCGGATGAAGGTGACGGCGCCGAGCAGGATCAGCGGGGCGGCCTCCCCGAGGGCGCGAGACAGGGCGAGGATCGCTCCGGTCGCCATGCCCGGCACGCCGGCGGGCAGGACCTGGCGCCAGATGGTCTGCCATCGGGTGGCGCCGAGGGCGTAGGAGGCGTGCCGGATCGATTGTGGTACCGCCCGCAGCGCCTCCCGCGAGGCGATGATCACGGTCGGGAGCACGAGCAGCGACAGGACGATCGCGGCGGTGATGACGGTGAAGCCGAGGCCGATGACGCGGGCGATGAGGCCGAGGCCGAGGATGCCGAACACGATCGACGGCACGCCGGCGAGGTTCTGGATGTTGAGCTCCAGCAGCCGGTTGTACCAGCGGGTGTTGTCGGCGTACTCCTCCAGGTAGATCGCGGAGGCGATCCCGACCGGCAGGCAGATCAGCGCGGTCAGGCCGATCACCCACAGGGTGCCGGTGATCGCGGACTGCACGCCGGCCTGCGCGGCGCGGGAGGCCCGGCCGGTGGGCATGTTCTCCCAGAGCCGTGCGTCGAGCCGGTGCCAGCCCTTGTAGAGGGCGAAGGTGATCAGTGCGATCAGGAACGCGAACGCGACCAGCAGGCAGAACTGCAGGGCGAGTTTGAACAGGACTTCGGCGGGACGGTTCTGGCGGCTGGTCAGGGCGGCGTGGACCCGGGCGACGTCGTCGCCGACGGCAGCGGGCGTGCCGGTGGTGGTTGTGGTGCTCACTCGTACACCTCCCGGAAGCGGCGAACCAGCCGGATGGAGATCGCGTTGAGCACGAACGTGAACGCGAACAGGGTGGCGCCGACGGCGAAGATGGTCAGGTAGTCCAGCGAGTCGACCGGCAGGTCGCCCTGACCGGCGCCAGCGATGTAGCCGGTCATCGTCGCCGCTCCCTCGGTCGGGGAGGCGGGGATCCCGGCGGTTTTCAGACCGGCGGCGATGGTGACGATCATCGTCTCCCCGAGGGCCCGGGAGACCCCGAGCACGATCGCGGCGACGATCCCGGACAGCGCGGCCGGTACGACCACCCGGGTGGCGACCTGCATCTTCGTCGAGGCGAGGGCGTAGGCGCCCTCCCGCAGCGCGTGCGGCACCGCGCTCATCGCGTCCTCGGAGAGGCTGGCCACGGTGGGCACGATCATGATGCCCATGGCGATTCCGGCGACCAGGAGGTTCTGGAACTCCGGTTTCGTGGCGCCGGGCCACAGCTCCACCAGGCCGGGGTTGAGGAAGGTGAGGGCGAAGAACCCGTACACCACCGTCGGGATGCCGGCGAGAATCTCCAGGATCGGCTTGAGTAGCCTGCGGGTGCCCGGGCGGGCGTACTCGGACAGGTAGATCGCGGCACCGAGCCCGAGTGGTACGGCGATCAGCGTGGCGATCGCGGTCACCCACAGGGTGGCGACCAGCAGCGGGGCCACGCCGTAGTTCTTGTCGGCGAACAGCGCGGTCCACTGCGTGTTGGTGAAGAACTCGACGATGCTGACCTCGCCGAAGAACTCCACCGTCGGCACCGCGAGGGAGATCACGATCCCGATGGTGGTGGCGATCGACACGACCGCCGCGATCACCAGCAGGGCTTCGATGATCCGCTCGCCGACTCGGCGGCGCCCCCGCCGCACGGCGGCGGCGGGGACGTTGGAACCGGACAGGATGGACACTTATCTCAAGCCTTCGGCAGCGAGTCGTACTCGGACTTCAGCGTGGTCTTCTGCGCCTCGGTCAGCGGCACGTACTTGGCTTCCTTGACCACCTCGTCGATGTTCGCGATGTAGAAGTCGACGAAGTTCTTGACCTGCGGCTTGGCCACACCCTTGTCGGAGACGTAGATGAACAGCGGCCGGGACAGCGGCTTGTAGGAGTTGTCCTGGGCGGTGGCGACGCTGGGCTCGACGCACCCCGCGCCACCGTCGACCTTGAGGACCTTAAGCTTGTCGGCGTTCTCCTCGTAGTAGGTGAAGCCGAAGTAGCCGAGGCCACCCTTGGACCCGCTGACACCCTGAACGATGACGTTGTCGTCCTCGGACGGGGTGTAGTCGGTGCGGTGGGCGCCCTCCTCACCGTTGATCGCGTCGGTCCAGTAGTCGAAGGTGCCCGAGTCGGTGCCCGCCCCGAACAGCTTCAGCGGCTCGTTCGGGAACGCCGGGTCCACCTGGTTCCAGTTGTTGACCTTCGAGCCGGGCTCCCAGATCTTCTTGAGCTGGTCCACGGTCAGGCAGTCGGCCCAGGTGTTCTCCTTGGAGACCACCGCTGACAGGGCGTCGTTGGCGACGATCAGCTCGACGTACTTGACGCCGTTGGCCTCACAGGCGGCCTTTTCCTCGTCCTTGATCGGACGAGAGGCGTCGGAGATGTCCGTCTCGCCGTTGCAGAACCGCTTGAACCCGCCACCGGTGCCGGAGATACCCACCGTGACGTTCACCTTCGGCTGTTCATCGGCGTAGATGTCCGCCGCCGCCTTGCTCAACGGGCCGACCGTACTCGAGCCGTCGACCTTCACCTCACCGGACAACTCGGCCCCGGTGTCTCCGCCCGCCGCGTTGTCATCGCCACCGCTACCGCAGGCGGCCAAACCCACCGTCAGGACCAGCGCGGCTGATGCGACGCCCAGTCCACGCACCGTCTTGATCACAATCAGTCCTCTTCAGACGGTCCGGCAGTGTCCCTGCCGGACGCTTCCTCGTGGCCGGCAGTGACCCGCCGACACCGCTCATAAGAAGGTGCTTATGTGATCCGATTCCAGCTGCCAGATGAACGGCACGTGAACATAAAGACCCGTTTATATCACCAGGTCAGAGACGCGCTACTTCACTTGAAGTCATTGTTCGTTCATTTTTGATTCACTCTTCGGGGGTGCTGGCGAGCACACACTCAGACCCGTCTCGTGGAACCCCGATTGGCAAGATGTGGACACCGTCCAATCCGGACCGCAGTCTGGACTGCCCCGGCCTTAGATCCTGGGCGCGAGGTGCCTCATCGGGCGCCCGAGGTCCGTTCGGACTGCGGCAGAGGTCAGTGCTCGGTGGGTACGGCAAGCTGGTCGAGCAGACGGCGGACCCGGCGCTCGATCTCGTCACGGATCGGGCGGATCTGTTCCGCGGTCCTGCCGGCGGGGTCGTCGAGGTCCCAGTTCTCGTAGCGGGCGCCGGGAAAGATCGGGCAGGCGTCCCCGCAGCCCATGGTGACCACGACGTCGGCGGCCCGGACAACCTCGTCGGTCCACGGTTTCGGGTACTCGGTGGCGATGTCGATGCCGCGTTCGGCCATCGCGGCGACCGCGGCGGGGTTGACCTCGATGCCCGGCTCGGAGCCGCCGGACCAGGCGACCGCGCCGTCGCCGGCCAGGTGTTGGAAGAACCCCAGGGCCATCTGGCTGCGCCCGGCGTTGTGGACGCACAGGAACAGCACAACGGGCCGACCGTCCTGATGCAGGCCCTCCATCCGGGCCAGGGCGTACAGCCGCTGCCGGGCGAACCGTTCGGCGAGCAGCGGCAGAAAGTGCGGGACGGTGCTGGCCAGCGCGAACTGGTCGTAGCTGGTGTACAGGAACCGTTCGATCGTCTCGACGCCGTAGACGCCGGTGAACTCGTCGCCGAGCCGTACGGCCGCGGTGTGCAGGGCGAGCTGCTGGTCGATCGAGACGCCGGGGCGGCGGTTAGCGGTGAGGTCAGTCATGGTCGCCTCCACTGGGCAGGATGGGCGCCAGCCGCTCGACGCGGGCGGCGATGTCGGCGAACGCGGCCTCGAACGCGGCGTCGGTGTCGGCGCGCGCGGGATCCGGCACCGACCAGTGCAGCCGCGGTCGGGTAGGGGCGGGCAGATGCTCGTGCGCGTTGTCGCACACCGCGATCACCAGGTCGTCGTCCCGAACCACGTCGCCGACGTGGGCCGTGCGGGCCGGGTCCAGGTGCAGGCCGTGCCGGCGGGCCACCCGCAACGCCCGGGGGTGGACCCGCTCGGCCGGCTCCGTACCCGCAGACTCGGCCGGCACCCGGCTGCGGGTTGCCCACAGGGCGGCGGCCAACTGCGAGCGGGCCGAGTTGTGGGTACAGACGAACACCACCCGTGGGACGGTTGGAACAGTCGACGACGCGATCACCGCCAGGGTTTCCGGGACGAGTCGCAGGTAGGTACGACGGCGGTCGCCCTCCGAGCGGGTACGGACGACCAGCCCGGTGTCCTGGAGGACCTTCAGGTGGTGGGCGACCAGGTTGGTCGGCATGCGCAGTGCCTCGCCGACCTCGCCTGGTGACGCGTCGCCCAAGATCAGAGTGTCGACGATCGCCAACCGGGCCGGGTCCCCCAAGGCGGCATGCACTCGGGCACGCAACTCCAGAGATGATAGCTCAGTATTCATTGAGTCAATGATGCTTGAGGCATCATCAGAAGTCAACGAGGCGATGGAGTAGTCAGGTCCGCCTGTCGCTCGTCGCTGGACTCGATCCGAGTCTGATCCGTCTCAACCGCGAGGCGAGCGCCGAGGCGGGCGTGGCGCCGCAGAACGATGAAGCTTCCATCGCGGCTGTAGCGCGCGAACGCGACGAGCATCGTTGGCAGCGACACGATCAGGCAGAGACTCCCGGCGATCTTGATGTCGGTGCCGAACAGCAGCACGATCGTGGGGATCAGTAGTTCGCCGCCAGCAACGCCCATGATCGCGGCTACCACGCCGATGAAGAAGCCTGCGACCACGCCGGCCGCGATGACCGCAGCTGGGGCCAGAGAGAGCACGAAACGTGCCGGCGTGATTGCCGATCAACACCACAGCGATGAGCACCAGGAGCGCGGCCAGGAGGCGGTAGAGGGTGGACGCGCATCCGGGTGGCCCACGACGCGCCAACCCATGCCCCGGCCACGCTGCCGACCAGCAGATTGACCACCACGGTCCAGTGCGGCGTCAGCGCCGAGACGGGAACTGCGGCGAGGCGGGCCGGCAGGGCGGTGAGGACCACGACCAGGCTGAGCGCCTTATTGAGAATGACGGCCTGCAGGGCGGCGAACCCGAACAGCATGATCAGTAGCGGCAGCCGGAACTCGGCGCCGCCGAGGCCGATCATGCCGCCGAGTACCCCGACCGCGCCGGCCGTGAACGCCAGCGGCAGCGATGAACGAACGGCTCGGCGGCGTCCGGCCCGCGGTGCCTGTGCATCGCCCGGACCCTACGGGTCAGCACCACGGTGGAACAGCGGACAAGACACGGGCGGCATGCGGCAGCGACCGGACCAGAGGACTGACCCACGACGGCCCGAAAAGGTCCCCCCAGCATCGAAGCCTTTCCTGCCGGCACAATGCGGTCCTTGGCCACCGGCTCCGGCCCGGCGGCCAAGGACACATCAAACTCCGGGTGACGATGGCACCGACGAGTGACAGAGCGGTCAGGCGCCAACGAGGGCGGCGGCGCCGCTGGCGTACGCCGCCAGCGGTGCCGTCACGTGTTCGGCGTCGCGGGCCACGCCGCGCAGCGTGTTTGAGGAGAAGGAGCGTTGGAACTCCAGCCCCACGTACACCAGCCCGGGGTGGGTGACCGAGACGCCTCCCGCGTGCAGAGGTGCACCGGAGGCGTCCAGAGCGCCGAGCGGACGCAGGTAGTCCAGGCGGGGCCGGTACCCGGTCGCGAAGATCACCACGTCGACCTTCTCCGACGCCCCGTCCGGCCACAGGACACCCTCGGGCGTGAACGCGGTGAACATCGGCCGCCGCGCGAGCCGGCCGGAGTTCACCGCGTCCTGGTAGGTACCAGTGTCGAGGACCAGCGTCTGGTCGACGAAGTGCGCCAACCACGCCGGTGGCAACGAGTCGAACCCGGTGACCCCCAGCCAGTGGTGCAGGTCATGGCCGCCGTGGACCTGCGGGACGAACCGGACCGGCTGCCGGGTCGCCAGAGCCACGGTCGCGACCTCGGCCAACTCGTAGCCGACCTGGACAGCGGAGTTGCCGCCCCCGACCACCACGACCCGCTTGCCGGCGTACGGTTTCGGATCCCGGTAGGCCGCCACGTGCAGCACCTCACCGGCGAAGTCCTCGTGACCAGACAGGACGGGCAGGTACGGGTTGCCGAAGGAGCCGCTGGCGGCCACCACGCCGGCCGCTTCGATGCTCTCGCCGCCGACGGTCCGCACCACAAACCCCGCGCCGGCACCCTCGCCCCGCTGCACAGTCTCGACCCGGGTGCCGGTGCGGATCTCCGCGTCCAGGCTGGCGGCGTAACGCTCGAGGTAGGCCACCACCTCATCCCGAGTCGGGTAGCGATCCGGGTCGCCGGGGAACGGCATGCCCGGCATGCCGCTGTATCGGGCGGGGGAGAAGAGGGTCAGGCTGTCGTAGTAGCTGGGCCAGGATCCTGCGGCCCGGTCTGCGGCTTCGAGCACCAGGGGACGCAGTCCTGCCTGCTGTATCGCGCGGGCGGCTGCCAGACCCGACTGGCCGCCACCGACAACGACCACGGGTCGTGATTCGATGTTCATGAGGTCGATCATATCGTTATCTCGCGAAATCGCGATATGACTGTCTGTTCTAGGCTGATGGCATGGCAGAACCAGGCAGCCAGGAGGCGTCCAAGGCACAGCCCGGCGCGTGCGGCGCTCAGGATGGCGGCCCGCCGGAGTTGTCGGAGAAGACCCACGAGTTCCTCAAGGCGCTGGCCAGCTCGTCCCGTCAACGCATCATGCTGCTGTTCTCCCAGGGTGCGGAACTGTCGGTCGGTGAGGTCGCCGAGCGGGCCGGCATCGGACAGTCCACAGCTTCGGAGCAGCTGACGCTGCTACGACGCGGCGGCATCCTCACCTCCCGCCGGGAGGGCAAGATCGTCCTCTACCGTGCCGACCGCGATGGCGTCCTCGGGGTCCTGGACGACCTCCGGACGTACCTCCTCACCTGCTGCTGAACAACCAGCAGCAGGCTCAGCCTGCTACCCGCCCCGCTGCCAGTTCGGCCACCAACTTCTCGACCCGGGTACGGATCTCGTCGCGGATCCGGCGGACCGCCTCGACGCCTTGGCCGGCCGGATCGTCCAGCTGCCAGTCCTCGTACCGCTTTCCGGGAAAGACGGGGCAGGCGTCGCCGCAGCCCATGGTGACGATCACGTCGGAGGATTCAGCGGTTTCCCATTCGAGCTTCTTTGGGGTCTGGTCGGTGATGTCAATGCCGACCTCGCGCATCGCCTCGACGGCGGCGGGATTGATCTGGTTCGCGGGTGCGGAGCCGGCGGAGCGGACCTCGACCGTGTCTCCGGCGAGGTGGCGCAGCCAGCCGGCGGCCATCTGGGAACGGCCGGCGTTGTGAACGCAGACGAACAGGACGCTGGGCTTGTCGGACATGATCGGTTCCTTCGAGATCAGGCGGTGAGGACGGCGGGTAGGACCGTCGCCGATGGTTGCGAGGGGCTCGGCCGAGACGGTGTCTCGACACGCGGCACCCCGTTCAGGCAGCGGCGGCAGGTGCTGATCCAGCCGCGCCGTACGGAAGTGCGGGACGTAGGGCTCGTTGATGTGACGGCCGACTGTTTCGGAGCGGAGGTGGACCGTGACGTCGTCCTTCACCCGAACGGACGCCCGGCCGGCCGGTGTGGCCTCGTTGCACATCGGGCCCGGGAGCCTCGTCATGACGGACTTCTCGCTTCGGCGGGCGAGGCCGGAAACAGACGTCGGCGCAGGGCGAGGCTGACGTAGACCAGTGCGACGAGGACGGGTACCTCGATCAGTGGTCCGACGACACCGGCGAGGGCTTGGCCGCTGGTGACGCCGAAGGTGCCGATCGCCACGGCGATGGCCAGTTCGAAGTTGTTCCCGGCGGCGGTGAAGGCGAGGGTGGTCGTCCGTTCGTAGCTCAGCCCGATCGCCCGGCCGAGGCCGTAGGAGCCGGCCCACATGATCGCGAAGTAGGCCAACAGCGGTGCGGCGATCAGCACGACATCCCACGGCTGGCTGGTGATCGCGTCGCCCTGCAGCGCGAAGAGGATGACAATGGTGAACAGCAGCCCGTAGAGGGCGACCGGGCCGATCTTCGGCAGGAACTTGCCCTCGTACCAGGTACGGCCCTTCGTACGTTCGCCGAGGTGGCGGGTGAGGTAGCCGGCGAGCAGCGGGATGCCGAGGAAGATCAGTACGTTGCCGGCGATGTCCCAGCCGGAGACCTGCAGCGCCGCTCCGGACAGGCCGAGCCAGTCCGGCAGGACTGACAGGTAGAACCAGCCGAGTACGCCGAAGGCGAGGACCTGGAAGACGGAGTTGAGGGCGACGAGGACGGCGGCGGCTTCCCGGTCGCCGCAGGCGAGATCGTTCCAGATGATCACCATGGCGATGCAGCGGGCGAGTCCGACGATGATCAGGCCGGTGCGGTACTCGGCGTGGTCGGCCAGGAAGATCCAGGCCAGGGCGAACATGACCGCCGGGCCGATCAGCCAGTTCAGTACGAGGGAGGAGATGAGCAGGCGGCGGTCACCGGTGACGGTGTCGAGTCGGTCATAGCGGACCTTGGCCAGTACCGGGTACATCATGACCAGCAGGCCGACGGCGATGGGCAGGGAGATTCCGCCGACCTTGACCGCTTCCAGGGCGGTGTTCAGGCCGGGGATGACGCGGCCGAGGAGCAGTCCGGCGACCATGGCGAGGCCGATCCAGAGGGGCAGGAACCGGTCGAGGCGGGAGAGCCGGGCGACGACCGCGGGTGCCGCGTCGGCGGTGGGGGCGGTGGTGGTCATCAGCACTCCCGGCGGGATTCGGCGTTGGCGCGGGCCTGGGCGGCGAGGTCGGCCAGTTGGGTGGCGGCGGCTTCCAGGGCGTCGGGCAGTAGCCGGTAGTAGGTGAACCGGCCGTGTGGTTCGGCGACGACGAGGCCGGCGTCGCGCAGTTGCCGCAGGTGTCCGGAGACGTTGGGCTGCTTCGCGCCGGTGTCGGCGACCAGGTGGCAGGTGCAGGCCGGTCCCTGGGCGAGGAGGTCGACGATCTGCGCCCGGAGCGGGTCGGCCAGAAGTTTGATCACATCAGGCGTGTCTGATATCAGCACGGCCTGATGCAACCATACGCGGTCGGGAACCGTCCAGTCGCCCGGAGTGAACATCAGGTGTACGGGCCATCGGAACGCAACCCGACGAGCCGCCGACGCGACCAGGGACTCGGCCGGTCACACGCCCGCCGGGGTCCCGACGTGGAGCAGGCTCGCGAGCTGCCGCATGATCCCGGGGCACGCCCGGTAGTAGACCCAGGTCCCTCGGCGCTCGGCGTCGACGAGGCCGGCCTCCCGCAGGGTCTTGAGGTGGTGGGAGATCGTCGGCCCGGACAGGTCGAATGCCGGGGTGAGATCGCAGACACAGATCTCCCCGGCGGGCGCCGAGGCGATCATCGACATCAACCGGAGGCGTACCGGGTCTCCGAGAGCCTTGAAGGCCGGGGCGAGTACGGCGGCGGTCTCCGCCGGGATCCGCTGTTCGCTGATCGGCGCACAGCAGGGCTTCCCGGCGTTGAGGTCCGCCAGGGTGAGCGCCGGCATTTGCTTCGACATGCGTCTAGGTTGACAGATCTCGAATCAGCGTGCAACTCTCTGATTCGAAGAACGTCGAGACAGATTCGACGTGAGGAGGACGCCATGCTCCGCCTGTTCCGCCGACGTTTCCGTGCCGCAGGGGTCCGCTTCTGCGACGGCTGCGCCGAGGTGACCACCGCCGAACAGCGCGCCCGGCGCCGCTACGACCGCGGCCACACCGACATCTACCCGTTGACCCTGCCCCGCTGACAGTTGAGGAGTCCCGCCATGACCGGAAACGAGCGCACCGGCGGTTTCGCCGGAGACCCGGCCGCCGCGCTGAACGTCGCCGGCTCCGCCGGCTGCTGTGGCAACCCCGCCCAGGCGACGATGGCCCTGCCCGACCCCGCCGACCCGGCCAGTGGCACGTGCTGCGGTACCCCGGCCGCTGCCGTCGCCGCGAACTCCTGTTGCGCGCCGGCGGCCAAGGCCGAGGCCGTCGCGTCCGCGACGGGGTGCTGCGGATGACCACCCGCCCCAATCCTGCCGCCCGTCCGGCGCCCACCGCCGACCTGGACGCGACGCTGGGCAGGGTGTCGCGGGACCGGCTGACCGCGACGGTCACCGCGCTGGCCAGCGACGCGTTCACCGGACGCCGGGTCGGCACACCGGGCAACATCGCCGCCCGGGGCTGGCTCGGCACAGAACTGACCGACATCGGCGCGGCCGTGACGGGCGATTCCCTTCCGGTACGGGCGGTGCCCGTCATCTACGCCGCGCCGACCGCGCGGTGGGGCACCGGGACCATGACAGCCGATCTGTCGTTCGGCAGTGACGTCGCACCACACCTCGCCTCCGCCGACCTTCCGTCACCCCGACGCGGCCCCCTCGGTATCGCGGGTACGGATGACCCCGACGGTCGCTGGCTCGTGGCGCCTGCCGGGATGAGCCTGTTCGACGCGTACGCCCAGGCCGAACGGGCGGCCGGGCTCCTGCTTGCGCGCCACGTCGACGGCGACGGGTGGCAGTTCACGATGCTGTCCGGTCCGAACCCCGGCCCCGTGCCGGTCCTGGCCCTGTCCGCCGCGATCCACCAGGCGGTACACGAGGCGGCACGCGACGGGGATGCCTGGTTCGCGGCCGACGCCCCGATCCGCCGCGTCGACGTCACCGCGACGAACCTGTACGGCCGGCTCCGGCAGCCGTCACCGGGACACCCGGACCTGTTGCTGACCGCGCACTTCGACGGCGTCGGTGACCACCCGGGCCTGCGGCAGCCGGGCGCGGCCGACAACGGCAGCGGTGTCGCCGTCGTTCTCGAGGCCGCCCGGATTTTGTCCACCGCCCTGCCCGAGGGCGCCGGTCTGTCCGTGGCGCTGCTCGACGGCGAGGAGGTCGGCGCGCTCGGCTCCGCCCACCACGCCGCCCGACTGGCCGAGACCGGCGCGACTCCGCTCGTGGTCAACGTCGACGGAGCCGGGCACCTTCACCAGGCCGCCGCCGTGGAGGCCGGCGGCCCCGCGTACGGCCTGCTTGCCGTCCTCGACCAGGCCGGCCGGCACACCGGCGTACCCCTGGTCGCGGGGCCGGTCGCCTCGGACAACCGCCGCTACGCCGGCGCCGGCCTCGCGGCGCTCGGCATCGGGGCCGGGATGGCCGGCTACCACAGCCCGGCCGACACACCTGAGCGCGTCGAGCCCACCACCCTGGCCGCGATCACCCGGCTCGTCGTCGCGACCGTATGGCTCGCCTCCACCGCACCGACTACACTTCAATCGTCTATCGGCGATGGACGATAGATGATGGCGATGAGGGTGGTTCGTGGTGGCGGAGTTGCTGGACCGGGCGGTCGCGGCGCAGTACGCGTCCTGGTTCCGGGCCCTAGCGGACCCGAGCCGGGTGCAGATCGTGGAGTACCTGGCCCGGGCGGGCCGACCGATGAGCGTCGGAGAGATCGTGACGGCCGTCGGGCTCGCGCAGTCGACCGTGTCCCAGCACCTGAAGATCCTCGCCGACGTCCGGTTCGTCCTCGTCGACCAGGTCGGCACCGCCCGCCACTACCGGATCAACAACGCCTGCATCAGCTGCTTCCCCTCCGCCGCCGACGTCGTGATGGCCAGGCCCGCACCGGCGCCGATCGGCGGCTGCTGATGCGGATCCGCCCGTTGCGGCCCGCCGACGCCGACGTGGTGTTGGCGATCTACCAGGCCGGTCTGGACGGCGGCGATGCCAGCTTCGAGACCACGGCGCCGACCTGGGCGGCCTTCGACACCGGCAAGCTGCCCGACCACCGCATGGTCGCCGTCGACGACGACGGCACCGTGATCGGCTGGGTGGCTGTCTCCCCGGTGTCCAGCCGTGCCGTCTACGCCGGGGTCGTCGAACACTCCGTCTACGTCCATCCCACCGCACAAGGCGCCGGGGTCGGTGCGGCCCTGCTCGACGCGTTGATCGCCTCGACCGAGGCCGCCGGGATCTGGACCATCCAGTCCGGGATCTTCCCGGAGAACGTCGCCAGTCTGACGCTGCACCAGCGGGCCGGCTTCCGGATCATCGGCGTCCGGGAGCGGATCGGCCGGCACCGGAACAGGTGGCGCGACGTCGTGGCGATCGAACGCCGAAGCCCCACCATCACCTGACCCCGCCAGCCCTCGACTTCCGGGCTTTGGCACCGCCCGACCTGCTGTTTCGAGTATCTTCAAGATAGAGGAGATGTCATGAACGACCGTCTGGAAGACCTGCCCGTGGTCGTGATCGGCGCCGGGCCGGTGGGCCTGGCCGCCGCCGCCCACCTCCACCAGCGCGGGCTGCCGTTCACCGTGCTCGAGGCCGGCGACGGACCCGCCGCGGCCGTCACGCAGTGGGGGCACGTGCGGCTGTTCTCGCCGTGGCGGTACAACGTCGACCAGACCGCCGCCGGACTGCTGCGCGACGCCGGCTGGGTCGAACCCGACCCGGACGTCCTGCCGACCGGTGGTCAACTCGTCGCGGACTACCTACGCCCGCTGGCTGACCTGCCCGCGATGAAGCCGAACATCCGGTACGGCACCCGAGTGGTCGCCGTGACCCGGCTCGGCCTGGACCGGCTCCGCACCACCGGACGGGACACCACCCCGTTCCTGATCCGGCTCGCCTCCGGTACGGACCTGCTCGCCCGCGCGGTCATCGACGCCTCCGGGACCTGGCACACCCCCAACGTCCTCGGCGCCGCCGGCGTCCCCGCCCACGGAGAAGCCACCGCCACCGACGTCATCTCGCACGCGCTGCCCGACGTGCTCGACGCCGATCGGGACCGGTTCGCCGGAAAGCGGGTCCTGGTCGTCGGCGCCGGCCACTCCGCCGCGAACACCCTGCTCGCCCTGGCCGAACTTGCCGAGCAGGCACCGGGCACGAAGGTCAGCTGGGCGATCCGGGCCACCAGCCCGGCCCGGACCTACGGCGGCGAGGCCGCCGACGCCCTACCCGCCCGCGGTGCCCTCGGCACCCGGCTGCGCGAACACGTCGAAGCCGGCCGCATCAACCTCGTCACCGGATTCTCCGTACACCAGCTCACCCCGGCAGCCGACGGCGCCGTGACGGTGTCCGACGGAACCCGGACCCTCACCATCGACCGGATCGTCTCGGCGACCGGCTTCCGACCCGACCACACCATCGCCACCGAACTGCGGCTCGACCTGGACCCGATCATGGGCTCCACCCGGGCCCTCGCCCCACTGATCGACCCCAACCAGCACTCCTGCGGCACCGTCCCGCCCCACGGCGTCGACGAACTCACCCACCCCGAACCCGGCTACCACGCCATCGGGGTCAAGAGCTACGGCCGCGCCCCGACGTTCCTGATGGCCACCGGCTACGAACAGGCCCGCTCCGTGGTCGCCGCCCTCGCCGGCGACTGGACGGCGGCCCGCGACGTCCAACTCGACCTGCCCGAAACGGGCGTCTGCAGCAGCAACCCGATCCTCGACGACACCACCGACAGCGGCGGCGGCTGCTGCGGCACCCCGACCGCCGACACCACCCCGGTCACCAGCGGACGCGGGCTCGCCACCGGAATCTCCGGCGGTCTCCTCGCCGCGCCTCTGACTCTCGTCGATGTCGCCACCTCACCCGGCAACGAATCCGCCGGCGGCTGCTGCGCCAGCTGACCTCATGCCGATCACGGAACCGGTGGCCACCCGACCAGAGGGTGACCACCGGTTCCGTGGCTGCGGCCCCCAGACTGCGGCGGCCGGGGCAGCGTGACCGACCCTGCGGCGCAGGGCCTCAACGGGCCAGCCGCCGAAGGACGTAGCCAGCGTCCCTGCCCACGCCACGCATCGTCGCAGAGGCGAAACTGCGCTGATGCTCCAGGCCGACGTACCCCAACCCGGGCACCGTAATCGACACACCCCGCTGATGCAGCGGCCGGCCCCGCTCGTCCACCGCCGCCGTGTCCGCCAGGTATGCCAGGTCGGGCCGGAACCCGGTCGCCAGAATCAGCACATCAACCCGCTCCCGCACCCCGTCGGCCCACACCACACCGTCGCCGTCGACACGGGCGAACACCGGCCGGTGATCCGGCTGACCGGCCCGCACCGCCGCCCGGTACCGACCATCGTCGATCACCGGCACCGTGCCCTTCACCAGCCGCGGCCCCCACCGGGAGGAATCCAACCCGGTACGGGTCAACCACCAGTGGAAGTCCCGGCCCAGGATGCGTTGCGGCTGCCACCGCAACGGTCCCCGCGTCGCCAGGCTCACCCGCGCCACCGCCGCGAGTTCCACCCCGATCTGGACCGCCGAGTTCCCACCCCCGACCACCACCACCCGAGCCCCCGAAAACGGCGATGGCTCCCGATACTCCGCCGAGTGCAGCACCCGACCCGCGAACGTCTCCAATCCCGGCAACGGCGGCCGGTACGGACGGCCGAACCCCCCACTGGCCGCCACCACCACCCGGGTCCGCAGCACACCACCGTCCGCCGTGACCACCTCGAACCCGTCCCCGACCCGGGCGACCCGCGCCACCCGCCGACCCCACCGCAGATCAACATCCAGCCGTGCGGCGTACGAGGTCAGGTAGCTGATTACCTCGTCCCGCACCGGATACCGTCCGGGATCGCCTGGAAACGGCTTCGCCGGCAGCGACGAGAACCGGGCCGGGGAGAACAACGTCAAACTGTCGTAGTAGCGCGGCCACGACCCACCCGGCCCGGGCGACGCATCCAACACCACCGGCGACAGGCCACGGGTCACCGCCACCTGGGCGGTTGCCAGACCCGCCTGACCGCCCCCGACCACCAGCACGTCGACAACATCCATGACGTCAAAGTATCGTCATATCGCGAAGATACGAAATGATGTGGTGACGGACACTGGAACGCGATGAACACACCGGCAGCCCTCGACGGGCCGACGCAGGACTTCCTCAAGGCCCTCGCCAGCGAAACCCGCCAACAGATCATGATGCTGTTCGCCGGCGGTCAACAGCTCACCGTCGGCGAAGTCGCCGACCGCTGCGGACTCGGCCAGTCCACCGCGTCCGAACAGCTCGCCCTGCTCCGCCGGGGCGGGCTGCTCAGCTCCACCCGTCACGGCAAACTCGTCCGTTATCGCGCCGACACGCCCAGCATCACCGCCCGACTCACCGACCTACAGAACTACCTCGGACGCTGCTGCCCGGCACCCGACACCGGCGCGAACGAGCCGCCGAACCGGTAACGCACCCGCCACCACGCATCGTCCGACAGCGGCTACGTGTCCACCCGGACCGACCGGACCGGCTTCACCAGGGCATAGAAGCCCGGGCCTCGGGGCCGCGGCCGTCTCACCCGGGATAGCGATGCGGGTCGAAATCCCGGCCGAGGGTATCGAACGCGTCATCGTGCCCCGGGTGACCGCCGACGTCTCCGGGTGGGCAGGCACCCCCTCCGTCGAGGACGGTGCAGGCCTTGCCTGGGCCGCTCCACCTGCCGCCACCCACCCCCGCGCCCCCGGAGCAACAGGGCTGGCCGGGACACGGGAGAAAGGTGCACCCGGTGGTTGAGGGGCGCCCGGCGGGGCCTTGGGTCGCCAGGTGTTACTTCTCGGCCGTGCCGGGTGCGCCGCTGATGGACTCCTGGTAGATGTCGGCGTAGGTGCGGGAGTCTTTCACCAGTCCGTCGCAGAAGGCGGCGACGTCGTTGCCGATGAGATTCAGGACTCCCTTGCCGGCCGCCACGCCTTCCTCGAAGAAGTCGAGGATACCCGCGAGGAGGGATCCGTCCGTCAGCCCGACTGGCCCGACCTTGAAGTAGTACTTCTGTATTTCTCTGTAGACGATCTGGTAGTCCCGTGGGAGTGCCCCGACCCGGGCCATGTGCGCCCGCCACTGCCTCTTGCCCTCGATGATGTCCTGGATACCCACGTCAGCCTCCTAGCTGGCCCAGTTTCCTTGCGACGTTCCGGTTCAGCTGCTCGCGCCACCGGTCGCGGTAGGTCCGGGCTCCTTGCCCGCCGGCCAGCGCCGCGCAGAAGCCTTCGATGTCGTCACCCAGCACCTCGTGAATGCTCTGCCCCTCCGCCGCCGTCTCCTCGAGTAGCCCCAGGGCGCCGTCGGCGATCGGCGTCAGGTTGCGACCCGTGAAGCCGCCGTACGGAAAGAGGTGGATCACGATCTGTCCCCATGCCGCCCGGTAGTCGGCCGGCAATGCCTCGGCCCGGGCCTCGAACGCTTTCCACTCCCGGGTCAGATCGCTGCCTGTGATGGTCTCCCAGAAGCTCATTCCCCGCCCTCCTTGAGTTTGTCGATGCGCGACGAGACGTACTCCCACTTCGCCCAGAAGGTCGTGAGTTCTTCGCGCCCTGCGTCGTTGAGTGCATAGAACTTGCGCGGCGGACCCAGCCCGGACGGTCGTTTCGTGACCTGGACGAGCCCGTTTTTCTCCAGTCGCAGCAGGATGGTGTATACCGTTCCTTCGATGACGTCAACGAAGCCGAGGTCGTTCAGCCGACGCGTGATGGCGTACCCGTAGGTTTCCTCGCTGCGAATGATCTCGAGCACACAGCCTTCGAGCGTGCCCTTCAGCATCTCCGTCAGGTCGTCCAATCCGTTCCTCCTGACCGCACCGGTACTCAGTGACACCGGGTACCGGTATACCGTACCACCGAGTAGCGGCGGTGCCCAGCAAGCAGCGCAGCGGAGGCGGTAGCGCAAGCAGGCTTGCCTGACCAGCAGGGCCTGAGCCAGAGGTGTGCGGTTCCGTGCATGGGTGGTAAGCGGCCACCGTCGGGCCTGGACCGACTGGGTTGGGCTGACCAGGCGTGACGGTGGCCGCCACTTCGGGATTGACGACCATCGACGGGATGGGGCTACCGGCCGTTGCCCGGCGCGGCCGGCCGGAGCATTCAGGTGAGACAGGAGCGGACGGCTTTGATCAGATTCGACGCCCGTGGCTCGCCCTGGCGGAAGGACCAGAGGTTCGTGACGTAGCCGAAGCCGACGCCCGCATCAGGGTCCGCGAAAGCGATCGACCCGCCGGATCCCGGGTGGCCGAACGCCCCCGGCCCGAGCATCGGCATCGGCGGGCATGCCCGCCAGAACCCCAGTGACATGTAGAAGGAACGGTCAGCCGGGACGTTCAGTTCCGGTGGCAGCCCGTGCATTCGGCTCCTGTCCGTCTGCACGACCGTCATCCTCTCGACCGTTGACGGCTCGAGCAGCCGCACACCGTCGACGTCGCTCACCGTGGCGCCGTACATCCGTGCCACCGACCGCGCGTCGGTGATCATGTTGGCGGCTGGGAACTCCGCCGCGCGCCAGGCCCGCGTGGTGTGATATTCGGTGGTGTTGTCCAGTGCGCCGCCGAGTTCGCCGGCGCGGGCCTGCACCGAGTCCGGGCCCCACACGGCGGTCATCCAAGCGGTGACCGTCTCCGGGTCGAGCCCGGTCGTCTCGATCATTCCAGCGACGAACTCCTCCATGGTGAACGGAGCGGCGTACTCGATCCTGGCCACGCGTGGCTCGTGCTCCTCGGGCAAGCCGATCCACGCGCTCAATCCGAGAGGGGCGGCCACCTCGTCGGCAAAAAACGTGCCGAGGGACTTGCCGGAGATCCGACGCACGATCTCCCCGACCAGGTATCCATAGGTCATGCTGTGGTAGACGTGTTCGGTGCCCGGCCGCCACAGCGGCTTCTGCGCCTCGAGTGCGCGGATGACCGGGTCCCAGGCGCACGCCTGCGCAAACGTCAGCGGTCCGTCGACGAGCGGCAGGCCGGCCTGGTGGGACAGCAACCACCGCACCGGGATCTTGTCCTTGCCGGCAGCGCCGAACTCCGGCCAGTACTGGACGACCGGGGCATCCAGGTCCAGCTCGCCGCGCTGCGCCAAGATGTGGGCACAGATCGCGGTCGCGCCCTTCGTCGTGGATGCGACCTGGACGACGGTGGCGTTGTCCCACCGCCGTCCTGTCTCGCGATCGGCGAAGCCGTTCCACAGGTCGACGACGGGGCGCCCGTCCACGTAGACGCTGCACGCCGCGCCGATCTCGCCGGGGTTCCCCTCGAAGTTCGCGTGGAACGCGTCGGCGACCTTCCCCCAGCCCTCCTCGACATGGTCGCCCGTACCGGTGCCGAAGTGGTTGCCGGAGCCCACGGGGGCACCGGCGCCCTGCACGCCGTTGTTCGCGGTCCGGCGCCGATCGTGTTCCTGCCCGGCGGCCCCGCTTGTCGTGCCTGCCATGACGTAGCCCTTTCTGGTCATCGGGAGTTCCGGAAAGACGCGGTGTAGCGGCCGACAATCACGTCACCGGGCCGGCGCTGTCGGGTGAGGTACGAGATTCGCTCGCCGCCTGATCCACGGCTGGACGGGTCGCTTTTTACGCCGTCGCGTCACTCGGGCCGGCGTCTGGTGACGCCGTTACGGCGAGGGCGGGAAGATGCGGAGTGAGCGGGGGGAGCGGCTTTCTGCCGGCCGTGTGTCTCCGCTGGTGAGATGTCTTGCGGTGCAGGTTGCGGTCGTGCGGTGTCGGCAACGAGACCTCGGTGTCCGGCCGGGCAACTCAGGGTGTTGTCAGCTGATTCTGCGGCGGTAGATGATCGTGGCGCAGAGGTAGGTGACGATGAGCATGCCGAGGCACCAGGCGAGAGCGATCCAGATGTCGGTGCCGACGGGTTGCTCGGTGAACAGGTTGCGGATCGCGTTGACGATGGCTGTCACGGGCTGGTGTTCGGCGAAGGCGCGTACCGGGCCGGGCATGGTGTCGGTGGGTACGAATGCCGAGCTGATGAACGGCAGGAAGATGAGTGGATAGGAAAATCCGCTCGCCCCGTCGACGGATTTGGCGGTGAGGCCGGGGATGACGGCGAGCCAGGTCAGCGCGAGGGTGAACAGGGTCAGGATGCCGGCGACCGCGAGCCAGGCGAGTACTCCGGCTCCGGAGCGGAAGCCCATGAGGAGGGCGACGCCGACGACCACCACGAGCGAGATCAGGTTGGCGACCAGCGAGGTCAGCACGTGTGCCCACAGTACGGACGACCGGGCGATCGGCATGGACTGGAATCGTTCGAAGATGCCGCTCTTCATGTCGAGGAAGAGCCGGAACGCGGTGTAGGCGATGCCGGAGGCGATCGTGATCAGGAGAATGCCGGGCAGCAGGTAGTTCACGTACGAGTCGGCGCCGGTGTTGATCGCGCCGCCGAGCACGTAGACGAAGAGCAGCATCATGGCGATCGGCGTGACCGCGGTGGTGATGATGGTGTCGACGCTGCGGGTGACATGGGTCAGGGATCGGCCCAGCAGGACGGCGGTGTCGCCAAAGAAGTACCTGGTCATGGTCGTTTCTCTACCTCTCTGCGCCGACGTGGGAGTCGTCGGCGGTGCCGGTGGTGGTGTCGGCGCCGACAATGGCGAAGAAGACGTCTTCGAGGGTCGGCTGCTTCTCTACGTACTCGACCTTGGCGGATGGGAGTAGCTGCTTCAGTTCGGTGAGGGTGCCGTCGACGATGATCCGGCCCTCGTGGAGGATCGCGATCCGGTCGGCGAGTTGTTCGGCCTCGTCCAGGTACTGCGTGGTGAGCAGTACGGTGGTGCCCTGGTCGGCGAGTTTCTTGACGGCCTGCCACACCTCGATCCGGGCCTGGGGGTCGAGCCCGGTTGTCGGCTCGTCGAGGAAGATGACCGGTGGATTCCCGATGAGGCTCATCGCGATGTCGAGCCGGCGCCGCATGCCTCCGGAGTACGTCGACACCTTCCGCGCCCCGGCGTCGGTCAGCGAGAAGCGGGCGAGCAGGTCGTCGGCGACCCGACCCGGGTTCTTCAGGTGCCGCAGGCGGGCGACCAGGACGAGGTTCTCCCGTCCGGTGAGGATCTCGTCGACGGCGGCGAACTGCCCGGTGAGGCTGATGGACTCCCGCACCTTTGCTGCCTGGGTGGCGACGTCGAAACCGTTGACGCTGGCCGTCCCGGTGTCGGCCTTGAGCAGCGTGGAGAGGATCTTCACGGCCGTGGTCTTGCCCGCTCCGTTGGAGCCGAGCAGGGCGAAGATGCTGCCCCGCGCCACGTCGAAGTCCACGCCGCGCAGCACGTGCAACTGCTTGTACGACTTCTTCAGACCCCGAACCTGGATCGCGGGTCCTGCAACCTGCATACTCGTCACCTGTTCTCCTCCGCCCGCTCGATGCTCTCGATCGCCTGCGTCAGCCGCGCCCGTTCCCGGTCGACGTACCCGCCCCTGCGGTAGTTCCGGACCAACTCCTCCACGAACTCCACCGGGTCCTCCCCGACGATCTCGCGAATCGGGGTCCCGTCCGCCGCAGCTCGCTCGAACAGGTCGGCGACATCCTCGAACAGCGAGGCCGCGCCGTCGGCGGTCACCGGCCCGAAATGCATCAGGTACCGTTCGATCGCGTCGACCGCCGTCCGATAGTGCGGGGGAAGCTGTTTCACCCGCGCCCTGTACTCCCGCCACCGGCGCTTGGGGCCGATCACCTTCGCGAGAAAGCCGCCCTTTTCCGCGTCCGACATAACTAGCTGCCTCCTTCTTGGAGCTGCTCCAGTCGTTCCGTGAGGAAGCTCCAGGTCCTCCAGAACTCCTCGAGGTATTCCCGGCCCTGAGCGTTGAGGGTGTACACCTTGCGCGGCGGCCCCTTCTCCGACGGGACCTTCTGCACGTCGACGAGGCGCTTCTGCTCGACCCTGACCAGCAGGGCGTAGATCGTGCCCTCGGCGATGTCGGAGAAGCCCCGCTCCCGCAGCCAGGCCGTGATCTCGTAGCCGTACGCGGGCCGCATGGCCAGGATCGCCAGGACGATGCCCTCCAGCGTGCCCTTGAGCATTTCGGTCATCTGCCTGCCCACGGAGCACCTCCCTTCCAGCTACTTGGTGTCGCTGACTACCGGTAGAAAGTAACACTGACTACCGGTACCTAGCAACAACGAATAGCAGGGAACGGAAGTCGGGCCGACCACCGAGCCGGGGGCACCGCAGCAAGCCAACAGCCACACCCTCACAGCCGTGTACGTATGCATGTACGTAGTCTTACACGTATGCGTAGACTGCTGTCCAGAGGTGAAGAGCACATGCCGAACAAGACGATCTACATCGCCGACGACGACCTGCCGCTATTGGTACGCGCCCAGGAACTGACGGGCAGCAACCTTTCGGCCGCGATCGTCACAGCACTACGCCGACTGGTCGAGGTCGAGGAGGCCAGGCACGCCGGATTCGACGAGATCACCGTGAAGGTGGGCGTCGGGCGCACCGTGGTCAAGCGCTTCCTCGGGACCGCGCTGGGCGAGTGGACCTCGTCGACCGCGGAGGGCGAGGAGACGTACTCGCTGTTCCGAACCAGCAAGGGCCGCTTCGCCGTGCACCACTCCCAGTCGAAGCTGCATACTCCGGTCGGACCCAATGCGGAGCGCGGCAAGAGGTGGGCGACCGGCTGGCGTGGTTGGATCGGTGACTGGTCGCCGGACCAGGCATGGATGCGAACACCGGCCCAGGCCACATTCTCGGTCGCCGACACCGTCGAGGAACTCGAGGCGCTGCTGCCGGCGGAGCTCTACGCGGTCGCGCTACGAACCATCGAGGACGAGCCCGTCGTGGAGGACCTCGACATCTGAGCCGGCTCTGATCAGTGGGCGTTGGCGAATCTGAGCTACCCCCGCTTTCATGGAGCTTCTTGACCATGGTCTGACGGCTGTGGGGGAGGAAGTCGTTCGTGGCAGCACCGAGGAAGTACCCCGACGAGCTACGTCAGCGCGCTGTGCGGTTGTACCGCGAGTCGGACCCGAAGCCGGTGATCCGGCGCCTGGCCGAACAACTCGGCGTTCAGCACGAGGCGTTGCGGAACTGGATCCGCCAGGCCGAGGCCGACGCCGGTGAGCGTATCGACCGGCCGACCAGCGAGATGGTCGAGGAGAACCACCGGCTACGGCAAGAGGTCGCCGAGTTGCGGCGGGCGAACGAGATCCTGAAAGCGACGAACGCGTATTTCGCGGCGGAGCTCGCCCCGACCCGGCGACGTCATGAGGTTCATCCACGAACACCGTGACCAGTTCGCGGTCGCGCTCCTGCTACGGGTCCTCAACATCGGAGCCTCGACCTACTACGCGTGGGTGAAGCAGGTCGAGCAGCCCTGTGACCGGGACGTGGTCGACCTGGGATTGATCTCCAACATCCACGAGATCTGGGAGACCTCCGGGCGCACGTACGGCGCGGACCGGGTCCACCGGCAGCTACGCCGCGACGGCATCTACGTGGGCCGCAAGCGCGTCGAGCGGTTGACGGCCGGCCAGGGTTGGCCGGGGGCGTTCCTGCGTCGTGGCTGGCGCGGCGGCCCCACACGACAGGATCCACGGGCGACGCCGGCGCCGGATCTGGTCAACCGGCAGTTCACCGCCACTGGGCCGAACCGGTTGTGGGTCGCCGACGCCACCCGCGTCCCGTGCGGTGAGGGCGTGTTCTGGCTCGCCGCGGTCCGTGACGCGTTCTCCCGCCGGATCGTCGGGGTGGAAGACCTCCGACCGCTGCGACACCGACCTCATCCTCGTCGCCCTCGGATACGGGATCTGGTCCCGCGACGTCCGCGACGGCCAGTTGATCCACCACAGCGACAGGGCCTCGAACTACACGTCCTTCCGGTGCGCAGAACGCTTACAGGACGACGGGATCCTGCCCTCGATGGGGTCGGTCGGCGGCTCATTCGACAACGCGCTGATGGAGAACTTCTGGTCGACGCTGAAGATCGAACTTGTCTACCGCACGAGCTGGCGGACCCAGGCTGACAACAGGCACATGATGATCATCAACCGATGGGCTCGTCAGCGCGGACGAGAAGAGCGGATCCGCATCATCCGTGCGCGAATCCGCTGCGCATCAACCCCAAAGCCCCAGGTCAACGCGGCCCCACCAGGTCCGACCTGTGGGTCACAGACGTGACCCACATGCGACCCACACCAACCCGAAAGTCAGCGGCGATCATGAATATTGCCTGGTGAAACCTGTGCGCCCCCGGGGGGGGATCCGAACCCCTAACCTTCTTATCCGTAGTGATATCGTGATAGCATTGGCCCGGAATCGGAGGTGCCGCATGCCTAACATCCTCGTCCGCGACCTCAGTCAAGAAGCCATCGACCGCATCGACGCCGCAGCCGCTAACCTCGGGCTATCCCGCAACGAGTACCTACGCCGCAAGTTCGAGGAGAACCTCAGCCCCGCCGGCGAGCGGACGGTTACCGCCGAGGACTGGCAACGGTCCGCAGAGGCATTCGCGGATCTTGCCGACCCGGCGGTGATGGAGAACGCGTGGCGGTGACGAGTTGGCTGATCGACAAGTCCGCGTACATCCGGCTTCAACTCGGCGAAGCGGCGAACCGCGACGAGTGGAGCGCGCGCATCAGCCGAGGGCTCGTTCGGCTCTCCACCATCACCCGGCTCGAACTCGGCTACTCGGCACGTTCCGGAGAGGTGGGACGCCGGCAGTTCGCTACGCCGCCACTGTCCTTGATGCCGGTCGAGCACCTGACACCCGCCATTGAGGACCGGGCGCTGGAAGTGCAGATGCTACTTGCCGATCGCGGCCAGCACCGCGCTCCGTCAATCCCTGACCTCTTGATCGCGGCGACTGCCGAGAAGGCGGGACTGACCGTCCTCGCCGTCGACAAGGACTTCGGCCTCATCGCCGCGATCACCGGCCAGCCAGTCGAAACCCTGACTGGCTAACAGGGGCAGGCGCGTGACGCCGAACCCCTGTCTCCGATGCAGTGTTCACCTGTGCCGTTCGAGAACTCGGTTCCGGCCATGCGGCCTGCTCATACTCGTTGATCAAGCCATGGACCACCCTCCTGCGCCGTACTCGGACGGCCCCCAGATCGGTCACCGGCGCTGGGGCCGTGTCTCGATCAGGTGGACGTTGTCCGCGGCCCTGATGCGGCCGATGTCCGTTGTAGTGCGTGAGGTAGGCGCCGAGCACGGCGAGCAGGTGCCGGGTGGTGTAGATCAGGATCCGGTCCAGGCATTCCCGCCGGAGCGTGCGTACCCAGCGCTCCGCGAACGCGTTCGCCCGGGGCGCCTGCGGTGGCGTCCGGAGCACCTCGACACCCTCGGCGTGGAAGACGGTGTCGAACCCGGCGGTGTACCTGGCGTCTCGGTCCCGGATAAAAAAAACCGGAACCGATCGGCCCGCTCGCCCAGGTCCAGCATGAGGTTGCGGGCCTGCTGCGCCACCCACTCACCGGTCGGGTTGGTCGTGGCTCTGAGCAGATGTACCCGCCGGTTAGCGATCTCCATCAGAAACAGGACGTAGACGCGGGTCAGACCGATGGTATCGACGTGCCGGAAGTCGCAGGACAGGACGCCTTGGCCTGCGCGGTGAGGAACCCGGTCCAGGTCGGTCCCGCCCGCCGTGGTGCCGGACCTACACCGGCCTTGGTCAGGATCGCCCAGACCGTGCTGGCCGCCAACCGGTAGCCCAGGTTGGCCAACTCGCCCTGAATGCGCCGGCATCCCCAGGCGGGGTTGTCCCGGGCCAGCCGCAGCACCAACTGGCGCACCTCCGCCGTGACCGGTGGGCGACCCCGCCGCCGTCTCGGGTAGGTCCACCGCCGCGCGATCAGGCTGCGGTGCCAGCGCAACAACGTGGCCCGGGTGACGAAGAACGCCGACCACCGCGCCCGCGGCAGCAGCCTCGACCGGCCGGCCAGCACCGCCCGGTCGGCCGGTTCCAGATCCGGACGGCGCACCTGCCGACGCAGTATCGCGACCTCGTGCCGCAGCACGAGCACCTCAACCGCGTTGGCGTGCCCGCCGCGGACCAACAGGATGATCAACCGCAGTGTCTGACGAAGAATCAGGTAGCCGCACGACAGGATCATGACCGGCAGCATGACACCATTCGTCGATCTCACGGCGGACAAAGTCGCACGTCAGCGCCCACGGCCGAGTTTCCGAACGGTACAAGGTGGTTCTTCACGGTGCTGTGGTAGTTCAGGAGGGTTGTAGGGCGCAGCCGCCCGTCCAAGCCTGACAGCCAGTACTCCAACCAGCGTCCCACCGTCCACGACTCAGACGCGACCTGCGCGTCGGGGAGCTGAAGGAACTCCCAGGACGCTCGCTCCGCCTCCCAACTGCTGCGGAAGCCACCCCTGCGGATGCGTACTCGTCGATCGTCCAGGCTCGTCACCTGGACGGCGAAGTACCAGCTGCCATGATCCGACTCGACTCGGAGAGGACAACGCGCCCCGAGCTGTTGGTTCGTCTGCTCGCACCGGCACCCGCAGCGCCTGTACACCAGACCGGCCTTGTTCTTGGACATCAGCTCCGCCACCGCGCCGAGACAAGGTAGGCGGCGAGCAACAAGATGAGAGGCTACCGATCGGATGACCTTCAGTACGACAAGTGGCGGACTCGCGCTGACCAAAAGTAGGACCTGCGCGAATCCCCTGCGTTCTGGCCAAAAAGCCAGGTCAACGGCTTGACCCTGGCTTCCGAGGTGGGTCACAAACGCGACCCACACGGGGCCACAAAGATCAACAACACCGAGATGAAGTTGAATATTGCCTGGTCAAGCTTGTGCGCCCGAAGGGATTCGAACCCCTAACCTTCTGATCCGTAGCCCACTTTCCCACGCTCGACTCTATCGCAAAATCTGTCCGACGGCAACCACTTCAGTCCGGCCGCATCCCACCGCGTCCGTGCAGGTCCAGGGCCCGGAAGCGTCACGCATGGAGGTTGATCGATAGTTTGGCCCGCCTCGTGAGCGGCCAGAAGTCCGGCCCCGTCCCGGAGCGTCCGTGTCAGTTCCCCGACGTCCGAGCACCCACCGAGCACCCACAGCCCCACCTCAACCTGGGCCGATTGCCGGGGTTGACGTGGCAAAAAGGGCAGCGGCGCCCGTGGTAGCGGGATTCTGATCCGCGCTGGTTCCACCATCTGGGCAAGTGCCGCTGTCGACATGGGTGGCCCGCTGACGGCTGAGTCCGAGGCCAGCTACGTCGGGGCTGATGGGCCCAGGCTCGCTCTTCCTTGATCAGCTTGACTAGGTGCGATCCTCAGTCACGATCGAAATGCCAGATCTCGGCCGCTTCGTCCTTGTACATGGAAGAGTGAGCATCGTGACGATGAACGATCCGGCATCTGCGGCGACAGACCCGAGGTACGCCGCCGCGCTGGACACGGCTGAGCGTCTGCTGGGCTTCCGCCTGGAGCGCTTTCTTGGCGCCACCCCTGGTGAGCCAGCTAACGGCGCAGACTTCAAACGGATCGCGACGATGCACGCCTTCGGCGACGTCTGGCCGCGCACCGAGCACCTAGATACACGGACGCGGGCACTGGTGTCCGTCACCATCGCGGCGACCCTCGGCGTCCTGGAGCCCCTCCGTGGTCAACTCCGCATCGCGCTCAACGCCGGCGCCACCAAGGAAGAGATCGCCGAAGTCTTTCTTCAGGTCGCGGCCTACGCCGGCGTAGCACGCGCGTTCGACGGCTACCAGGTCGCGGCCCAGGTCTTCGCAGAGAACCCGGAACGCTCAGACCCTGGTAAGTAAGGGGATCAGGGGTTTTGGTGGCGGGCGAGGCGGCTGGTCATGATGATCATGGCCCATTGGACCATCGCCTCGTGGTGCTCGGGTAGCCGTTCGTAGTCGCGGACGGTGCGTCGGCACCGGTTGATCCAGGAGAAGGTGCGTTCGACGCACCAGCGGCGGTGCAGGACGACGAAGGTGGTCTGCCCCGCGAGCTTCGCGACGATCCGCACGGCCAGGACGAGGTGGGCGGCGGCCCAGTCGACGACTCTGCCGGCGTAGGCGCTGTCGGCCCAGACCAAGCGGATGCCGAGGAATCAGGCGTGTAGCGCCCAGAGCAGGGGTCGGGCGGCGTCGCGGTCCTGCACGCGGACCTGTTCGCGCAGGCTGTTGTGCATGCGGTTGAGCGTCCCGTCCCCGTTCCAGGTCTTGAAGTAGTGGTAGACGAGCTTGTGGTGGGGAAAGTCGGCAGGCAGCGCGTTCCATTGGCAGCCGGTGCGATCGAGGTAGCGGATCGCGCCCACCACGTCCCGACGTGGATGGGTGATCGGGCGTCCGCGCCCGGCCCCGGCCATAGAACAGGTCTACAACCACGATGCTGAATCGGAGGAAGGGCACTTTCGGAACGGGGATTTCAAGCCACCGGCGTGTTCGTCCACTGGGCGAGCAACTTCAGTGCCTCGTGGGATGAGCTGTCTGGTTCGGCGGTGAACACCACGAGGTGCTGGTCGGACTTGCCGCTGACGTCGAATTGCTGCGAATCGAGGGTGAGCGGACCGACCAGTGGATGCTGGTAGCTCGCGGCGGTGTACGCGGCCACCGCGATCTCCGGTTGGCTGCGCGGGCGCGCAACCGCTCCGCTCAAGCGCAGCAGTCTCAGCTCCCGCGTGGACCCGTCGTCAGACCGGTAACGACGGCCCCACGTCCATAGCTCGCGTATCCCCTGATCGGCGTACTGAACCACCCACCAGAAGGGCACCGGCTCCAGCGGTGGCGAGCTCTCAGCCATCGTCAGATACCCCCTCAACGGCCGCACGGACGAATGCCTCGACTCCAGCCGACAGCATCTGTTCGCAGGTCACCGCGGCCACCGCGTCATCGACCGGCCTGTCCCGGAACTCCACCGCGTCCAAAGCGTCCATCACGCAGCGGACCGGCACCGGCGGCTTGTCGAGGCGCGGCCAACCAAGCGGCTCGAGCGCAGGGCGGGACTTGACCGCTAAATAAGTAGGACAGCTGTGGTTGCGCTTCGCCAAGACGCTCGGTGCGACCTGGATGGGCGACACGCTGCCCGCCAACCCCGCCGACGCCATCCACCGGCCCGGGTTTCCGGTCTCGTCCGACTCTCGAGGAGTCGGCACCGCAGCGAGAACCTCGGGCGCACTGGGCGAGGCCGGCGCTTTGTCTGGCATTCCTCCCCCGGCCACGGCTTCATCGATGGAAGCCGTCCACCGGTCCGCCTCACAGTTAGAGAATATGCGGTCGCAGACGGTAGCAGATTGTCGCCGCGCCAACCAGTCAGAGCAGATGCGCCGGGAGGGATGCCGTGTCTGCGTGAGGTGTTCCAATTCAATGGATGCGGAACGGGTTGTCTGTGGGCGACGCTGGCCTCGTAAGAGTGCCGAAGGTGCGTGGTGAGGTCGCCGGCACGGGTAGCCTGCGGTGGTGAGCACTCCATCCGGCGACTACACGGCGACGCTTCCACGAAAACGCATGGGCGCCGCGGTTCTGTTCACCGACGCTGCCAGGCGGGCTCTGCTGGTCGAGCCCGCCTACAAGGACTACTGGGAGATCGTCGGCGGGTGCGTCGACGCCGACGAGTCACCCCGGCAGGCGGCGGTCCGTGAGGTCAAGGAGGAGTTGGGCAAGTCGATCGTCCCCGGCCGGCTGTTGGTGACCGACTGGGTGCCGCCGCGGCCGGGACGCACCGAGGGTGTCATGTTCGTCTACGACGGTGGCACCCTCGACGAGCTGGGCACAGCTGACATCCATCTGCCGCCGGACGAGCTGCGCAGCTGGGCCTGGTGCGACCAGGCGCAGATCCGGGAGCGGATGTCGGAGCTGCTGGCCCGCCGGGTGATCGCCGCGCTGCGCGCCAAGGCCGAGGGCATGATGTTCGACTTGGAGAACGGCTTTCACCCGCACTGACATGCGCCGGCGGCGCGCACCTTCGTCAGGAGGGTGCGCGCCGTCTTGCTGTTCAGGCTGCCTTGTCGTAGCGGTTGGCGGCTGCCCTGTCTGTCAGGGTGAGTTGAGGCCAGCGGCTCATAGCAAGTCCGTCGGACAGGGCGAGTTCAGGATCGAGAAGCGTTGAATACTGTTGTTGGCGTGGTGACGGCCCAGGATGGGGTCATGAGT